>DHJN01000117.1:9949-11163 GCA_002404345.1 Actinobacteria bacterium UBA4719 | reverse complement strand
GATCGACACGACCAACGTGCTGTTCATCGTCGGTGGTGCGTTCGCCGGTCTTGAGAAGCTCATCGAGTCGCGTTCGGGTCAGAAGGGCCTGGGCTTCGGCTCGCAGCTTCACACGGCCAAGGATCTGGGCGAGAGCTACGGCGACGTGATGCCTGAGGACCTGATGAAGTTCGGACTGATCCCCGAGTTCGTTGGTCGTCTGCCGGTCATCACGACGGTGTCGCCCCTGGACCGTGAGGCTTTGGTGCGCATCCTGACCGAGCCGCGTAACGCCTTGATCAAGCAGTACATGCGCATGTTCGACATCGACGGCGTCGAGCTCGAGTTCACCCCTGAAGCGGTCGAGGCCGTCGCTGAGCAGGCGCTGCTGCGCGGCACGGGCGCCCGCGGGCTCCGAGCGATCATGGAGGAGGTGCTCCTGCCGGTGATGTTCGACGTCCCCAGCGAGGAGGACATCGCCCGCGTGGTGGTCACCCGCGAGGTGGTCCTCGACAACGTCAACCCGACGATCGTGCGCCGTGCCGCGCCACGGGCCAAGCGGGCGCCGCGCAAGGAATCCGCCTGAGGTACTGACGTGCCCGCCACACGTTGTTGCCCCGGCACGTCGCGCTGACCTCTTGTTGCGCCGAAACCACCGTCCGCAGGTCTGAACCGGACCCAGTCGGTCGTTTCGGCGCAACAAGAGGCTGAAAGAACTCGGGTCAGGCCTTGGGCTCGACCGGTGCCAGCACCACGTCGTGGACAGCGAACATCTCTGCGGGCTGGTAGTCCAGGGCGGCGATACGGCCGGCGGCGCTGAGGTCGCCGGCTGCGAGCCGGATCTGCGCCAGGGTGGCTGGCTGTCCGGTCAGCATCGCGGACTGCACATCGGCGCGCATGCCGACCTTGGCCTCCGACTTGGCCCTGCGGACGCCCGCAAGCGCTGCCCCGACCGCCCCAAGAATGGCCGGATCGGCTTGAGCCGCAACGGTGTTCAAGTCATCCGGGGTCGGCCAGGAGGCACGGTGGACGGAACCGTCGTGCGACCACGACCACACCTCCTCAGTGGCGTAGGGCAGGAACGGCGCGAGCAGTCGGAGCAGGACATCCAGGGCGATTCGCAGCGACGCACGGGCTGAAGCAGCAGCCTGCTCGCCCTGCCCACCGTAGGCCCGCTCCTTGACCAGCTCGAGGTAGTCGTCGCAGAAGGTCCAGAAGAACGCCTCGGTGACCTC
>DHJN01000117.1:5934-9864 GCA_002404345.1 Actinobacteria bacterium UBA4719 | reverse complement strand
AAGAACGCCTCGGTGACCTCGAGGGCACGGGTGTGGTCGTAGGCGTCGAAGCCCTTGGTGGCCTTGACGATCACGTCGGACAGGCCGGCCAGCATCGACTGGTCGAGGGGCTGGGTGACCGCGGTGTGCAGATCGCCGTCGACCTCACCGAAGGAGAGGGCGAACTTGGTGGCATTGAGCACCTTGATGGCCAGCCGGCGGCCGACCTTCATCTGACCGGTGTCGTATGCCGCATCGGTGCCCAGGCGCGCGGAGGCGGCCCAGTAGCGCACCGCGTCGGCGCCGTGTTGCACGACGACGTCCTCGGGCGTCTGCGCGTTGCCCTTGGACTTGGACATCTTCTTGCGGTCCGGGTCGAGGATCCAGCCGCTGATCGCCGCGTGCTTCCACGGGATCGAGTTGTGCTCGAGGTGGGCGCGAACCACCGTCGAGAAGAGCCAGGTGCGAATGATGTCCTGGCCCTGGGGACGCACGTCCATCGGAAAGATCTTGTCAAACAGCTCGGTGTCACCCAGCTCGACGTCTCCGCGCCAGCCGGCCGCGATCTGCGGGCTGAGCGAGGACGTCGCCCAGGTGTCCATCACGTCGGGATCGCCGATGAACCCGCCGGGCTTGCTTCGCTGGGAATCCTGGTAGCCCGGGGGGACATCGGCGAACGGATCCACCGGGAGCTGTTCGGGGCCTGGCACGATCGGGTGGTCGTGGTCGGGCTCACCATCGGCATCAAGGGGGTACCAGAGCGGGATCGCGCAACCGAAGAACCGCTGACGGCTGATCAGCCAGTCACCGTTGAGGCCGCCGACCCAGTTCTCGTAGCGTGTGCGCATGAACTCTGGGTGGAAGTCGATCTCCTTGCCGCGCTTGATGAGCGCAGCCCTGAGCTCGTCATCCCGACCGCCGTTGCGGATGTACCACTGGCGCGAGGTCACGATCTCGAGCGGTTTGTCGCCCTTCTCGAAGTAGTTGGCCTTGCGCTGGGTCGGGATCGGGTCGCCTTCCAGGTCGCCCGAGATGCGCAGGGCGTCGACGATCGCGGTGCGGGCGGCGAAGGTCGTCCTGCCGGCGCACTGGGCGAACAGGGCTCGCCCTGACTCGGTCGGGACCCAGTCCGGGGTCTCCTCCTGGATCCGGCCGTTGCGCTGGATGATCGATCGGGTCGGCAGCTGCAGCTCGCGCCACCACTGCACATCGGTGAGGTCACCGAAGGTGCAGCACATGGCGATGCCCGAGCCCTTGTCCGGCTCCGCGAGGTAGTGCGCGACCACCGGGATCTCCACCCCGAACAGAGGTGAGGTGACCGTGGTGCCGAACAGGGCGGCATACCGCTGGTCATCGGGGTGCGCGATGAGTGCGACCACGGAGGGCAACAGCTCGGGGCGGGTGGTCTCGATGTGCACCGTGGCCCCGTCGGGGGTATGGAAGGCGATGCGGTGGAAGTGACCCGGGTAGTCACGCGCCTCGAGCTCGGCCTGGGCCACCGCGGTCTGGAACGTGACGTCCCACAGCCCTGGCGCTTCTGCCTGGTAGGCCTCGCCGCGGGCCAGGTTGCCCAGGAACCCCACCTGCGCCACGGAGCGCGAGCGGCTGTCGATGGTGCGGTAGTTGATGTCCCAGTCAAGGGAGAAGCCGAGCCGCCGGAACAACGACTCGAAGGTCTTCTCGTCCTCGACGGTCAGCACGTCGCACAGCTCGATGAAGTTGCGCCGGCTGATGGGCTGCTGATCCGAGAGCCTTGGTGTCTTGCCGCTGCTCTTGCCGGCGGAGCCAGCCGAGCCTCCTGTGCCTTGGTCGCCCTGCTGCGGCGGGACGAAGCCCTCGACATACGGCTGGGTGGCGTCCCCGCGCACGCCGTAGTAGTTCTGCACCCGACGCTCCGTGGGCAGTCCGTTGTCGTCCCAGCCGATCGGGTAGAACACCTCGAACCCGGCCATCCGCTTGTAGCGGGCAAGGCAGTCCGTGTGGGTGTAGGAGAACACGTGTCCCACATGCAGCGACCCGCTCGCGGTTGGCGGGGGAGTGTCGATGGAGAAGACACGCTCTCGCGGCCCGGACAACGCGGCACTGCGGTCGAAGGTGTAGGTCCCCTGGTCGGCCCATACCCGCATCCACTTGTCCTCGAGGCCGTCGATGGACGGCTTGTCGGGCATGGTCACGGCGCGCTGCTCGGCAGCGGGGTCGGTCCGGTTGGTCATTGTCAGATCCTCCCAGACGGCGGCAGCGGCGGGCGAATCGGTTTCCGGCTGAGGCCGCTAGACTTGGGGCACAGGCGTTGACCCGGCCATCACCGGCGAGCCTCCGGAAGAACGGGCAATGCGAGCACACGGCATACGACGTGGCTCGTGAGTCCCAGTAGAACCGGACGGGTGGGCCCGTCAGCGCCTTCAGACCCAAGCGGTCGTATTTCTAGGAGTGCAGGTCTCGAACTCCGTGCGGTGCGGCAAGCGAGGTGGTACCGCGGTGCTGTTCGACCGCGGGCGGTCTCTGCGGAGCCCGCCCTGTGGCTGGGTGGACGTCGTCCTCGTGGTGACAGTTCCATGACCACGTTCGAGATGACGGAGATGCGCCGATGACCTACCCCAAGGTCGACTTCCTGCCTGATGACGCAACCGCTGGGCATGCTTCGCGCCGGCACGATGGCGTCGTCGCGAGCCCGAAGTTCCCAGAGATCGAGGAGCGCATCCTGGCGTACTGGGACGAGGACGGCACCTTCATGGCCTCGGTCGAGGCGCGCGACGCCGGCGACAACGGCGACAACGAGTTCGTCTTCTACGACGGCCCGCCCTTCGCGAACGGCCTGCCGCACTACGGTCACCTGCTCACCGGGTACGTCAAGGACCTCATCCCGCGCTACCAGACCATGCGCGGACGCCGGGTCGAGCGCCGCTTCGGCTGGGACACCCACGGGCTGCCGGCCGAGCTCGAGGCGCAGCGGGTGCTGGGCCTGAAGACCAAGGACGAGATCCTCGAGCTGGGCATCGAGGCGTTCAACGCCGCCTGCCGCGAGTCCGTCCTGAAGTACACCGACGAGTGGCAGGCCTATGTACGTCGCCAGGGCCGCTGGGTCGATTTCGAGCATGACTACAAGACGCTCAACCCGGACTACATGGAGTCAGTCATCTGGGCGTTCAAGACGTTGTACGACAAAGGTCTGCTCTACGAGGGCAAACGCGTCCTGCCTTACTGCTGGAACGACGAGACCCCCTTGTCCAACCACGAGCTGCGGATGGACCCCGAGGTCTACCAGATGCGGCAGGACCCGGCCGTCACCGTGGGCTACCGGCTCGACAGCGGTGAGCTGGCGCTGATCTGGACGACGACCCCGTGGACGATGGTGAGCAACCTGGCCATGGCGGTGAACCCTGACGTCGACTACGTCGTGGTCGAGGGTGACGCCGCCGGCGGCGACGAGCGCTACCTCCTGGCGGAGGCGCGGGTCGCGGCATACAGCCGGGAGCTCGGCGAGGATGCGAGCGAGCGGATCGTGGCGCGGCACAAGGGATCCGAGCTGCTCGGGCGCACCTACACACCGCCGTTCAGCTACTACGTCGGGCACCCGAAAGCCCACCAGATCCTGTCCGCGGACTATGTCACCACCGAGGACGGCACGGGCATCGTCCACATCGCGCCGGCCTTCGGTGAGGAGGACATGGTCGTCACCGATGCCGCCGGTATCGAGCCGGTCGTCCCGGTCGGCCCGGACGGCAAGTTCACTGCCCCGGTCGTGGACTACGAGGGCATGCTGGTCTTCGACGCCAACATCGCGATCATCGAGCACCTCAAGGCGCGTACCGAGGGCGGGACGGGAGCGACGGACTCGGGCGCAGTTGGTTCCACGACCCCTGGCACGGTCCTGCTCCGCCGCGAGACCTACGACCACTCCTACCCGCACTGCTGGCGCTGCCGCCAGCCGCTGATCTACATGGCGGTGTC
>DHJN01000117.1:5416-5850 GCA_002404345.1 Actinobacteria bacterium UBA4719 | reverse complement strand
ACCAAGGTCCGGGACCGCATGGTTGAGCTCAACGAGCAGATCACCTGGGTGCCCGAGCATGTCAAGCACGGGCAGTTCGGCAAGTGGCTGTCCAACGCGCGCGACTGGTCGATCAGCCGAAACCGGTTCTGGGGCAGTCCGATTCCCGTGTGGCAGTCAGACGACCCGGCCTACCCGCGGACCGATGTCTACGGTTCGTTCGAGGAGCTCGAGGCCGACTTCGGGGTTCCGGTCACCGACCTGCACCGGCCGTTCATCGACGAGCTGACCAGGCCCAACCCGGACGACCCGACCGGTAGCTCGACGATGCGCCGCGTCCCGGACGTTCTCGACGTGTGGTTCGACTCCGGCTCGATGTCGTTCGCCCAGGTGCACTACCCGTTCGAGAACGCGCAGTGGTTCGAACACCACTTCCCCGGCGACTTCATCGTCGA
>DHJN01000117.1:0-5354 GCA_002404345.1 Actinobacteria bacterium UBA4719 | reverse complement strand
GTCGAGTACATCGGCCAGACCCGTGGCTGGTTCTACACGATGCACGTCCTGGCGACCGCCCTGTTCGACCGGCCCGCGTTCTCCTCCTGTGTCAGCCACGGCGTCGTCCTGGGCAACGACGGCCAGAAGATGAGCAAGTCGCTGCAGAACTACCCGGACGTCTCCGAGGTCTTCGACCGCGACGGTGCCGACGCGATGCGCTGGTTCCTCATGTCGAGCCCGATCCTGAGGGGTGGCAACCTCATCGTCACCGAGCGGGGCATCCGCGACGGCGTGCGCCAGGTGCTGCTCCCGCTGTGGAGCTCGTGGTACTTCTTCTCGTTGTACGCCAACGCCGCACAAGGTGGCGCTGGCTATGAGGCCAAGTGGTCCACGGCGTCGTCGGACGTCCTCGATCGCTACCTGCTGGCCAAGCTGCGCCGCTTCGTCGAAGAGGTCCAGNNCGACCGGTTCTGGGACGGTGAGAGCATCGAGTCCACCGAGGCCTTCGACACCCTCTACACCACGCTCGAGGTCGTCACCCGGGTCACCGCCCCGCTGCTCCCCTTCACGGCCGAGGAGATCTGGCGCGGCCTGACCGGAGCCCGTTCGGTGCACCTGACCGACTGGCCGGATGCCTCCGACCTGCCCGCGGATGACGCTCTGGTGGCTGCGATGGACCGCGCTCGCGAGATCTGTTCGGTCGCCTCAGGCCTGCGCAAGGCTGGCGGTCTGCGGAACCGCCTGCCACTTGCGGACCTCACTGTCGTCACGGCGGACGTCGCGGCCCTTGAGCCGTTCGGCGCGATCGTGGCCGACGAGGTCAACGTCCGCACCGTCACGTTGGTGGACCTCGACTCGGCGAGCGAGTCCGACTTCGGCATCTCGTCGAAGCTCACTGTCAACGCCCGGGCGGCCGGCCCGCGGCTGGGCAAGGATGTTCAGCTCGCCATCAAGGGCAGCAAGAGTGGCGACTGGTCGGTGTCCAAGGATGGCACCGTCACCGCCGGTGGGCTGGCTCTCGTCGAGGGGGAGTACTCGCTCGAAACAGTTGTTGCCGACGGCGCGGTGGCTATTGGCGCGGTGGCTATTGGCGCGGTGGCTGACGGCGCGGTGGCTGACGGCGCGGTGGCTGACGGCGCGGTTTCTGACGGCGCGCAAGGCAGTTCTGACTCCCAGAAGGGGTCGTCGCGGGTGACCGGCATGTTGCCGCACAACGGGTTCGTCGTCCTGGACACGACCGTCACGCCGGAGCTGGCCGCCGAGGGCCTTGCCCGGGACGTCATTCGGGCCGTCCAGCAGGCGCGTCGTGACGCGGGTCTGGACATCAGCGACCGGATCAGCCTCACGGTGAGCGGCGATGACGACGTCTGGGCGGCCACGGTGGCCCATCAGGAGCTGATCATGCTCGAGACGTTGTCGGTTCAGTTCGGTTCGGCGGGTTCGGCACACGCACTTCCCGATGGCCAGGGTGTGGACGCCGTCGTGGGCGACAACCAGCCGATCCGCATCCTCGTGAAGAAGATCTGATGGCTCCTCAAGAAGGTCCAATGGTTCCGATCATCCGTGCCGCTGACGGGAACGACCTTGTAGCTGTGCTCGATGTGGGGCGCCGCACCTGGCCGGTGACCTACGGGCCCATCGCCGGTGAGGAGTACGTGGCGATGGGTCTGGCCAAATGGTGGACCGAGGACGCCACGATTCCCGCGATCAGGGCGGGACGGGTCACCGTCGCGGAGGTCGATGGCACGGTGGTCGGTATCGCGGTCGTTGGCCCACACGAGAACCACCTGGTCCTGTGGAAGCTCTATGTGCTGCCCGAGTACCAGGGCAGGTCGATCGGCTCGGCCTTGATGGAGTCGGTCGTCGCTCGCGCGATGGGCGAGCACGCACAGATCCGGCTCTCCTATCTCGAGGGAAACAGCTCGGCCGAGGCCTTCTACCGAAGCAAGGGCTTTGTCGAGATCGGCCGCGAGTGCGGCGGCGACGGCATACCCGAAAGCGTCTGGATGGAGCTCGTGCTCGACCCCAAGGAGCAGTCGTGAGCGGACGTCCGGACGCCGCCCAGCGCGATGCCGATCACAAGCTCGAGATCCGCAGGCGGATGCGCGAGATCGAGCAGTCGATCCTGGCGCGTGCGCCGGAGCACGACCTCGAGCCCTCACTGGATCGCATTGCCGCCGTGATGGACCTGCTGGGCGACCCGCAGCATGCCTTCCCGGTCATCCACGTCACCGGGACCAATGGCAAGACCTCGACGACGCGGATGATCGAGCGGATGCTGCGCGAGATGGGCCTGTCCACGGGACGGTTCACCTCGCCGCACCTGCACAACATCCGTGAACGGGTCGCGTTGAACGGTGAGCCGATCGACGCCGAGAAGTTCATCGCCTCCTACGACGACGTGCTCCCCTTCATCGAGATGGTGGACGCCAGGTCGGCCGCCGATGGTGACCCACAGATGACCTACTTCGAGGTCCTGGTAGCCGTCGCATACGCCGCGTTTGCCGACGCCCCCATCGACGTGGCCGTGGTTGAGGTGGGCATGGGCGGCTCGTGGGATGCCACCAACGTCGTCAACGCCAAGGTTGCCGTCGTGACACCCATCGCTGTTGACCACGAGCGGTTCCTGGGCTCGTCCGTGGAGGCCATTGCTGCGGAGAAATGCGGCATCTTCAAGGCGGGTTCCGTGGTGGTCAGCGGCCTGCAGGAGCCGGAGGTCGCCGAGATCCTGGTCGGGCGCGCCCTGGAGGTGGGCGCAACGCCGGCATTCGAGGGCAACGAGTTCGGCATCCTGCGCCGTGAGGTCGCGGTCGGCGGCCAGCAGCTCGCCATACGCGGTCTTGGCGGTGACTATGACGATCTCTTCCTTCCGCTGCATGGGCCCCATCAGGGCCACAATGCCGCGCTGGCCCTGGCGGCCGTCGAAGCGTTCGTCGGTGGTGGAGAGCATCGACTCGACCTCGACGTGATCCGCGCCGGGCTGGCCGGGGTGACGTCACCGGGACGTCTGGAGATCGTGCGCCGCTCGCCCACCGTGCTCGTGGACGCGGCCCACAACCCGGCCGGCGCGTTGGCCCTGAGAACAGCCTTGGAGGACTCCTTCAACTTTGCCAAGATCGTTGGTGTCATTGCGATCCTGGAGGACAAGGACGCCTCGACGATGCTCGAGATCCTTGAGCCGGTGCTGAACGAGATCGTGGTGTCCCGCACGACCTCACCGCGTGCCATCAACCCCGACCGCCTGGGTCGGCTGGCCGCAGAGATCTATGGCGAGGACCGCGTCACTGTCGTGGACAACCTGCCTGACGCCCTCGACCGGGCCGCGGGAATGGCCGACGAGGGCGGTGTTGGCGGGGGAGTGCTCGCGACCGGTTCGATCACTACCGCGGCAGAGGTCCGCATGCTGCTGGGTGTCACCGACGGATGAGCGCATTCATCCTCTACGGCGTGCCGGGCAAGATGACCCGGCGTCTGGTTGGCGTCGTCCTTGGCACACAGGGCCTGTCCGTGTTCTTTGGTGCGCTCGTCGCCCGGGCGCTGGCTGCGGCCAATGGCGCGGACACTTCCAACACGTTCCTGCTCATCGGTTCATTTCTGGCGGTCCTGTGCATCCTGGACGCCGGCATGTTGCGTCGGCCGTGGGGCATCACGGTGGGCTGGGTCCTGCAGATCGCGACCCTTGCCTGTGCGTTGATCGTCCCCATGATGCTGCTCGTCGGACTTTTGTTCGGTGCGCTGTGGCTGACCGTGCTGGTCCAGGGGCGCAAGATGGACGAGCACACGAGCCGGGTCGACGCGCAGTGGCATGCCGAAACGGAGCGGTCGGCAACGGAGCGGTCGGCAGCGGAGCGGTCGGCAACGGAGAGGTCGGCGCCGGAGAGGTCGGCGCCGGAGACGCCAACCCAGGACGGATAGGGTTGCGCACTGTGACAACACAGACTGAACGTTCGCTGGTCCTGGTCAAGCCCGACGGCTTCAAGCGTGGTCTCTCAGGTGACGTCCTGCGCAGGATCGAGGCAAAGGGTTACACGCTGGTGGCCCTGTCGATCTTCACTCCCGACCGTGGGCGACTGGCGAAGCACTACGCCGAGCACGAGGGCAAGCCGTTCTACGAGCCGCTGCTGGAGTTCATGTCCAGCGGCCAGGTGACTGCGGCAGTGATCGAGGGGGAGCGTTGCATCGAGGGCTTCCGCGCCCTGGCCGGCGCCACTGACCCGACTGTGGCGCTGCCGGGCACGATTCGCGGCGACCTCGGCCGCGACTGGGGACTGAAGGTTCAGCAGAACATTGTTCACGGGTCGGACTCCCCGGAGTCATCCGAGCGCGAGATCGGCCTCTGGTTTCCCGGGCTCGTCTGACTCAGACCGGCGGGGTCGGTGGCCGGATCACGTGAAGCGATCTGACCAGGCCGCGCGGGCCTCCGGTTGTTAGAAGTTAGAAGGCGCTGGTGCCATTGGGGGTGCCGTTTCCGGTGGGCCCGTCGTAGCCTGTCATGCCGGTGCAGAGGTAGGCGGCGTTGCTCTTGCGGTTGAAGACGCACCGTCCGTTCGTGCCACTCGTCACGTCAAAAAGCGACCCGGGCAGCGCAATGTAGGCGAGAGAAGATGCGGGGTCGACGCCGGCGCCGGTTCTGCCGGACAGGGCATAGACGGCGCCGATGATCGGGGCGGAGACGCTGGTGCCGCCGTAGACGCTCCAGTTGGCGCCGCTTGTGTTGCCGTAGCTGCTATAGACGGCGACCCCGGTTGCCGGGTCCGCGACCGCGGCGACATCGGCCACGGTGCGTCGAGTGCAGGCGGGATCGTGCTGCCAGCCCGGCTTCGGGATGATGTACTTGGAGCATCCGCTGCCGGCGCCGCGCCAGACGGTCTCACTGAGGCGGGTGTTGTCCGCATTCAGCTTCAGGGTGGTGCCGCCGACCGCAGTGACGGTGTTGAACGCCGCCGGCACCCCGACGCCGTAGCCGCTGTCGCCGGAGCTGACGGTGATCGCGACACCGGGGTGGTTGTAGTAGCCGGCGAAGTCGGCCTCGGTGGAGAACTCGCTAGCGCCGTAGGAGTTGGAAATGACTGTTGCGCCCAAAGTCGCGGCCATGTTGACGGCAAGACCAAGGTCGTTGAACGAGGCGGAGTTGGCTCCCACGTAGAGGATCGAACAGGACGGGCAGATCGCGGAGACCATCTCCAGGTCGAGCATCTCCTCCACACCCCAGCTCACGTTGCCGCTGACCGTCGAGATCGAGCCGCCCGTCTGGTTGACCTGGGTCAGCTTCCCTGTGCCGCCGAACTGAGCGCGGTAGGCCGCGAGGTCGCTGGCGGCGTTGGGGTTGGCGTAGGCGTCGACGATCGCCACCCTGTCTCTTATACACATCT
>DHJN01000178.1 GCA_002404345.1 Actinobacteria bacterium UBA4719 | reverse complement strand
TTGTGGCCGATGAGCAGGTAGGAACACCAGCCCATCACCTCCCAGCCGACGAGGGTGAGAATGAGGTCACCGGAGAGGACGACCAGGAACATGGCCGCGAGGAACAGCGAGACCGTTGCGGCAAAGACGCCGTAGCGGTCGTCGTCTGAGAGGTACCACTTGGAGAAGAGCTGGATCGCGAGTCCCACGATGGCCACGGCGACCACCACTATCGCGCTGAGGTCGTCCACCAACAGGTGCAACGGCATCCGCAGCTGGCCCAGCGGGAGCGCTCCGACGGTGGAGACATCGAAGGTGAACGGGTCGTGGTGCACGGCATACAGGGCATATGAGCCGGCGACCAGGCTCACGACGGAGCCGAAGCAAGCGATGGACGCGCTGGCCAGTCGGCGCCGGGCCACCAGCAGACCCAGAACGGCGGCCAGGAAGGGGACCAGGACGACAAGACGGGCGGCCTGGGAAACGGGATCGCTCATGCGCCGGGCTCGCTCAGGTCGATATGGCCACGGTCGCGAAACAGCGCCAGGACGACCGCTAGCGCGACCCCTATCTCGGCAGCGGCGATGGTGATGAGAAAGAGCGTCAGGACGTGGCCTGTGCGCTGCACGTCGTTGAGCACCGATCCCATGGTGACGAACAGCAGGTTGGCGGCGTTGAGGATCAGCTCGACCCCGACCAGGACCAGGACGGCGTTGCGCCGGGCGAGCACGCCGTAGGTCCCCGCCCCGGCAAGGACGCAGACGAGCGAGAGCGGCAGCCACAGATGGATCATCGCGACTCTCCCCCAGCCGAGTTGGCAGGCGTTTCCGCAACGGCCTCCGTGGTGGACGGTAACGAGGTCGTGGGCATGCGGGAGACAGCCAACGCGGCGATCAGGGCCACGAGAAGCAACAGCGAGAGCAGCTCGAAGGGCCACACCCACGACCCGAACAGCTGGGTTGCGATCCCTTTCGTGTCACCGGCCCTGGTCGGGCGGATATCTCCGCCCAGAGCCGGCAGGAGGACGGCAGCCAGCAGGGCCGTGGTGCCGGCGCCGACCAGCGCTGCCGCGATACGTTGGATGAAACCGGAGCTGTGCTCCGGACTACGGCCCATGGGCGCGCGGGTCAGCATGAGCGCGAAGAGCACGAGCACGACGACCGCGCCGACATAGACGAGCAGCTGCACGAGGGCCACCAGCTCGGCACCCAGGATCAGATAGCAGCCGGCCAGGGTGCCGAGGGTGACGACGAGCCAGAGCGCGGCGTGCACCAGATGGTGGGTGGTAACCGCAAGAACCGCACTCGCCGCGGTGATAAGGCCGACAGCACCGAAGAGGACGTCCACCGTCGTCAGCGTCGTCATTGGCGTCTTTCGGGAGCCGTTCGCGGAGGTTTGTTCGCCGCCGCGACCTCTTGCGGATCTGCTGACCGCGGGTCGAGCGCCGAAGGGGCAGGCACGGTGGGCATCCACTCCCCAAGCCGGTCCTTCTCGTGCAGGAGGTCCAGGATGTTGAGCTCGGCGTACTCGAACTCGGGACTCCAGTGCAGGGCGTCGAACGGGCAGACCTCGATGCAGATGCCGCAGTACATGCACAAGGAGAAGTCGATCGCGAAGCGGTCGAGCACGTTGCGCTGGCGTTCCCGCCCGCCCTCGGTGGTCGCCGGGAGCGTCTCCTTGTGGGAGTCGATGTAGATGCACCAGTCCGGGCACTCGCGCGCGCACAGCATGCAGCTCGTGCAGTTCTCCTCGAGCAGCGCGATGACGCCCCGGGTGCGCGGCGGCAGGTGAGGTTGCACGTCGGGGTACTCGGCAGTGTGGCTCGGTGTGGCCAGTGTCCGGGCGGTGGTGGCCAGCCCCTTGATCAGACCGGGTATGAAGCCGTTCGTCTTGGGCGAGTCTCCCGGTGAATGCTGGTGATCGGTCATGGTGAGCTCAACACCACCCATCCTGCCGTGAGGGCCAGCTGAGCCAGCGCAAGGGGAACGAGAACCAACCAGGCCAGGCGCTGAAGCTGGTCCTCACGCAGACGTGGCCACGACACGCGCAGCCAGATGATCAGCACCGAGATGAGCGCGCCCTTGAGCAGCGTCCACACCGGCCCCAGGACCCCGGAGAACGGACCGCGCCAACCTCCCAGGAAGAGCACGGCGAACAGCAAGGACATCACCACGATGCCCGCGTACTCCGAGAGCAGGAAGAACGCGAACCGAAGTCCGGTGTACTCGGTGAACGGCCCCATCACGATCTCGGAGTCGGCAACGGGCATGTCGAAGGGCGGCCGCTGGAGCTCGGCCACGGCAGCGATCAGGAAGACGAGTGCCCCGGGGAGCTGCCACACCAACCACAGCGGATGCCACGCGTCGGCGATGCCGGTCAGGGACACCGTCCCCGCTGCCAGGGCGACAGAGGCCACCGAGAGAACCAACGGCAGCTCATAGCTGAGCAGCTGCGCAGCGGCGCGCATCCCACCGAGCAGGGCGTACTTGTTGGCGCTCGACCAACCCGCCATCAAGAGCCCCAGGATCCCGACAGCGCTGGCCGCCAGGACAAACAGCACACCGGCGCCGACATCTGCGGCGACCACGGTCGCAGAGAGCGGAATGACAGCAAGCGCAACGAGATACGGCACCAGCGCGACCGCGGGCGCGAGCTTGAACACCCAACGGTCGGCGGCACGCGGCGTGATGTCTTCCTTCTGGACGAACTTGACGCCATCGGCGACCAGCTGCGCCCAGCCATGGAACCCGCCGGCATACATCGGGCCCAACCGACCCTGCATGTGCGCCATGACCTTGTGCTCGGTCTGGCCCACGACCAACGGCAGCACGAGGAACGCGGCCAGCACGCCCAGCGAACGAAGCACGACCTCGAGCACGGGGTTCAACGCGGCCCCCAGGTGCTGTCGGGCACGCCTGGTGGTGCGATCTTGCGACGGCCCGGCTTCTCGGTGTGCGCGGGGCTGCCTTCGCCGCCTTCGCTACTCTCGCCGGGCTCCTTTGCCCCGGGCCACGCTTTGCTGGCGCGTGCCGCCAGGACGAACGACTTGCGCAGGGGTGTGCCGTCAAAGCCGTTGGGCAGCAGCAGCGGTCGCAGGCCGAGTCCAGTCCCGTCGTCGAAACCCTCGAAGTCGATGCCGAACATCTCGTGCGTCTCTCGTTCGTGCCACGCCGCGCCGGACCACAGGCCCGTCGCGCTGGCCGCGGACTGACCGTTGGGCACCCGGGTGCGCACGAGGACGCGAGCCAGCGCGCCATGACTCGACTGCCCCGTTGAGCTGTTCATGAGATGGCAGACGAGGTCGAAGCCGGGGCTCTCCGGCGCATCGGTCTCATCGACCGCGGTCAGCCAGTCAAAGAAGTCGAACCCCTCGCTGCGGGCCGCAGCAAGCGCCGCCGTCCACTCCTGCAGCGGCACATCCCGGCAGGGCGTCTCGATCACGACAGCTCACCACCGGTATCGCGATCGGTCACGTGTGGCCGTGTCACCTGTGGCCGTGTCACCTGTGGCCGTGTCGGATGTGGCCGTGCCACCAAGGGTCGGGTGACCTCCCCGGCTGCGGCGCGGCGCGACCCGGCATACTTTGCCCGAATTGCCTTGGTGGACAACGTTTCCGAGGCGATCTTCTCCTGAAGACGGATGATGCCCTGCAGCAGAGCCTCGGGCCGCGGCGGGCAGCCCGGCACATAGACGTCAACCGGGATCAGCTGGTCGACGCCCTTGGTCACGCAGTACGAGTCCCAGTAGGGGCCGCCGCTGTTGGAGCAGGCACCGAACGAGATGACGTACTTGGGCTCAGGCATCTGGTCGTACAGCCTGCGGATCGCCGGGGCCATCTTGTCGGTGACGGTGCCGGACACCACCATGAGGTCGGCCTGGCGTGGGCCGGGCGCGAACGGGATCACGCCGAGGCGGATGAAGTCGTGCCGCGCCATGGACGCAGCGATGAACTCTATGGCGCAGCAGGCGAGTCCGAAGTTGAACACCCACAGGCTGTATCGCCGGCCCCAGTTCAGGACGACCTTGATCGGGCGCGGCGCATCGTCGTTGCCCGGTCCCACGCGAGGCATGGGCAGCTCGACCCTCATGCAGTCACCACCGCACCCGACATCAGACCCACCTGAGCAGCCCGCGCCGGGCGGCGTGGGCCAGGCCAACCAGGAGCACACCGATGAAGATGCCCATCTCGGCCAGCGAGGCCGGGCCGAGATCGGGGCTCCGGATCACCGTGGCCCAGGGAAAGAGGTAGACCGCGTCGACGGCGAAGACGACATAAAGAAACGCGTAGAGGAAGTAGCGCACATTGGTCTGCGCCCAACCCTCCCCCACGGGGTCGACACCGCACTCGTAGGTCGTGAGCTTCGCCGCCGTCGGCGCACGTGGCGCCAGCACCCGACGGACCCCCATGGCGGCAACGAAGAGGAGGACGCCCGCAAGGACGACTCCACCAACGGTCAGATAAGGGGACACGCCGGACAGCCTAGTCAGTCGCGCCCGCTTGTCCGGTCACGACCCTAGTCAATGGACGGACAGCCCCGAGCCAGTCAGAACCCAAGATAACCCCAAGGACCGCGGTCCACACTTCAGACGACGGCGGGCACACCGACGCCCGGGGGTTTCCCAAGATTCTTGGTGTTGAAGATAGGAAAGGCGAAGCCATGACTCCGACAACGAAAACCCCCACCCGGGCTCTGTTCCACCCTCGATCCCGGACACTGTTGCACCCTCGACCGCGTTTGTCGACCCAACGAACTGTGCCCGCCACGTTGGACGTCGGTCGAGCTCACGTGTCCGGTACAGCCCGGGTCGCCGCAAGGGCCCGGGCCCTGGACCACGCGGTCGCGAAGGCACTGCAACCGGTCACCATGCCTGCGTTGCGGGTGCTGCTCGGCCTCCTGTTCGTCTGGTTCGGAGGTCTCAAGGTCATCGACCGGTCGCCGGTCGCAGGCCTCGTCGCGCAGACGCTGCCGTTCGGTAACCACCATGTTGTCTTGCTGGCACTCGGAATCGCGGAGGTGGCGCTTGGCGGCCTGATCATGAGCGGCACGTTCGTTCGCGTCGCGCTGCCGGCCTTGGCGATGCATCTGGCGGGCACCTTCGCCACGTTCGTCGCGGCCCCCCACCTGATGTTCAGCGACGGTGACCCGCTCCTGCTCACAGCCGATGGCGAGTTCGTGACGAAGAACGTCGTCCTCATCGCCGCGACCCTGGCCCTCTTCGCCCATACGAGCCGGACCGCCACGAACCGTCAGCCTGCGTCCTGACACTTGGTGAGGGACCATCCTCTGTCTGCGGATGGGGATGCGGAGGGGGATGCGGACGGCTCCGGCATCCGACACGCGGGGGCCGTTTTCGCGGAGCAGCCTGAACCGCGATCTGGGTGAGAGGTAGCATCAAATGGAGCCCCAACGCCACAGGGACGTATTGGGACATCCAAGAGGTCTGGTGGGATCGCACGCATGAGTAGCAAGAGAGTTCAGCGTCTTGACCGTGTCGTGATCCGTTTCGCGGGCGACTCAGGTGACGGCATGCAGTTGACTGGGGACCGTTTCACCTCCGAGACCGCGTCGCTGGGCAACGACCTGTCCACACTGCCCAACTTCCCAGCGGAGATCCGGGCGCCTCAGGGCACCCTGCCCGGCGTCTCGAGCTTCCAGCTGCACTTCGCCGACCATGAAGTCCTGACCCCGGGCGATGCACCTGACGTGCTGGTGGCGATGAACCCCGCCGCGCTCAAGGCCAACCTGAGCGACCTGCCCCGCGGGGCCACGATCATCGTGAACACCGACGAGTTCACCAAGCGCAACCTGGCCAAGGTCGGCTACGAAACATCTCCGGTCGAGGACGGCAGCCTCGACAGCTACCACCTGCACCCGGTCCGCCTGACGTCCATCACCGTCGACGCGCTCGCCGACTTCGCGCTGACCCGCAAGGAGAAGGAGCGGGCCAAGAACATGGTCGCCCTCGGTCTGCTGTCGTGGCTCTACACCCGACCGACCGCCGGCACCGAACAGTTCCTGAAGAACAAGTTCGGGGCCAAGCCCGACATCCTCGAGGCCAACCTCGCGGCCCTGCGCGCCGGCTTCAACTACGGCGAGACCACAGAGGACTTCGCTGTCACCTATGAGATCGCCCCTGCCAGGATGCCCGCCGGCACCTACCGCAACATCACGGGCTCCACGGCCCTCGCCTACGGCTTGGCGTGTGCTGCTCACCGCAGCGGGTTGCCACTGTTCCTCGGCGCCTACCCGATCACCCCAGCCTCGGACATCCTGCACACGTTGTCGCGACTGAAACGGTTCGGCGTCACCACCTTGCAGGCCGAAGACGAGATCGCCGGCATCGGCGCCGCGCTCGGAGCCTCGTTCGGCGGGGCCCTCGGCGTCACCACCACCTCCGGTCCGGGCGTTGCCCTCAAGGCCGAGACGATCGGCCTCGCGGTGTCCCTGGAGCTGCCCCTGGTGATCGTCGACGTCCAGCGCGGTGGCCCCTCGACCGGTCTGCCGACCAAGACCGAGCAGGCAGACCTGCTGCAGGCCATGTTCGGGCGCAACGGCGAGTCCCCCGTCGCTATCGTCGCCCCCCAGTCTCCCGGCGACTCCTTCGATGCCGCCTTCGAGGCGGTCCGGATCGCCACGACGTACCGGACTCCGGTGTTCCTGCTCTCCGACGGCTACCTCAGCAACGGCTCCGAGCCCTGGCGCATCCCCGAGATGGCCGACCTGCCCCGCAACGACGTCACCTTCGCCACGGAGCGCAACGACGTCGATGCGGATGGCAAACCGGTGTTCCATCCGTTCCTGCGCGACCCCGAGACGCTGGCTCGGCCATGGGCCGTCCCCGGCACCCCCGGCCTCGAACACCGCATCGGCGGCGTCGAGAAGGCCGACGTCACCGGCGGCATCTCCTACGACCCCGACAACCACGACAAGATGACGCGGCTGCGCCAGGCCAAGATCGATGGCATCGCCAAGAGCATCCCGGACCTGATCGTGGACGATCCACTGGGCGACGCGGACGTCCTGATCCTGGGCTGGGGATCGACCTACGGTCCGATCGCGGCAGCAACCCGGTTGGTGCGAAACGCCGGTGGGCACGTCGCCCGCGCGCATCTGCGCCATCTCAACCCCTTCCCGCCCAACCTCGGTGAGGTGCTCGGTGGATACGACCGGGTGATCGTGCCCGAGATGAACCTCGGCCAGCTCGCCCTGCTGCTGCGCGCCAAGTACCTCGTGGACGTGCAGTCCTACACCCAGGTGCGCGGGTTGCCCTTCACCTCCATCGAGCTCGCCAACGTCCTGACCCAGGCCACAGCCAATCTGAGCGGAGCCACCCGATGACCACAGTCAACCTCGGTATGCCGGCCGCCGGCACCGACGGCGTGCCCCGCCACCCGCAGGACGCCCCCGCACAGACCAAGAAGGAGTTCACCAGCGACCAGGAGGTCCGCTGGTG
>DHJN01000086.1 GCA_002404345.1 Actinobacteria bacterium UBA4719 | reverse complement strand
ACTCAAGCAGATACGCAGTACACCTGTTCGAATGGCAAGGAGAAGCCGGAGTCGATGGAGTCTTCGGGATCGGCGACCGACGTTGCACGATGCTGTCTCCGCACAGACGTAGGCTGGAACTCAACATGAGCACCATCTTTGGCGACCTGCCCCTGCCCGGGCTCAGCCCTGCCGCCGACAGCGGCGAGGTGGACCACCGCGGTGTGCCCACCTGGGCCGAGGCGGGTGGCGAGCCGCCTCCGGACGGTGCTGGCCGGCATACCGGCCCGGTGGTCAGTCGTGACCCGGAGAAGCTGCTTGAGGGGCTCAATCCCCAGCAGCGGGCCGCGGTCACCCATCAGGGAGCGCCGCTGCTGATCGTCGCCGGGGCGGGCTCGGGCAAGACCCGCGTGCTGGCGCACCGGATCGCCCACCTCCTGGCAGCGCGTGACGTCCGACCCGGGCAGATCCTGGCGATCACCTTCACCAACAAGGCCGCGGGCGAGATGCGCGATCGGGTCGCGGCTCTGGTCGGCGCCCGCAGCCAGGCGATGTGGGTCTCGACCTTCCACTCCGCGTGTGTGCGCATCCTGCGTCGCGAAGCCTCCCACGTCGGCCTGAAGTCGACCTTCTCGATCTATGACGCCGCCGACAGCCAGCGCCTCATGTCGATGGTCCTGCGCGACCTTGACCTGGACCCCAAGCGCTATCGCCCGCGGTCCTTCTCCGCGCAGGTCTCCAACCTCAAGAACGAGCTGATCGACGAGGAGACCTACTCGGCCGGGCTCGGTGAGGCCAGCCATCACGAGCGCATGGTCGCCGAGGCCTACCGGATGTACCAGGGGCGTCTGCGCCAGGCCAATGCGCTGGACTTCGACGACCTGATCATGGCGACGGTCAACATCCTTCAGGCCTTCCCGGACGTCGCCGAGTACTACCACCGGCGTTTTCGTCACGTCATGGTCGACGAGTACCAGGACACCAACACCGCGCAGTACCAGCTGGTGCGAGAGCTGGTCGGACATGCAGGCGACCCCGACGCGGTTCCGCCGGCCGAGCTCGCGGTCGTCGGCGACGCGGACCAGTCGATCTACGCCTTCCGCGGAGCGACGATTCGCAACATCGTCGAGTTCGAGCAGGACTACCCCGACGCCCGGACCATCCTGCTCGAGCAGAACTACCGCTCGACCCAGACCATCCTGCGCGCGGCCAACTCGGTCATCGCCAAGAACCCGGACCGTCGGCCCAAGAACCTGTGGACCGACTCCGGCGACGGCGCGAAGATCGTGGGCTACGTCGCCGACTCCGAGCACGACGAGGCGGCCTTCGTCGCCCGCCAGATCGACAGCCTTGGCGACGAGCACGGGGTGAAGCCCAAGGATGTGGCCGTCTTCTATCGCACCAACGCGCAGTCGCGTGCTGTCGAAGAGGTCTTCGTGCGAGTCGGCCTGCCCTACAAGGTCGTGGGCGGGACGCGTTTCTACGAGCGGCGAGAGGTCAAGGATGCCCTCGCCTACCTGCGGGTCATCTCGAACCCCGCGGACACGGTCAACCTGCGACGGATCGTCAATGTCCCCAAACGGGGCATCGGAGACCGCGCAGTGGCCTGTATCGCCCAGCTCGCCGAGCGTGAGCGTGTTCCGTTCGTTGCCGCGCTGGGTCGCCCGCAGGACGCTCCTGGTATCGCGACCCGGTCGGTTGCGGCGATCACTGCCTTCACCTCGCTGCTTGAAGCGCTGCGGACCGTGCACGAGGGCGGTTCGGGAGTCGGCGACCTGCTCGAGGCCGTGGTTGAGCAGACCGGCTACCTCGGCGAGCTCCGGGCCAGCCAGGACCCGCAGGACGAGACCCGGGTCGAGAACCTCGCCGAGCTGGTGGCCGTGGGACGCGAGTTCGACGAGTCAGAGCCTCAGGGCTCCCTCGAGGCCTTCCTCGAGCGCGTCTCGCTGGTGGCTGACGCCGACGAGATCCCGGATGGTTCTGATGCCGAGGCGGCCGACAGTGTCGACAATGGCGTGGTGACGTTGATGACCCTGCACACCGCCAAGGGTCTGGAGTTCCCCGTGGTCTTCCTCACCGGCATGGAGGATGGCACCTTTCCGCACATGCGCGCTCTGGGCGACAACAAGGAGCTCGAGGAAGAGCGGCGCCTGGCTTATGTCGGCATCACCCGCGCCCGAGAGCGGCTGCACCTCTCGAGGGCGATCGTGCGCTCCGGGTGGGGCGCGCCGCAGTACAACCCGGCGTCGCGTTTCCTCGACGAGATCCCGGCTGACCTGCTCGACTGGCAACGCACCGAGACCACCGGCATGAGGCCGTCGTCCACTCCCGCGGTGGCGACCCTGGCCGGTCGGCCGGGGGTGCGTTCGCCCGGCAACCGCCCGATGATCTCGGTGCGATCGGGTGACCGGGTCAGCCACGACTCGTTCGGTCTGGGCACAGTGGTGCGGGTCGAGGGTGAGGCCGACAAGGCCATGGCTCACGTCGACTTCGGAGCCGACACCGGGGTTAAGCGGCTGCTGCTGCGTTACGCCCCATTGGAGAAGCTCTGACCGTATGGTCGCAGGGGCCCCCCACCCGAGAGACTGTCGCACGGGCCCCCGAGAGACTTACGGGGCGATGCCGTGTGCTGCCAGCCAGGGCAGGGGATCCACGGCCTGGCCACCGTTGGGGTGGATCTCGAGGTGCAGGTGCGGTCCCGTCGAGTGACCGGTGTTGCCGGACTGTCCGACAACCTGGCCGGCAGCGACGCTCTCGCCGACGTTCACCGAGATGCTCGACATGTGTCCGAAGTAGCTGATGGTGCCGTCCCAGTAGCGAACCCTGACCAGGTTGCCGAAGCCGGACTCGGGACCGGCAAAGTCCACAGTGCCGGTCGACATGGCGGCCAGGTCGGTGCCGATCGGGACCGCGAAGTCCTCGCCGGCGTGCAGGCGCCCCCAGCGAAAGCCGAAACCAGATGTCAGCACGTAGTTCTTGACCGGCAGTCGCCAGCCATGCGCCTGGGCCTGCTGTGCCTGCTGGGCCTGCTGTGCGCGGGCGGCAAGGGCCTTGCGTTGGTTGCTGCGGGCTACCCCGGCTGCGACTAGCGCGCTGCGGTTGGCCTTGGCGGCGACATCTGCGCGGACAACGGCGAGGGTGTGCTGGATCGCCTTTGCGCGCTGGGCGCGAATCACGGCGGGGTCGACCGGGGCGGGGTGCGCTGCTGGGTTGACCGGCGAAGGCTGCGCGGTGGTCACGGCCGTGGCGTTCTGGCTGAAGGTGACAGACTGGGTCTTCGGCGACGTGGCCATGGCAGCGCCGGTCGCAGTGAACATCAGTGCGACGGCTGCGGCTGTGGGCAGGGCCAGACCGGCCATGGGACGGCGCGGCTTTGCTGTTGCGTCGTCGGATACTCGGTGGCGGGCATCATGCGAACGATTGGGCACCAGCAAACCTTCCAGCAGAGAATATGGAAGGTTCGAGGCTAGCGTGACCTATTTGTTATACCAAATTTGACAAATCGTTACCATTACAATACTTATCCGTTACCGAGTCGTATAACGGGGGTCTGTGGCACCCTGCCATTCGGCCGCAGTCAGCTGCGTCGACTCGGTGGATTCAGCTCGGTGACGCCGGCTGTCAGCAGGCTTCCGTCGGCCCCCAGGTGCGCCAGCGTCGTCGAGATCCCGTGGACCACGTTGCCGCTGATCGGCAGACTCATGTGGCCGACGGCGTGCATCTCAACGTTGCGGATCGTCAGATCTGGGTGAACCAGTCTTGCGTTGCGCTGGGGAAAGACCATCTGGTCCAGGTCCGACCAGTAGGCCACGAACCGCGTCCGACAGCTGGGCACGGCCGAGCTGAGCTCGCGCATGAGGGTGCTGCCCGGTCGCAGCTGGCAGCACAGGTTGGACGGTAACGCATAGGCGTTGAAGGTGCCTCCGTGCGGTGTTCCGAGGGTGACCAGCGTGTGCACCCGCGAATCACCGCCCAGGTGAGTGACGTAGTACCGGGCGATGAGGCCGCCCAGGCTGTGCCCCACGACGTGGATGCGTTCGTAACCCGTCTCGGCCACCAGTGCCTCGACCTCTTCGGCCAGGCGAGCCGCCGCAACGCGCACGTCAGTGGTCAGGGGTGAGTAGTTGATGGAGACGACCCTGCCGAAACCGCGTCGAACCAGCCCCCGCCGCAGCAGGGTGAAGATCGAGCGGTTGTCGATCATGCCATGCACCAGCAGGATCGGCGTTCCGGCGGCCTCGACGTCGCCGATCACCAGCCCGCGTTGTACGGGTGGCAGCTCCTGGAGGCTGTATCCGTGCCCCTTGTGGCCATCCGGGCGGCCGACCAGGCCGAACGGATAGAGCGCGAGATGGGTGCTGAGCCAGGCCACCTCGATCGCCGCGCCGACCACACCGGCCGGAGTCAGCAAGGCTTTTGCGGCACCGCCGAGGACGTCGGTCGTCCCCAGGGCAGTGTCACGGACTACGTCGCGGGCGCCCGCGAGAGCGTTGCGACTGCTGCCATGCAGGGTCGCGAGGGGCAGGGACCGGCGCACCGATCCTGAGGACTGGGATGCTGAATGCTGGAACATGGTTACCCAACGGTAACCCCTGAGTAGCCCACTTTCGAGGACCAACGCTGGCGACCTTTTTCGGGCGTGACGTGCCGTGCTCGCGTGGCGTGCCTCCCGCCGAGTGTCCAACGCCGCCCTCGTTGGCTAGTGTGCTGCTCATGAGCGAATCTCCGTTACGCATCGTTGTGGCCAAGCCCGGACTGGATGGGCATGACCGGGGCGCGAAAGTGGTGGCCCGTGCCCTGCGTGACGCTGGTATGGAGGTCGTCTACACCGGCCTGCACCAGACCCCGGAGCAGATCGTTGAAGCCGCCATCCAGGAAGACGCGGACGCAGTGGGTCTCTCGGTCCTGTCCGGCGCTCACATGACCCTGTTCGCCAAGGTCGCGGCGCTCCTCGCTGAGCGTGACGCCAAGGACATCGTCGTGTTCGGCGGCGGCATCATCCCGGAGGCCGACATCCCCGAGCTCGACAAGCTCGGTGTCTCCAAGGTCTTCACGCCGGGTGCGACCACGACGGAGATCGTCGAGTGGGTCCGCGCCAACGTCAAAGCCAGCTGACTGCAGCGCAACTGACTGCACTGCGCAACTGACTGCACTGCGTAACTGACTGCACTGCGCCCAAGTCTGGTCATCGTCCTTCTGGCTGCTGGTTTTTCCGTTTCACCCTGCAGGCGGCCAAGATCGGGAATACATTGTTGGCGGCGGCGCCGACCCACGAACACCCTCTCCCATGGTCTGGATGACGGAAGTTGCGCACGTTGCGCATACTTGACTTTCATTTCGCCGGCCTCTGAGGGCCATCGACCACGATGCCCCTCAACTGAGGAGATGTGTGGGTGAATCGTCTGAGAACGGGCTTGGTAATCGGGGTTCTTCTTTCTGTCATCGCGGCAGGAACGCAGGGTGTGGCGGCGTTTGGCGCGTCATCGCCCTCGCCGTTGCCCCCGTCGCCTGACAAAGCCCAACGCATCGAGGCCGAGCAGTCCCGGGCAGCCTCTGCCGGGCAGGCGCTCGGGCTGAGCAGCGGTGAGAAGCTCTCCGTCAAGGACGTGATGACCGACCCCGACGGTTCGACCCATGTGCGCTACAACCGGACCTTCAACGGTCTGCGCGTCATCGGCGGTGACCTGGTGAGCCACCGTGCCAAGTCCGGCGCGGTCAAGGGCGTCACCTGGAACGCCACTCATGGCGTGGGCGTCGCCTCGACGACGCCGAAGATCAGCCTTGACTCGGCCAAGGCCGTTGGCGCCCGGAAGGCTTCGTTCGTGCAGCAGACCACCTCGGCTACCAAGATTGACCTGGTCGTCTATGCCGGCGGCGCCACCCCCAAGCTGTCCTACGCCGTGCTGACCGAGGGCGTACGGGCCGACCAGACCCCGAGCAGGCTGCACACCATCGTCAACGCCGACACTGGCGGCACTCTCGCGTCCTGGGACGAGATCGAGAACGGCACGGGCCACGGCATCAACGTGGGCACAGTCCCGATCGGCACCACCCCCGGTGCCAGTTTCTCGATGCGCGACGCGGCGGGCCACAACACCACCGATCTCAACGGCCTCGGGGACGGCACCGGCATTGACATCGGCTCGAGCTCGACGTCGCCGGTCACGAGATGACCCACGGCGTCACCGAGAACACCGCAGGACTGCTCGGCGACGGTGAGGCCGGTGGTCTCAACGAGGCGACCTCGGACATCTTCGGCACCGCGGTGGAGTGGTATGCCAACCTCGCCTCCGACAATCCGGACTATCTCATCGGTGAGCTGGTCAACCTCAACGGCGACGGGACGCCCCTGCGCTACCTGGACCGGCCGTCCAGGGACGGCCGGTCCGCGGACTGCTGGTCCTCGACGCTGGGCGGCCTGGACCCGCACTACTCCTCCGGGCCGCTGAACCACTGGTTCTACCTGGCCTCCGAGGGCTCCGGCGCCAAGGTCATCAACGGCGTCTCCTACAACAGCCTGACCTGCAACGGCTTGCCCGTGACCGGTATCGGTCGGGACCAGGCCGAAAAGATCTGGTACCGCGCCCTGTCGACATACCTCACGTCGAACAGCACCTACGCGGCCGCTCGCGAGGCGGCCATCCAGTCCGCCAAGGACCTGTATGGCGCCACATCGGTCGAGTGCGCAGGCATCGCGGCGTCGTTCTCTGCGATCGCCGTGCCGCGGGGCGCCTCGACCTTCGTCGCCACCCCGCCGCTCCCAGCTGGCAGCAACCTGTTGCTCAACTCGGGCTTCGAGTCGGGTGCGGCCAGCTGGACCGGCACGGCCGGACCTATTACGAACAGCATCGGCCGACCGGCGCACTCCGGCAGCTGGAAGATGTGGCTCGGCGGCAAGGGCAGGCCAACCACCCAGAACCAGTGGCAGTCGGTGGCGATTCCGACCAGCACCACCGCGACGAAGCTGTCGCACGGATACCGCAGAGACTGGCAGCACGGCATTCGACACGTTGAAGGTCCAGGTCGTCTCCGGTACCACGACGTCCACCCTGGCGACCTACTCGAACGTGGGCACCAGCTCGACGTACTCGCAGAAGACGTTCGACCTGTCGGCCTACAAGGGCAAGACGATCACCCTGAAGTTCCTGATGAGCGAGGACGCCACGCTTCAGACGAGCTTCGTGGTCGACGACACGGCGGTCACCACCCAGGCGGGATTCACGGGCCTGGCCCCGACCCGGGTGTTGGACACCAGGGTCGGCATCGGCGCGCCCACGGCCAAGCTCGGCGCCGGGCGCACCCTGACCGTGACCGTCCCCGGCCTCCCCGCTGGCGCCACTGCGGTCGCGCTCAACGTGACCGTCACCGACCCGACTGCGGCCAGCTACCTGACGGTCTACCCCGGCGGTCAGCCCGTGCCGGCGGCTTCGAACCTCAACTATGTGCCGGGCAAGACCATCCCCAACCTGGTCCTGGTCCCGCTGGGCGCAGGGAACACCGTCAGCTTCTACAACGCTGCCGGCACCGTCAATGTCATCGCCGCCCTCGTCGGCTACTACAGCTGACCAAGCTCGGCACACATCGCTGAACCGGCAACCCTCGGCCGGAATCTCGGGCGGAATCTCGGACGGAATCTCGGGTCAGACGGGCGTGCACCTGCGGGACGCGGCCGGGCCTCCGCTGAGATCGCCGAGCAGCTCAAGAAAGACGTGACGTCCGGCACCGACCTGGGGGTCCTCCAGCCTGAACGGGCCGCCCGCGGGCGAGCGCACCGTTGTCACCAGATCGTCCGGGAACGAGGGCCGGGTATCGGCCGGGGTGACTCGAGCCCATGGCACCTGGGATGCGGCCGTCGTCAGCCGCCAGACCGCCCCAGGCGTGAGTCGGCACTGCTGGGGCTTCTGCCCCTTGCGCGTGACCGACACCAGGCCGTCGCCGGCCACCACCAGCACGTCCCGGAAGCCGGCGATGCCGCCGGTGCGCATGATGGTCACCGGGAACAGCGCCCTCGTCGGATGCGTGGCCGGGTGGCTCTGGGTGGTCGGAGTCGTCGTCGCCGACCCTCCGCATGCGGTCATGGCCACCACGACGGCGGTGGGGCAGAGGACTCGGCTGATCAGTCGCATTGATCCATCCTGCACTCATCCCACCATCGCGTACCCGACCTCGTACCACACGTTGGTCAGGCTGCGCGATGTCGGCGTCGGGAGTGCCAGCGCGTGGGATGCCGAACGTGGGATTGGTCTCACCCGCAGTACCCGACGCAACCACATCGAATACCCGCCCACTACGATCCGCAGAGACGTTCCCATACTCACTGATGAGGATGTACTTGTGGATCTTTTTGAGTACCAAGCGCGCGACATGTTCGAGGCGCACGGTGTACCGGTGCTGGCTGGCATCGTTGCCGAAACAGTTGAAGAAGCCCGAGCGGCGGCAGCCACGATCGGCGCCAAGAGCGGCGGAGTGGTCGTAGTCAAGGCCCAGGTCAAGGTCGGCGGCCGGGGTAAGGCCGGAGGCGTCAAGGTCGCCAAGTCGCCCGACGAGGCCGCCGAGGCCGCCCGTCTGATTCTCGGCATGGACATCAAGGGCCACACGGTTCACAAGGTGATGATCGCCGCAGGCGCACAGATCGCGGAGGAGTACTACTTCTCCGTCCTGCTCGACCGCGCCAACCGCTCCTACCTGGCGATGGCCAGCAAGGAAGGCGGAGTGGAGATCGAGGTGCTCGCTGTCGAGCGTCCCGAGGCCCTGGCCCGCATCGCCGTCGACCCGATCGTGGGCATCGACGCCGCCAAGGCCAAGGAGATCGTCGACGCTGCGAACTTTGACGAGGACGTCAAGGCGCAGATCGCCGAAGCCATCCAGAAGCTGTGGACCGTCTACCGCGACGAGGACGCGACGCTGGTCGAGGTCAACCCGTTGGTCAAGACCACCGACGGCCTGATCGTCGCCCTCGACGGCAAGGTCTCGCTCGACGAGAACGCCGGCTTCCGTCACCCCGGCCACGCAGCGCTCGAGGACCAGGCTTCGGCCGACCCGCTCGAGGCTGCGGCCAAGGCCAAGGACCTCAACTACGTCAAGCTCGACGGCTCCGTGGGCATCATCGGCAACGGCGCGGGCCTGGTCATGTCCACCCTCGACGTCGTTGCCTACGCAGGTGAAGAGTTCGGAGGGCCGGGCGAGCACCCCGCGCCGGCCAACTTCCTCGACATCGGTGGCGGCGCGTCGGCTGAGGTCATGACCAACGGTCTGCACATCATCCTGGGCGACGAGCAGGTCAAGTCGGTGTTCGTCAACGTCTTCGGTGGCATCACCTCCTGTGACGCGGTCGCTCACGGCATCGTGGGTGCCCTCAATGCCCTCGGCGACGAGGCCACCAAGCCGCTGGTCGTCCGACTGGACGGCAACAACGTCGAGGAGGGTCGCCGCATCCTCGCCGAGGCCGCGCACCCTCTGGTGACTGTGGAAGAGACCATGGACGGCGC
>DHJN01000051.1:2474-8680 GCA_002404345.1 Actinobacteria bacterium UBA4719 | reverse complement strand
CGGGCCTCGGACTCGGTGCGGTCAGGACGTTCCATCAGCGAGCACCTCCAGCGAAGAAGTCACGAAGCAGTGTGGCGACCTCGATGGGCGCCTCAGCCGGGGCGAGGTGGGCGACGCCCGCAAGCACGGCACAGGACCCGTCCGGGACCCCGGCGGCGACCACCTCGGCGAACTTGGGGGGGGCCACCGCGTCTTCGCTGCCGGCGACGGCGAGGACCGGCACCCGGACACCGCCGAGCTCAGCACGTACGTCGAACTCGGCCAGCGCCTCGCAGCACCGGGCGTAGCTGAACCGGTCGGCATTCTGCAGGGACCACAGCAGAGCCGTGCTCGTGGCCGGGTCCCTGCCGATGAAGCCGGGCGCGAACCAGCGGGTGGCCGACCCCTCGACCATCACTGGCGTGCCGGCTCGGCGGACGAGGTCGGCGCGTTCGCGCCAGTTGGTGGGATCACCGATCTTGGCGCCCGAGCAGAGCACCGCAACCTGATCGACCTCATCCGCCTGTGACACCGCGAGCTGGAGGCCGACCGCCCCGCCGAGTGACACCCCGGCGTACAGCAGTCTCGCCCCCTCGCCGAGCTCGCTGCGCACGGCCCGGGTAGCGGCCAGGACCGCACCCGCGAGGTCGGGGACGGTGAACGCCGTCGGACACGGTGCACTGCCTCCATGCCCCGGAAGGTCCCAGCCCACGACACGGTAGCCGGGACCGAGCGCGGCTGCGCAGCTCGACCAGAGGGCACGGACAGAGGTCCCGAGCGACGGGCCGAGGACGACGAGGTCCCGGGCCTCACCGACGTCAGGGCCGGTGAGGTCAACGAGCGCCACCTGCACGGTCACCGGCGATCACCGCTGCCCAGCGCGCGGTGACGCTCCAGCGCGCGGTCGATGAGCACGTCGCTGACACCGAGGTACGTGGTGGGGTCGAGCAGGCGGTCGAGCTCGCCATCTGACAGGTTCTCTGTGGGAACCCGAGAGCGTAGGAGGTCACGTACCTTCCCGGTGGATGCGCCCTGCTTCAGCAGGCCCACCAGGTCGTCGGGGATGTCGGCCGCCTCCGGGAGATTCCTCACTGCAGCCACCAACCGCTCGCTGAGGATCGCCGGACCGGCATCGTCGACGTGATGACGCATCTCGGTGGCATTCACCTGCAGGCCAGCAAGGAGCTCCTCGAGCTGCGACCCCGCGCTCGAGACGCGGGCCAGCAAACGGACCAAGGTGCTCCACTCGGCGTGCCAGGCGCCATCCGATCGTTCGTCGACCGCCAGAGCGGCGGCGGCATGCAGCAACGCGCCAAGGTGTGGCGCCTCGATGGCGACACTGCGGATGAGCACCGACAGCACGGGGTTGCGCTTCTGGGGAAGGGTCGAGGATGCCCCTCGACCCTCGGCCACGGGTTCCGCGAGCTCGCCGAGCTCGGGACGGCTGAGAAGAAGGACGTCCGACGCGATCTTGCCCATGACGTCCGCGGTGCGCACCATCGCGTCACCACAGCGGGTCACCGGACCCCGGTCGGTGTGCCATGGCCGGCCCGGGGAAGAGAGGCCCAGCTCATCCGCAAGCAGGTCTGCTGCGCGCAGGGCTTCCCCCGGCACCATGGCGTCGATGGCCGCGAGGCTGCCGACGGCGCCACCACATTGGACGGGCAGGGACGCAGCAGTTGCACCGACCTCGACCACTGCGTCGGTCACTGCACCCAGCCACCCAGCAGCCTTGAGCCCGAACGTGATCGGCAGGGCGGCCTGGCCGAGGGTCCGCCCGACCATCACTGTCCCGCGGTGCTCGTCGGCCAGCCCAGCCAGCGCGTCGGCGGCCGCGAGGAGGCTGCCGCGCAGCGCGCCCAGCGTCCGGCTCGCCACAAGCATGAGCGCCGAGTCGAGCACGTCCTGGCTGGTCAGACCCCGGTGAAGGGCTTCTGCGGCGTTTGAGGAGTGCTCCGCGACCGCGGAGCGCATGTCGGTGAGCAAGGGCAGGACGGGGTTGCCACCGGACTCACCGCGGCGGGCGATCGCGCCGACTTCGTATGCCGCAGCGGAGCCTGCGTCCGCGACGACTCGCACCACCGCGTCGTCCACGAGGCCCAACGAGCGCTGCGCGCGCACCCACGCAACCTCCACGTCGAGCAGAGCCTGGATCACCGCGGAGTCGTCGGTGAGCGAGGCCGTCCGCCACGCACCGGGGTTGAGGAGCTCGTGACCGGTCATGGTCAGGCGTCGTGCCGCGGGAACTGGAGGAAGACCGTCTCGTTCTCCCCCTGGAGTCGAACGTCGAACCGCAGTGCGCCGCCCTCCTCGCGGGTGCCGACGAGAGTCGGACGACGCTCCTCGTCGAGTGAGGACAGCAGAGGGTCTGCCGCGAGCGACGCCGCGTCCTCAGGAAGGTAGGCCCTGGTGAAGAGCCGGTTGAGCAGCCCGCGGGCGACGACGCACACAGAGATGAACGGTGCCGAGCCCTCGTCGGTCGCACCCGGGTTGACCGTGGTGAACCGGTAGTGGCCGGCCGCGTCCGTGGCGGCCCGACCCCAACCGGTGAAGACGTACGGGTCTCGGCTGAGGGATCCGGGCTCGGTACTGATGTTGCCCTGCTCGTCGGCCTGCCAGATCTCAAGCATCGCGTCCGGGATGGGGTCACCGTGACCGTCAGTCACCGTGCCGTGGAGCCGGACCGCACCCGGGTGGCTCGTGGGAACGAGGCTCTCGCCCCCGGCATACGGGAGCCCGAAGTGGAAGAACGGCCCGACGGTCTGGCCCGGCGTGGGCACGAGGGCCCCTGCTGTGGCGTCGTCAGACATGGTCAGTTCCCCCGTCGCGTTCGGTCCACGTGGCGTGGCTGCCGGTCAACACGATGTCCCAACGGTAGCCCAGAAGCCACTCGTGCTCGGAGGAGTCGTGGTCGTACTGCGCGACGAGCCGGTCGCGCGCGTGCTGGTCGGTGATCGACTGGTAGATGGGGTCCAGCGGGAAGAGAGGGTCACCGGGGAAGTACATCTGGGTGATCATGCGCTGGGTGAACTCCGTACCGAAGATGGAGAAGTGCACGTGCGCAGGCCGCCAGGCGTTGCGATGGTTTCGCCACGGGTACGGGCCGGGCTTGATCGTCAGGAAGGAGTAGGTGCCCTCGTCGTCGGTCAGGGCGCGGCCGGCCCCGGTGAAGTTGGGGTCGATGGGCGCCGGGTGCTGGTCTCGCTTGTGGACGTACCGGCCGGCCGCGTTCGCCTGCCAGATCTCGACGAGCTGGCGGCGCACCGGGCGACCGTCGCCGTCGAGGACTCTGCCGCTGATCCGGATCCGCTCGCCGATGGGCTCGCCGTTCTGCTGGATCGTGAGGTCCGCCTCGAGAGGCTTGACGTCCTGGTGGCCGAACACCGGCGAGGCGAGCTCGATGGTCTCAGGGTCTGCCTGGTGCAGGTCCTTGGTGGGGTGCCGCAGGATCGAGCTGCGGTAGGGGGCGAAATCGATGCGGGGCTGGGTGCGGGGCACCACGGACCGTGCGTCCTCCTCGCGGATGCGCTCGATCTCCGCGGTGATCACAGCCTGTGAGGCCAGTCCGTCCCGGGACCTGGTCTCGTCTCGGTCAGTTGTCGTCATGGTGAAGCCTCCTCCATCAGCGTCTCGGCCTGGCCAGAGTCTAGGCACTGTTCACATCCTGCACAAGTGTTCGTTATGCGAACGCGAATGAACGTTGGGCTCACAACATCGTGACTCCCCAGCCTCCTCGTCCTCACCTGCCCGGGCTAGTGCAAGGGACCGGACGTTGCACCCAACGGGCCTAAGGGTCTTTGCTGAGGTCATGAAAACCCAAGTCGGCATCATCGGCGCCGGCCCGGCCGGTCTGGTCCTGGCCCAGCTGCTGGCCCAGCAGGGTGTGGAGTCCGTTGTCCTCGAGGACCGCTCGCGCACGTACGTCGAGGCACGGATCCGCGCGGGGATCCTCGAGCAGAGCACGGTGGATGTCCTGACCGAGGCCGGGGTCGGTGACCGGGTCCACCGCGAGGGCCTGCGGCACGACGGCATCCATCTGCAGTGGCCGGGGCACCGCGAGCACCTTGACTTTTCCGCCCTCTGCGGCCGATCGGTCTGGGCCTACGGTCAGACCGAGGTCGTCAAGGACCTCATCAACGCGCGCCTCGCGACCGGGCACCCCCTCCACTTCGAGGTCTCCGACGTTGCCCTGCACGACGTCGAAACCAACCGGCCCCGCATCACGTACACCGACCGCGACGGGGTCGCGCAGACCCTCGAGTGTCTGGTCATCGCGGGCTGCGACGGCTCCCATGGCCCGAGCCGCGACCTCATCCCATCCACCGTCCGACACACCTGGGAACGCACCTACCCCTTCGCATGGCTGGGGATCCTCGCCGACGTGCCCCCGAGCACCGACGAGCTGATCTACGCCTGGCACCCAGACGGCTTCGCCCTGCACAGCATGCGCTCCCCGACTGTGAGCCGGCTCTACCTGCAGGTCCGTCCCGACGAGGACATCACCAGCTGGTCCGACGACCGGATCTGGTCCCAGCTCGCCCACCGTCTGGACCTCGACGGCTGGCAGCTGCACACCGGCCCCATCCTCGAGAAGAGCGTCCTGCCGATGCGCAGCTTCGTCAATACGCCCATGCGCCACGGCAATCTCTTCCTCGCCGGCGATGCCGCGCACATCGTCCCCCCCACCGGGGCCAAGGGACTCAACCTTGCGGTATCTGACGTCGCCCTCCTCGCCCGAGCGCTCGCCGACCTCGTGGTGAAGAAGGACGGTGCCCGCGCAGACGCCTACTCGGAGAACGCCCTCCGTCGGGTCTGGCGGGCCACCCACTTCTCCTGGTGGATGACCTCCATGCTGCACACCACCGGCGATGACTTCGACGCGCAGCTCCAGCTGTCCCAGCTGCGCTATGTCGCCACCTCCCGCGCCGCCGCCGCCAGCCTCGCCGAGAACTACACCGGGATGCCCATCTCGGACGATGGTGCAGGCTGGAGCGGGTCCGATCCCGATCACACCTGAGGAGCATGATGTCCGCACTGACCGTCCCTCCATTCCGGGCTGACCACGTCGGGAGCCTGCTGCGTCCCACAAAGCTTGTCGAGGCGAGGGCGCAGAGGGCCCGAGGCGAGCTGACCCCGGACCAGCTGCGCGCTCTCGAGGACCAGAGCATCCGCGAGGTCGTCGCCATGCAGGAGGGAGTCGGGCTCCAGTCGGCCACCGACGGGGAGCTCCGCCGCACCTCCTGGCACATGGACTTCATCTACCAGCTCGGCGGCATCACCCAGACCGACGAGAAGCTCAAGGTCCACTTCACCAACGAACAGGGGGAGCTTGACTTCGAGACTGCCGCTCTGAGGGTGCGCGACCGCGTCACCCTGCCGAAGACGATCTTCGGCGACGCCTTCGAGTTCCTGCGCAACACCGTGTCCACCACGACACCCAAGCTGACACCCAAGCTGACGATTCCCTCGCCGAACATGGTCCACTACCGCGGTGGTCGCGCGTCGATCGACCCCAGCGTCTACCCCGAGCTCGAGGACTTCTGGGAGGACCTGGCCGCGGCATACAAGGAGGAGATCCGGCGACTGGGAGAGCTTGGCTGTACCTACCTCCAGCTCGACGACACGAGCCTCGCGTACCTCAACGACCCCCATCAACGCGAGATGGTCGCCGCCCGTGGAGAGGACGCCGATCACCAGCACGAGCGCTACATCCGGCAGATCAACGCCTCGATCGCAGGTCGACCTGAGGGCATGCGGGTGACCACCCACATGTGCCGCGGCAACTTCCAGTCCTCGTGGGCGGCCGAGGGCGGCTACGACTTCGTCGCCGAGGCGCTGTTCTCCAGCCTGGATGTCGACGGGTTCTTCCTCGAGTTCGACGACGCCCGCTCGGGCACCTTTGCCCCATTGAGGTTCGTGCCCCCGGGAAAGCAGGTCGTGCTCGGGCTGGTCACGACCAAGCGGGGCGCACTGGAGGACAAGGACGCGCTGAAGCGCCGGATCGACGAGGCGAGCAAGTACGTCCCGCTCGACCAGCTCTGTCTCTCGCCGCAGTGCGGCTTCTCCTCCACCGTGGAGGGGAACGCCCTGACCTACGACGAGCAGGTCGCCAAGCTGCGCCTCGTCGTGGAGACCGCCGCCGACGTCTGGGGAGCGCCCTGAGCCTGAGCAACCTCGACGCAGGGCGCGCGTCCGGCGTCACATCGGGTAGGCCGGGAGACTGCCCC
>DHJN01000051.1:0-2406 GCA_002404345.1 Actinobacteria bacterium UBA4719 | reverse complement strand
GGGATCCGTGCCGCGATGTCGAGGCCGCGCATCACATCCGGGGTGAGAATGCCCAGCGACAGCCCGTAGGGCGTGTCGTTCGCGAGCCGGATCGCGTCCTCGATGGTGTCGAACCGGACGACTGGCGCCACCGGACCGAAGACCTCTTCGGAGTATGCCGCACTGGTCACCGGCACGTCGGCCAGCACCGTCGGGCGGTAGAACAGCTGGTCGTACGTCCCGCCGGCGGCGAGACGGGCGCCGGCGTCAACGCCTCCCATGACCATTGCGTGAATCTTGTCGCGCTGGCCTGCGTCGATGACCGGACCCAGGGCCACTTGTCCGGTGGTCGGGTCTCCCACGGGCAGATGGTCGGCGCGAGCTGACAGCGCCTCGACGTACGCGTCAGCCACTCCGCTCTGGACGAGGTGCCGGCCGGCCGCCATACAGACCTGTCCCTGGTGGGCGAACGACCCCCAGGCTCCGACAGACGAAGCGGCATCGACGTCGACGTCGTCCAGGACCATGAGCACGGAGTTGCCGCCCAGCTCCAGGTGGACCCGCTTCAGATGTTGCGCGGCCAACGCGCCCACAGCCCTGCCGGCCCTCGTCGACCCGGTGAACGCGATCACTCGCACCGCCCGCTCCACGACCAGGGCCTCGCCGACGTCCGCCCCGCCGGGCAGGACGTGCAGCAGCCCGTCAGGAAGTCCAGCCTCGGCAAAGATCTGCGCGAGCACCGCACCACCGCTGACGGCCGTCCGGGGATCCGGCTTCAGCAGGACCGCGTTGCCCAGCGCCAGGGCCGGGGCCACGGCGCGGATCGACAGGATCGTCGGCACGTTGAAGGGGGCAATCACCCCGACGACCCCGACCGGCACCCGGCGGGCCATGCTCAGCCGTGGCTCTGAGGAGCGCAGCAGCTCGCCGTACGGCGCGGACGCCAGGGCTGCGGCCTCGAAGCATTCCTGCGCCGAAGTCGCGATCTGGAAGCCGGCGAACGGCCCGATGGCGCCGGTCTCACGCATGAGCCACCCGGTGATCTCGTCGATGTTCGCCAACCAGAGATCACCGGCGCGACGCAGGACGGCGGCGCGCTCGGTGTGCGGGCGGGCCGCCCATTCCCGTTGGGCCCCCTGCGCGCGCGCCGCCGCGCTGGCGACGTCGGCCGGTGTCGCGCGGCCGCTCACGGCGAGCTGTTCCCCCGTCGAGGGCGAGACGACGGCATAAGGCTCACCGGCCCCTGTCGTCCAGCCCCCGCTATAGATCTTGCCGTGCCATTGGGAGTCCTCGAGAAGTGGCATCTTTTCCTCCATTTGCAGGTGTGGGAGCTTGACGGTCATGTGCATTGTTCAGTTAATGCTCTGCTGCACCCCCCGTCGAGATGCCGCGAGGAACGTGGCGATCTGCCGGCGGTCAGCGAGCCAGGGTCTGGGGGCTCGGTCCGCCGCGGATGTCCTCCTCGATGTGACGTGCCGCCTCACGCAACGGGGGGAGCAGCTCCTTGCGGATCGCCTCCGAGCTCCCCCTGCTGGCGCGTGCGGACACATTCATCGCGGCGACCACCGCGCCGTCGGTGTCGTGAACAGGAACCGCCAGTGAGCGCAGCCCTTCCTCAAGCTCTTGGTCTACGAGGGCGAATCCTCGGGAGTGGATGCGTTTGAGGGCCGCCCGCAGCTTCTCTGGGTCAACAATCGTCCGGGGCGTGATGGGCTTGAGCTCGGCCCGCGCGAGGTAGTCATCGAGCCACTCCTTCGGCTGGGCGGCGAGCAGCACTCGTCCCATGGAGGTGGCGTATGCGGGCAAGCGTGTTCCGACGCTGATGGCCACAGTCATGATCCGGTGGGTCGACACGCGGGCGACGTAGACGACCTCGTCGCCGTCCAGCACCGACACCGAGCAGGACTCGTTCACCTGCGCAACGAGCGCTTCCATGTGCGGCAGGGCGACTTCCGGCAGCGTCAGGCTCGACAGGTACGCGTACCCGAGCTCCAGGATCCGGGGACGGAGGGCGAACAGTCGCCCGTCCGTGCGTACGTAGCCGAGCTCGACGAGCGTGATGAGGAAACGACGTGCGGCAGCTCGGGTGAGTCCGGTGATGCGGGCGACCTCGCTCAGCGTCAGCTGGCTGTGCTCAGCGTCGAAGGCACGGATGACCGCCAGGCCGCGCTCGAGCGATTGGACGAAGTCGAGAGTCCGACCCGTTGACTCGCCCACTCGTCCTCCTGAGGGATCGGCTTGAGCCCCGCCCGACGTGGCACGAGGACCGGCCTGCCTTGATCTCGACGGCCTGACGGAACGTTCGCAATACGCACATGCATGCTCATAGCGAACTTAGCGCCTTGCCCGACACCCGGTCAACGACTTCTCCAACGGCGCGGCCCGTCGGCGCGAAGTCGTTGTCGAGCCCTTGACGTGACCCCAGGT
>DHJN01000045.1:4225-6565 GCA_002404345.1 Actinobacteria bacterium UBA4719 | reverse complement strand
TACTTCCAGGACACCACCTGGCACCTGTCCATCGTGCACGAGCTCACCCGTTCGTTCCCGCCGCAGATCTCCCAGGTGGCCGGGGAAGTCCTGCGCTACCACTGGTTCTCACACGTTCACCTCGCTGCCGCGCACCTGTTGTCGGGGGCGCCGGAGGCGACGGTGGTCCTGCGGCTGTGGATCCTTCCGCTGCTCGCCGTCACGGCGTTGATCGGTGCCCGTTTGGCGATGGAGCTGTCCGGCAGGTGGTGGTCCGGACCGATCGCCGCCTGGGGCCTCGTCGCCCTGCAGGGCACGAACCTCTTGCCAGTCGGGGGCGAGGCGATGGTTATCTTCCCGGGGAGCCCCTCCCAGGTTTACGTCGTGCCTCTCTTCCTGGGTGTCGCCATCCTGATCGTCCGGGCCTTGCGCGGCCTGAGGCTCGGGGCAGGGTGGGCTGTTCTGGCGCTGCTGCTCGTGGCGGCGGCGGGAGCCAAACCCACTGCCCTGCCGCTCGTGCTGGCCGGCACCTGCCTGGCCGGTCTGAGTCTGCTGGCCCAGCGGCGCCGTCAGTGGCTGGCCGCGTTGTCGGTCGTGGGGATGGTTGTTGTCATCCTGCCGGTGTCCCTCCTCGCGGTCCAGGGCAGCGACGTGGGATCCAAGCTCAGCCTGCTCGACTTCGTCGAGTGGGACCCGCTCTACCACCAGCTCACCGGCGCGGGCTTGCATCCATCCGCCGGGCCGATCCTGCCCGGGGGTGTCAGCGACCTGTCGGGGCGGTCGCTGGTCATCCTTGCCCTTCTGCTCCTGGTGCCGTTGGTGGCGAACCTCGGTCACACGGCGCCGTTCGCCTCGCTCGGGTCGCGGCGGCTGCGCAAGGACCCTGCCGCCTGGTTCATGGCGGGTGTCGTCGTCGCGGGCTGGACCGTCTATCTGGTCCTGTCGCACCCGTCCTACAGCCAGGCGTATTTTCTTCGCCTGGCCATACCGGTGGCCTCGGTGTTCGGCGCGTGGGCCCTTGCCGCCGCGGTCCCTTCCATGGTGCGGGGCCGCAGCCGAGTCGCCGCCGTCCTGGCCGGCGGCACGCTCATCGGTGCCGGTGTGGTCGCGCTCGGTCGTGCCGTCACACCAGAACTGCCCGCCATGTCAGCACTGTCCCCGAACAAGGAGAGCCTGACGGCGGTGGTGGCCTCGTTCGTCGCGCCACTTGCTCTCCTGTGCGTCGCCGTCGTCGCCGCTCCTCTCGTGTGGGTGCTGGTACGCCGGAGAGTCCCTGGCCTGCGTGGATGGGGCTCCGGACTGGCACTGGCAGCTGTGGTCCTCGGCGGACCGGCGTACGGCGTGATCACCCCTTCCGCCCATGACCTCAGTGACTTTGTCGCCGACAGACCGGTGCCCGAGAATAATGGCTACCGGCTCAGCCCCGACGCCGGCGCCGCCATGGCGTGGGTCGACCAGCACACCCCGAACGACGCCGTGGTCGCGACCAACCGGCACTGCGTCACCGGGCCGCAGCGACCCGGGTGCCCGTCCATCGCGTTCTGGGTGAGCGGCCTTGGCGGCCGGCGCACGGTGCTTGAGGGCTGGGGATACGCCAGTGCCGCCAAGGGGTGGAACGCCCCGTCGCCCTTCCCGGAGCGCCTCGCTGTCAACGACGCCGTCTTCACCGACCCCGGCGTGAAGACCATCGCGCGACTCCGGCACAGATATGGCGCGAGCTGGCTGGTCGCCGACACGTCGGCCGGACGGGTGTCTTCGGAGCTTGCGCGGTTCGCTGCACCGAGGTTCCGCAGTGGTGAGGTCACCGTCTACGAGCTCCGATAAGCCCAGAGTTCAGCGACGTGTCGCGCACGGCGGTCAGATCCCCTTCGGGCTCGCGGATCAGTAGCCTACGATCAGATCGCACCCAGCGTCCCCACCCCGGTGACCCCACGCAGAATCGGGCGAGGGCCAAGTGAAGGGAAAGCATTGCTGAGCTATCCGGTGGGTGCGCTCTCGGGCGGGCGGCTCAGCAACGGCAGCGACCGGAAGCCTGACGTTGAGGGAAAGATCGCCGCACGGGACCGTGGGCCGTCCTGGGCCGGTGTGCGGCAGGCGGGGGTCCGTGCCCTGCCGTGGCTGCTGGTGCTGGGTGTTGCGACCCTGGAGCTGCTGCGAACGGGCACACCCGCCCTCGACATTGGTCGTTACGCTGCCTACTGGTGCCTGGGGGTGACGCTGCCCGGCCTGTTGGTGGCGCGGGCGACGGTCGGGACTCGGGGCAGCTGGCCTGAAGATGTCGCGATGGGCGCCGTGACGGGTCTCGCGCTCGAGCTCGCGTGCTTCGCGCTCTGGTCCCTCCTGGGGCTGCAGCAGCAGCTC
>DHJN01000045.1:2718-4104 GCA_002404345.1 Actinobacteria bacterium UBA4719 | reverse complement strand
CCTGCGCTACCACTGGTTCTCGCACGTTCACCTGGCCGCGGCGCATCTGGTGTCGGGGGCGCCGGAGGCGACGGTGGTCCTGCGGCTGTCGGTCTTTCCGCTGCTCGCCGTCACGGCGTTGATCGGTGCGCGTTTGGCGATGGAGCTGTCCGGCAGGTGGTGGTCTGGACCGATCGCCGCCTGGGGCGTCGTCGCCCTGCAGGGCACGAACCTCTTGCCGTATACGAAGTGTCCGTCTTGCGCGATTGCGGCGGGGGTCATCTTCCCGCCGAGCCCCTCCCAGGTCTTCGTCGTGCCCCTCTTTCTGGGCGCTGCCATCCTGATCGTCCGGGCGTTGCGCGGCGTGAGGTTGGGGGCTGGGTGGGTTGTCCTTGCGCTGCTGCTCGTGGCGGCGGCGGGAGCCAAACCAGTCGCCATGCCGCTCGTGCTGGCCGGCACCTGCCTGGCCGGTCTGAGTCTGCTGGTCCAGCGGCGCCGTCAGTGGCTTGCCGCGTTGTCGGTCGTGGGGATGGTGGCTGTCATCCTGCCGGTGTCCCTCCTCGCGGTCCAGGGCAGCGACGGCGGCTCCAAGCTCAGCCTCTTCGACTTCGTCGAGTGGAACCCGCTCTACCACCGCCTGACCGGCGCGGGCCTGCTTCCATCCGTCGGCCCGATTCTGCCCGAGGGTGTCAGCGACCTGTCGAAACGGTCGCTGGTCATCCTGGCGATCCTCCTCTTGGTGCTTCTGGTGGCGAATGTCGGTCGCCTCGCACCACTTGCCTCAGTTGCCTCAAAGCGGCTGCGCAGGGACCCTGCGGCCTGGTTCATGGCGGGTGTCGTCGTCGCGGGATGGGTCGTCTACCTGGTCCTGTCGCACCCCTCCCTGAGCCAGACCTACTTCCGTAGCCTGGCCAATGCGGTGGCTTCGGTGTTCGGCGCATGGGCCCTTGCCGCCGCGGTCCCTTCTGTGGTGCGGGGCCGCCGCAGAGTCGCCGCCGTCCTGGCCGGCGGCACGCTCATCGGTGCCGGTGTGGTCGCGCTCGGTCGTGCTGTCACGCCAGAGCTGCCCGCCATGTCAGCACTGTCCCCGAACAAGGAGAGCCTGGCGGCGGTGGTGGCCTCGTTCGTCGCGCCACTTGCTCTCCTGTGCCTCGCCATCGTCGCGGTTCCTCTCGTGTGGGTGCTGGTACGCCGGGGAGTCCCTGGCCTGCGTGGATGGGGCTCCGGACTGGCGCTGGCAGCTGTGGTCCTCGGCGGACCGGCGTACGGCGTGATCAACCGTTCCGCCGATGACCTCATCGCTTTTTTCGCCGGCAGAGCTGTGCCTGTGGGCGGTGGCTATGGTGGCTACCGGCTCAGCCCCGACGCCGGCGCCGCCATGGCCTGGGTCGACCAGCACACCCCGAA
>DHJN01000045.1:0-2646 GCA_002404345.1 Actinobacteria bacterium UBA4719 | reverse complement strand
TGGGTGAGCGGCCTTGGCGGCCGTCGCACGGTGCTTGAGGGCTGGGGATACGCCAGTGCCGCCAAGGGGTGGAGCGCCCCGTCGCCCTTCCCGGAGCGCCTCGCTGTCAACGACGCCGTCTTCACCGACCCCGGCGTGAAGACCATCGAGCGACTCCGGCACGGCTATGGCGCGAGCTGGCTGGTCGCCGACACGTCGGCCGGACGGGTATCTTCGGAGCTCGCACGGTTCGCCGCAGCGAGGTTCCGCAGCGGTGAGGTCACCGTCTACGAGCTCCGCTGATGAAGCGGATCCGACCAATATTGTCGTTGGCACCCGCCACCGCCTCTCAGCAGTCGTTCAGATGAGGGGTCGAGACTTCAGCTGATCGAAGTCCGCCGCAGCGCCCGTCGGGCGGAAGGAAGTTTGACATGTCGCTGCTCGGCTGGCCGCTCGTGGCGGTTCTGGCAACGTTTGCGCTGGCGCTGCCGGTCGCGACCTACCTGCTGTGGTCACGTTGGCGGGGGCCTCGTGTGGTGCGCGTCGGAGCGCGGTTCCTGATGCTGGGTCTGAGCCAGCTCTCGGCCGTCGTGCTCGTGGCTGCGCTGATCAACGACTACGGCTTTTTTTATGGTTCATGGAGTGAGCTGACCGGCATCGCCCCGAAAAACGCAAGCCTCGCCCATGTCTCCGGCCGCGGGCCCATCGGACGGTCGAAGGCTGGACCAGGCGGGGCCGGTGCGGGCGTGCCGATCGCCAACTCCACCCACGTGCGACTGCTCGGCGACATCGGATGGTCGACCCAGGCCCAGTGGCCCACCCGCGGGCGCATCGAGTCGGTCACCATCAGCGGGTCCAGGTCGACTCTGTCGTCCCAGGCCCTGGTCTACCTTCCGCCGCAGTACTACCAACCGAGCTACGCGCATACACGCTTTCCGGTCACCGAGCTACTGACTGGTTATCCGGGCTCCGTCCTGGAGCTGGTGCGTCGACTCGGCTTCCCTGACCAACAGCTGCGTGAGGTGGTCGCCCACCGTGCCCGGCCGATGGTGATGGTCATGCTGTCGCCGACCCTGGCCAGGCCCCGGGACACCGAGTGCACCGACGTGCCGGCCGGGCCGCAGGTGGAGACCTTCCTGGCGCAGGACCTGCCCGTCGCTGTACGGTCCGCGTACCGCGTGCGCCCATTGGGATGGGGCGTGATGGGCGACTCCACCGGAGGCTACTGTGCAACAAAGATCGCGATGGGCCACTCGGACGTGTTTTCTGCCGCAGTCTCCTTCTCGGGCTACTACCACACGCTGAAGGACAACACGACGGGCGATCTGTGGGGCGGCTCCTCCATTCTGCGCCAGGACAACGACCTGGAGTGGAGACTCGCGCACCAGCCGGCGCCGCCGGTATCGCTGCTGGTGACCATCTCGAAGACGGAACGGGGGCCCAATGGCTACGCCGACACGCAGCGGTTTCTCTCGCTGGTGCGGGATCCGTTTTTCGTCGACACGATCATCCTGCCGTATGGCGGTCACAACTACGCGACGATCGGCGTTGTCATGCCCCGTGCGCTCGACTGGCTCTCGGCGCACCTGAGCGAACCGGTCTGATCGTTACTGGAGGTGAGTGCGCATGCGGGTCTCAGCGACCCAGAACTCGGCGCGCCAGCCCCAGCGTCCCGACGCCGGCAAGCGCGGCCACGGCCACCCGGACAAGCGCGGCCGCGCCGGATGTGGGCAGCCCGGCACCGAGGGCACAGAGCCCGAGCCCGAGTCCGCATGGCAGCAGCAGCACACTTTCGTTCCAGTGGACGGCGTGGACCCGACGACGTAGCCAGGCGGTGCCGCCGGCGAGCGCGGCGTACGTGGCGGGGAAGCCGACTGCAAGCAGCACCAGGCTCTGGCGCCCGGCCAGGTAGGCGCAGCCCAGGCCAACCACGAGGCTGAAGGGAGTGATCAGGGAGAGCCCCAGCGAGCGACCGGCGGCGAAGACGAGGTGCACGTTGGCCAGATAGGCCACGGCCAGGACGCAGCCGAAGGCGGCGATCGCTACTGCGGGCACGAGCTCGAGGGGCGCGAAGCTCTCGCTGGCTGCGAGCCGCATCAGCCACGGTGACAGGAGTGCGACACCTCCGGAGATCAGCGCGGCGAGGGTCGCGATGTCGCGGGCGGTGTGTTCCAGGACCGCGCCGCGCTTGTCGTGGGGAGCGCGATAGACGATTGGCGCCCACGAGTTGTTCAGGGCCGAGGTGATGACCGCCGGCGAGCTGCCCACCAGCAGCGCCAGCTGGATGCGGCCGGCGGCGGCAATGTCGTAGAGATGGCCGGCAAGGAACACGAGGGCGCCATTGGCCAGGAACAGGGCAACAAGATGAGGTATGACGGGAAGTCCGAGTCGAAGGGCCGCTCGGGTGTCGCCCCGGTCGCGTTGGGGGCGACCACCTCGCAGGCACAGAACGAGCCCCACGGCCGCGGCTGCGGCATACCCCGCGGTCAGCCCGATCAGATAGCGCTCGGGGGAGCGATGCTGGGCCAGGAGTGCGAGCCCGAGCAAGGGCCCTCCCAAGGTGGCCGTCAGCGACAGGGAGACGAAGGCGCCAGGGCGATCGAGCACGCGCAGCAGCGCCTGGGAGTTCTCGACCACGACGAAGAAGGCGCTCGCGGCCAGAGCCAG
>DHJN01000033.1 GCA_002404345.1 Actinobacteria bacterium UBA4719 | reverse complement strand
CGGCGACTTTGCCGGGGCCCTGCGCGCCCTCCCATGTGTGGAGTTGGGACACCACCAAGCTGGGCGGCAGGGCAAGGGCGTCTGATGATTCCACCAGTACGTGCTCGCTGTCGCTACCGCCGTCAGCAAGAAGCCATCCGCATCCAACCAAGAGAGCATGGAACGGGCCGCTTGACAAACATAGGAGCATCAATCCCTTTTCCGAGGCGCAGTTCAAGACGATGAAGTACCTGTACGACTTCCCCGGATACTTCGCCAGCGTCCAAGACGCGCGACGGGGACAGGCTCAACGGGCGTTCGGCGACCCTCCGTGTGACCGAACACCTGTTCCCAAAACAAACGATGAGGGTAGTTATGGCGACGGAGACCTGGCTGAGCGATTAGGTGACGCCATGTCGACCACCAAGTCGGCGAATTGTTGAGCGGCGCGCGCGTTCTCGAGCACGAACCTATCCTTCACCGAACGTCTGTGAAGTACAGAAAGGTTTGCCCCTTCGAGGATGAACCATTGCAGGGCGAACGCACCGAAGTCATCACCTCGATCGCACACTGCGCCGCCGAGGGTCCCGACCATCTCAGGGATGCATGCTCGGGCGACGCTCAAGGTCGGGGCTCCGCCTGCTGCCGCTTCGTAGACCACATTGGGCGCCGCCTCCTGATCGAAGTTGGTGGGAAAGAGGAAGAGATCGAGGGATGCATAGAAAGCGGCCTTGGCCTGCCCCTGGAGGGGACCATGGTCTACGACGGCTGAACCGTACGTTGTTCGCAGAGTGTCAATTTCAGCTTGTACCGCTAGTTCAAGAACTGGGCCCGCCAGATGAAGTTCGGTGTCAATCCCGGCCGACCTGAAGCGCTCGAACGCCTCAACGACCCGAAAGAATCCCTTCGCTGCGCAAAGATTGCTCAGATGCCCCAGACGCAACCGCCCGGGGGCGCGTTCTAGATCGTTAGCAGGTATCGCGGTGAACTGCGCGTTGCCAACCACCCGTGCGTGGACCGGTCCGTACCGCTTCTGGAACTTCCGGGCCATTTCATCAGTCAGCAAGATGTGCGTCGCCTTCGAACGTGTCAGCCGGGTGATTAGCCGCATCGCTGCGGTCTCCTGCTCGATGTAGCGACATGAGTGGTGGTGGAAAAAGACACGGCGGTAAGCGATAGCTGCGACCAAACCGTAGGCCAGCGTGTACCAGACGCCCAACCCTGCGTCCGGCACGATGTACACGGTCTTGGTATGCCGGGCACGAACGAGCAAGGTCGCCAGCCCGCGTATCGTTCCTCGGGAACGTTGCATGTGGTATCGAACGGATCGCTGGTGCGACAGGGTGGATGCGGAGGTGACTATCCGCTCTACCGTGACGTGCTCGGCCTCCAATGCCTCGAAAACCGCTTGACTGATTTTGGCCGCCCCGCCAAGCGGCGGTGGGAATGGGCCAACCATTAGTATTGAGGGTTTCAACGGGTTTGAGTCTCGGGTGCGGTCGACCGTATCCACTCGACGGTGGCCTTGACTCCTTCGCCAAGGCTCACGGGACCGTGCCCCAGGATCGCGAACGTCGGCTCCATCGGGACTGCGTAGTCCGTCGTCATGCGGTAGAGCCGACCGTAGTTAATAGGCGAGGGGCCGCCGAAACGGCCGGAAATCTCACCAGCGAATGCAGCCGCCTTAAGCAGACCGCTGGGAACACGCCGTACAGGCTTCCCACGCAGGGAAAGACTGAAACTGTCCAACCACACCGAGGACGCGATCGGCTCATCACCGACGTAGAAAGTCTGATGAGTCACCTCCGATCTTTCAGCCTCGACCACCCGTAGCAGCTGGAAAACGACATTTGCGACGTAGCCGTAGGAGCGACGCGGATCACGACCATTTGGGTGCATATATAAGCCGCGGTCGATGTAACGCCAGATCTGTTTCGCGAATGTCGGATGCCACGGGCCCCACACGTTGGTTGGCCGTACAGTGACCCAATCCAGATCCATTCCGTGCTCGTGAAGGATCAGTTCGGACTCGGCTTTGCTCGCGCCGTAGTCAGAATAGGGAGCGAAGTCGAGCGGATGTTTGGGTTCATGACCAGGTCGCATCACCAGCTGCGTGGATGTGTGAATAAGGAGGCAGCCGTTGTCGACCCCCCGGATGGCGTCGATGACGTTCAACAGTCCTCCCGTGTTGACCATGAGCGCTTCTGGTCCCTGTGAGATGTCCGTAAGCGCGGCAAGATTGAAAACCACCCGCGGTCGCGCCGCACGGAGTTCCGCAAGCACTGAATCACGGTCCAACAAGTCACATACCCGCCAGTACTCAGCATGCTTGACCAGTTTGGGTGGAACGCGGTCGAGATTCGTAACAACAGCCCCCCGCCCAGCGAGGGCTTCGACGAGATGGGTGCCGATGAAACCGGAACCTCCTGTGACTACGACGGACAAGCCTGCTATGTCAACATTCATCGTGGATTATTGCCTTTCTGTTGGATTCTGAGTCTTGAGAGGGGACCTCAGGGCCCCTTACATGACATGGTGCGATCAATTTTGTGAGGTCAGGGGCGGTTTTTGACCTCGTAGCGCAGGATGAGGTCGGTGCCGGGGTAACGGGTTTGGGTGGCGGTGAGGTGTTCACACAGTTGCGCGATGGCGGCGGTGGCGCGCCCTGTAGGCAGGGGGTCAAGGCGCACAGTCAGGATGCCGTTGCCGGGGTCGATGTCGCCGCTTCCGGTGAGGGCCTGGCGGACCAGGGTGTGTGCCTCGTGGTTGGCGCGGGCGTAGCCGGTGTGGACGCGGATGGCTCGGGCCAGGGCGGTGGCGGTGTTGAACGCGGCGATGCGGATGGCGTGGGTGATGAGCTTGGTCTGTACGTCCAGGACCTGTTGGCCGGGGTTGACCTCGGACAGCGGTAGGCGGGTCGGGACCGCTCGGTGAGTGGTCTGGGCGGTGTCCAGGTCGGCGCCGGCCTGGCGGAGGTCGGCGGTGAGGCCGTCGTGGGCCTGGTTGGTGATCAGCACGGTTTGACCCGGTGGTGGGGACACCGCTTGCAGCATCGCGGCGTCGGTGGCCGCAAGTGCCCGCTCGTAGCGCGCCCTGGCGGCCAGGACCTGTTTGTGGGCCTTCTTCTTGGCCGGGTTGGGGACCAGACGCGCGGGGTCGTCGTCGGTGGTCGCGTACGCGTCGTGGGAGTCGAGGTCGAAGTGCATCCGGGCGTAGCGGAAGTAGTTCTCCTGCCGCCACCGCGAGCCCATCCGGTAGATGACCTCACCGGCGGCAAGGTCGGTGCGGGTGGTCAGGATGTGGATCTGTCGGGTGCTGGCCTGCCCGCGGGTTTCCCTACCAGCCTTGTTGTTGGCCACGCTCAGGGTGACCTGCCGCATGGTGAACACCTGATCGTCGCCTGCGGGCAGGTCCACGGCGGTGTCCGCGACCCGCCACTGGTGGGTGCGCCCGGTCTCATCCAGGTAGGTGAGGTCGGCGAACAGCCCCTGGTCGACGTCGTCGGCGAGGCCCTTGCGCCAGGTCAGCACATCAAAGCCTTCCGCATCCATGTGGGCGAACAGGGCCGGGGACCAACCGCCGCGGTCGAACCCGACCAGGACCCGGCGGTCGTCACCGACGGCCCTGCGCAGGTCGGGGAGCAGTCGGCGTAGCTCCATCGCCAGGGACGCGCCGGGTTCGGCCATGACGACCAGGACCGGGTCCCCGGACGCGTCCGAGACCCACGTTTCCACCGTTGCGGGGGCGGGGAACCGCAGCCGGGAAAGGTGAGTCTTGGCGACCTTGCGCCCTCCTTGGTAGGCGCGGACGTGCCCGTCAACATAGAACACCGCCATCAGGTCCGGGTTTATGCCATCCAGGCGAGCCACGTGGCGGGCGGCCATTGCGGCCAGGAGCTCCTCGGCCCGCCCGGTGGCGGCCAGTGCGGTGATCTTGCGGCGGATGGTCTTGACCTCCGGGGCCCGGTCCAACCCCAGGACCCTGCCCAACGCGACCGGGTCGACCCGGGTGGATCCTTCGGCGCGTGGCTCCCCGGCCAGGGCCCGCAACACGCCCTCGACCAGCATCGTGTCCAGGCCGTAGAACCCGTTACGCAGACACCCGAAAACCGTTGTCGCACAGTCCAGTAGCCCGGTGGCCTCCAGTGCGGGGATCGCCAGCAGCAGCCCAGCCAATGGCACCCTTGCGGCGGGGGTGAACACCGGTTCCGCGGCGGTGAGCTGTCCCCAGCGAGCCGCCGCCCGCTGGGCTGAGCGGTCCGCCGGCGGCGGTAGCACCGGCAAGTCGGTGTGGGGCTGCACCTCGTGGGTGGGTGCCACCACCTCGGCTGCCAGCACGGGAGCTGGTGCCGGTAGGGCCCGGCGAACGGTGTCGGTGGAGACCCCGACCGCAGTGGCGATCACCCGCAGCGACGCCCCGCCGCTGCGGCGGGCCCGGATGTCGACGACCATGTCATCGGTCAACCGCGACGGACCCCTGGGACCCCGCTTGTCCGGGACCAAGCCGGCCACTCCCGTAGCGGATAACTGCTGACCCCAGCGCCACAGAGTCCCGGCATCAACTTCGAACGCGGCAGCCACGTCGGCGACCCGCGCGGCCTTGATCGCCACCACCTGCACCGCGGCCAGCCGACGCAAAGCGACGTCCCCGACCGACCAGGCGTAGACCAGCTCGCCGCGCAGGAACACCCGGCCACCGTCGCCGTCTTCCACGAGCGCGACAGCCTCACCGATGCTCCCGGCACCGGCCACAAGGGCCACCGGAAGGGGCAGCTGGGCAGTCATCACCGTCATCATGCCCACCCCCGATGCGAGTTGCAATCTTGCATTAATTATCTCCCATAATGGGCGAGAAAGCAAGCCCCAAAACGGTGAAAGACCAGGTCAACCGACTGCAGAAGCAACGACTACGTCATCCATGTCATGTAAGGGGCTCCGGGGTTGATCGCCTCGGGGTTCCAGGGTTGCAATGTGCATCCCGGCTTGTCCGGTGAGTGGCGTCGAGAATATGTCTGAGGATCGGCGGCTACGTGTCGTTCGTTGCCTCGTACTCCTGATTGCCATCGCTGGCTGGCCACGGATGCCCCGGATGAGGGAAGTGAGCCGGCCCATCAGAGGCTGGGCTCGTTTGCAGCACATGAGTGGGAGCCGTTGTCAGTGATGACTTGCCACCTTGGGACCCGTGGTCATGGCGTTGCCCGCTCGGTCGACCGGAGTGGCAGTTCGGTGTCCGATAACGGAGGTGGGATGAAATGGTACGACGACTGGTTGGTATCGACCTGGGGATCGCGAGCTCGCATACGGTGCGGGTGCTGGACGAGACCGGAGCGCAGGTGTGCCGCAGACGGTGTGAACCTACGATGGCCAGCCTGACCCGGATCGAGGACGCCGCCAGCCGGGGCGCCCCGCCCGGGACGGTGTTGGAGGTTGTCCTGGAGCCGACCGGCCCGGCATGGCTGCCGGTGGCGGTGTTCTTCGCCTCCCGCGGCCACCTGGTGTTTCGGGTCTCCAGCGCCAAGTCCGCCGACCTGCGCCGGTTCCTGTCCAAGCATGCCAAGAGCAACGGCATCGACGCTGAGACGTTGGCCCGGTTGCCGTTGATCGCACCCGGGGGGTTGCTCCCCTTGGAGCTGGCCGATGCCGAGCACGCCGCGTTGGACCGGCGGGTGCGGGCCTGTGACCGGTTGACCCGGGCCGCCAGTGAGCACAAGACGCGGATCAAGGACCTGGTCCGTCAGCTGCTGCCGCTGACCCCGTTGACCCAGGACCTGGGTGTCGGCGACCTGGCCGTGCTGGAACGGTGGGCCGACCCGCGGGCCCTGCTCAAGGCTGGCCCAGCCAGGTTGACGTCGCTGATCGTCAAGGCCTCGCACAACCATCACGGCGCCGAGCGGGCCGAGGCGTGGCGCCACGCCGCCGCGACAGCGGTCGAGCTGTACGGGGATCACCCCGCGATCGCGTGGGCCGACCTGGCCGCCGAGGTCGTCACCGAAGTTCGACTGTTGAAGGCGATCCAGGCTGAGCTCGTGGTCCACGCAGCGCGACGGGAGGAGGCCTACCGGTGGGCCGATCACGGCCAGCTGGCCCGGTCCCTGCCAGGGATCGCCGAGGTCGGCGGACCCGTTCTGGCCGCGGCGATCGGGCGGGCCGGACGCTTTCCCACCGGTGCCCAGTTCAAGTCCTACGCCGGGTTGGCACCGCGGGCCAGCGAGACCGGGAACACCGACCGCAAGGGACAACCCATGTCCAAGGCCGGGTCATCCCTGCTGCGGGCCACGTTCTTCCGGGCGGCCGATACCGCCCGCAAACAAGACCCTCAGCTGGCGAAGATTTACTACACCCAGATCGTCGAATGCGGCGCCAATCACGTCAAAGCGTTGTGTGTCGTGGCGGCGCACCTGGCCGAGCGCGCCTGGGCGGTGATGGCCCGCGGCATGCCCTACGTCGTGTGTGACATCAACGGCGAGCCCGTCACCGCCGGGGCAGCCAAGACGATCATCGCCCAGCAGTGGACCGTCCCACCGTTGGTGCGGGCACGGCGCCGCAGCACCAAGACGACGAAGGCGGGGAAGGCCCCTCAACGAGTCCGCGCGGGACAGGTGCAGCCAGGCTACGAAGGCGCCAGCGACCGAGGCGACCTTCCCCACCATCGATCGTCCAACACCACCCTTGAACAGGTCAAGGAACCCGTGCCCTCTTGATGTAGCCGGACACCGCGGATGACCACCGCGGTGACAGCCAAGGCGTGGATGGCCATTGCTCGATCCAGGCTGCCCCGCGCCGGCGCGTGGGAGGTGTCAAACGTGGAGCACGCGCAGCGCAGCGAGCATGAACGACGTTGACACCGACGAGCACCGGTACACAATGGCCGTCGAGGAATGGCCTTGACCCCATCAACGGTCAGCGTCCGTTAGCCCGTCAACCCCAGGTCCACGACCAACACTTGACAGCCGATCCCCCATAGGGAATCAGGAGCCCTGGACCTCGAAGCCGGTAAAGATCCCCACACTGCAGCGCACAGAGAGCCACCATGGCGATGATCGCCAGAGTGAGAACCTTACGGGCCTCGAGTCACCACCTGAATCGAGCCCCGCGTGATGCCTAGCCTAGGCGTGGTGCTCAACCGCCTCGCACAGAAGCAGACTGACGCCTACTCGTACTACGACTATGCAGGTGCTCAGCCGAGAGCCCAGGGCAAGACAAGGGGAGGTACAACCAGGCGCGCGCAGCCACGCCAGACCCAGGGCCGACGCCAATACCTTCAACTTAAGGTTACATGGGTGTAGTTTGGGTGCATGGGCCGTGCGGGACAGAAGGTACTGAAGGACGAGGACGCTCTGGGTGACCGGGTCTCGGTAGGGCTGTTGGCGCGGGCGTTCCCGCGAGCAACGGTTGAGGCGGTCATCGAGGCGTCGGGTGCGCGGGAGCAGCGGACACGGATGCTGCCGTCGTGGCTGGTTGTGTACTACGTGCTGGCGTTGGCGTTGTTCATGGATATGGGCGGCGGCCGGGTGATGCGCAAGCTCGCCGGGACGATGTCGTGGGCCGCTCAGGGGGTCACGGTCGTTTTGCCTTCGGAGGAGGCGCTGAGCCGGGCCCGGGCCCGGCTGGGCCCG
>DHJN01000194.1:3065-3718 GCA_002404345.1 Actinobacteria bacterium UBA4719 | reverse complement strand
TCCATCGTGGCTGCGCCGTCGTGAACTTCGCCGATCTTGTACGTGATGCCTGTGTAGAACAGGATCCGCTCGGTCGTCGTCGTCTTGCCGGCATCGATGTGAGCCATGATGCCGATGTTGCGGACCTTGGTCAGGTCCGTAAGGACGTCGAGTGCCACGGTGTCTTTTCTCGTCTCGTCTCGAGGGTGATGATCTGGGGGCGAACGACGTTCAGTGCCGGTATTGCGGCCGCTGACTCACGTTCGCGGGTGCCTGATGCGGGTCGGCGAACCGACCCGCATCAGTAGGTGCTACCAGCGGTAGTGCGCGAAGGCCTTGTTGGACTCGGCCATCTTGTGCGTGTCCTCGCGACGCTTCACAGCGGCACCGAGGCCGTTGCTCGCGTCGAGGATCTCGTTCATCAGGCGCTCGGTCATCGTCTTCTCACGACGCTGACGGGAGTAACCGACCATCCAGCGAAGGGCCAACGTGGTCGGCCGACCACCCTTGACCTCGATCGGGACCTGGTAGGTCGCGCCACCAACGCGGCGGCTCTTGACCTCAAGGGCCGGCTTGATGTTGTCCAGCGCGCGCTTGAGCGTGACGACCGGGTCGGTGCCCGTCTTGGCACGAGTGCCCTCAAGTGCGCCGTAGACGATGGTCTCGGCGATGGA
>DHJN01000194.1:641-3024 GCA_002404345.1 Actinobacteria bacterium UBA4719 | reverse complement strand
TTCTTGCCGTCCGTGAGGATCTTGTTGACCAGCTGGGTGACCAGCGGCGAACCATAGACCGGGTCGACGACGAGTGGCCGCTTGGGGGCGGGGCCCTTACGAGGCATTACTTCTTCTCCATCTTCGCGCCGTACTTGCTACGTGCCTGCTTGCGGTTCTTGACACCCTGGGTGTCCAGCGAGCCGCGGACGATCTTGTAACGGACACCGGGGAGGTCCTTGACCCGACCACCACGCACGAGCACGATCGAGTGCTCCTGCAGGTTGTGGCCGACACCCGGGATGTACGCCGTGACCTCGATGCCACCGGTAAGGCGCACGCGGGCAACCTTGCGGAGGGCAGAGTTCGGCTTCTTGGGGGTGGTGGTGTACACGCGGGTGCACACACCACGGCGCTGCGGGCTGCCCTTGAGCGCCGGGGTCTTGGTCTTGGTGACCTTGTCCTGGCGGCCCTTCCGGACCAGCTGGTTGATCGTAGGCACTGATTCTCCGTACGTCGTGAATGTCGTCTGTCCGGTCACGCCGCGGCGACCAGGACATCCTTGTGGTTGTCCGGTCCGTGCTCTGAGCCATGCGACTCTGGAGCTCGGACACAGTGCTCCCCCCTGCACTTTCCGGCACACCCCAAAGAGGAGTGACGCGGACTGCCCGGCGGGAGGTTTGAGCCTGATCGTCACCAGCCCCGGCCCCTGGTGGGAACGCGATGCGGATCTGGTCAGGCTCAGGCGCCCGGGCGAGCCCAGACACAGTTGTCTAGGCTACTGCCTGGGCCCATAGCCGCCAAATCGGAAGAGACGGAAGCGGGGCGGACCCGAAGGCCCGCCCCGCTGATACTGCCGTTCGATGCGTGTACTGCCGTTCTATGCGTGCGTTCAGTCCCGGTCGAAGCCGAGGCTCGCGTCGTCGAGACGGATCGCCTCGCCGGTTCCCGGGCCGAAGGCCGGGTAGTCGAACTGCTCGTAGTTCGGCATGGTGTACATCGCGGCCTTGGCCTCTTCGGTCGGCTCCACCTTGACGTTGCGGTAGCGCGGAAGGCCGGTACCCGCCGGGATGAGCTTTCCGAGGATGACGTTCTCCTTCAGACCCAGCAGCGTGTCGGACTTGGCGTGGATCGCCGCATCAGTCAGCACCCGGGTGGTCTCCTGGAAGGACGCCGCAGACAGCCACGACTCGGTCGCCAGCGAGGCCTTGGTGATACCCATCAGCTCGGGTCGACCGGAGGCAGGCTTGCCACCCTCGGACACCACACGACGGTTCTCGGACTCGAAGCGACTACGCTCGGCCAGCTCGCCGGGCAGCAGGTCGGCTTCGCCGGCCTCGATGATCGTGACGCGACGCAACATCTGACGGACGATGACCTCGATGTGCTTGTCGTGGATCGACACACCCTGCTGGCGGTAGACGCTCTGGACCTCGTCCACGAGGTGCATCTGCACGGCACGCGGGCCGAGAATACGCAGCACCTGCTTGGGGTCGATCGCGCCCTGGACCAGCTTGTGGCCGACCTCGACGTGCTCGCCATCGGCGACGTTCAGGCGCGAACGCTTGCTCACCGGGTAGGCGTGCTCCTCGGAGCCGTCGTCCGGGGTGAGCACGATCCGACGGGTCTTGTCGGTGTCCTCGATCTGGACGCGGCCGTTGGCCTCGGCGATCGGGGCCACACCCTTGGGTGTGCGGGCCTCGAACAGCTCGACGACGCGGGGAAGGCCCTGCGTGATGTCGTCACCGGCCACACCACCGGTGTGGAAGGTGCGCATCGTCAGCTGCGTGCCCGGCTCACCAATGGACTGCGCGGCGATGATACCGACCGCCTCACCGATGTCGACCAGCTTGCCGGTCGCCAGGGACCGGCCGTAGCACGCGGCGCAGGTGCCGACCTTGGAGTCACAGGTCAGGACCGAACGGACCCGGACCTCCGTGACACCCGCGGCCACCAGAGCGTCGATGACGACGTCCCCGAGGTCGATGCCGGCCTTGGCAGTCACGGTCGAACCTGCCGGCTCGACGTCCTCGGCGAGCGTTCGGGCATAGACGCTGGTCTCAACGTCGTCGTGCTTGCGCAGCGAGCCGTCGACCATGACCGCGATCGGCATCTTCAGACCACGGTCGGTGCCGCAGTCGTCCTCACGGATGATGACGTCCTGCGAGACGTCCACCAGACGACGGGTCAGGTAACCCGAGTCGGCGGTACGCAGCGCGGTGTCGGCCAGACCCTTACGGGCACCGTGCGTCGAGATGAAGAACTCGAGGACGGAAAGACCCTCACGGAAGTTCGCCTTGATCGGGCGGGGGATGATCTCGCCCTTGGGGTTGGACACCAGCCCACGCATACCGGCGATCTGACGGAGCTGCATCCAGTTACCGCGCGCACCCGAGGACACCAT
>DHJN01000194.1:0-473 GCA_002404345.1 Actinobacteria bacterium UBA4719 | reverse complement strand
AGCGCGTCCAGCGAGGCCGCAACCTGGGCCTTGGTGTAGCGCTCGGCCAGGTCGTTGACGATCTTCGACAGTTCCTTCTTGTCGACCGGGACGTCGATGAACGGGTAGTCCAGTGGCAGCGTCTCGTTGAAGAGGGCGCGACCGAGAGTGGTCTCGACGGTGAGCCCGGCGATAATGCCGTTCTCGTCAGCCTCGACCCCCTCCGGGAGGGCCAAGCCTGCCGGTGGGACGACGTCGCTCAGACGGATCTTGACCTTGGAACCCAGCTCGAGCTCGCCGGCGTCGAACGCCATCCGGGCCTCGGCCACGGAGGAGAAGGCACGACCGGTGCCCTTGCCGTCCTCGACCGGGAGCGTCAGGTGGAAGATTCCGATGATCATGTCCTGGGTGGGCATGGTCACCGGACGACCGTCGGCCGGCTTGAGGATGTTGTTGCTCGAGAGCATCAGGATGCGCGCCTCGGCCTGGGCCTC
>DHJN01000102.1 GCA_002404345.1 Actinobacteria bacterium UBA4719 | reverse complement strand
CCCCCGGCCGAACGACCTTGACGGCGACAAGCGTCGGCGCACCACTCGGCGGTGCCGAGACCGCCCTCTTGACAACAGAGGGGTGCCGGAAAGACGCACGTGGTCGGATCGCTGATGTCAGTGCGTTTGCTCGGGCCGCGCACGGGCTGCTCGGGCGGCGTGGCGGGCACGGCGCAGCGGTTCCGGCGTACGACATCGCGGGGACGTGCTCATGACGACGTCGATGGCTGTGGCCAGGTCGACCTGCCAGCCGGGGTGCACGACCAGCGGGCGGACCCCAGGCTGAGTACGCAGCCAGCATGCGACGACGTCGTTTCCCACCCGGAGCAGACTCGTGGCACCTCGACGATCCGGTGGCCAATCGCCTACAGCGAGGAGTGGACGGTGCGTGAGTCCGACCGTGGGCATCGCGAGCTCCGCGCCCAGATGCACAGCCAATCCAGCCCTGCGCGGATGGTCACGGCCCGTGGCGTCGACGAGCAGCACGTCCGGACTACTTGCCAGAGCCCGCGTCGCCTGCTCCATCACTCGACCTATCCTGAGGGCCAGGAGTCCTGGGACGTAGGACGATCCAGCAACACCCGCTCTGACGAGCTGGTCGACGACGTCGTCCCCAGTCATCACCGTGACGGCAGTCCAGGTCGGGTCTCCGGCGCTGCCGCGACCGTCCAGGCCACGGGGGAAGCACACCCAGCACCCTCCGATGCGGATCCCACTGTCCTGTGGCGTCCATGGCTGGGCAGTGGTGTCCGCTAGCTCTCGTTGACGCGCGATCAGGGACTCGACGTCGACCGGCCACATGCCTCAAGGGTGCCTCGGACTGGTCGCTCACCGGGACATCCGGATGCCACATCGTGTGACCACGGCCGTGCCGGGCGCGCGATCACACCGCGGCGTGACAGGAAGTTGCAGTCGGCACCTTCGGCGACCGCTTGCTCTGGAGGCGTGGATTCATCGCCGGGGTAACGTGGATTGGTGCGCGGTGACCGGGTGGAGATCGTCATCGATGCGGGCGGCGAGATTCGCACGTATGAAGTGGTCGCGAGCCGGAACGGGCGGCGGGTCGAGATCAACACAGGACGCGGCATCGTTGAGGTCACCGAGGTGACGCGCAGCGGTACTCCCGTGCGCACCGCTCGCTTCATGGCCAATAGGATTCTTGCTCTCGTTGAGTACCCCGCAACCGACACGAACATTGGCCAAGAAGTCATTGATCCCCATTCATCCCGCAAATCGCGCTGACTTACGAGGCACAACAGCAACGACGGTCGAGGCCGTGATTGCTTCCTGGTCAGGCGTGGGGACTTTTTCATGGCACCAGTGGAGGCTCGGATAGCCATCGTCTTTCCCTTCGAATGAGGCTCCGCTTGCGACGTAACAAAACGTTCTGTCGTGAGGCACAGCGCGGTCGAAGACGCACGCCATTGTCGCGATGCGAGCGGCCTCTCAGCGATCGAGCGACTACTGCCGCTGGTCGCGCGTCAGGTTGGCTGCCTGATTCTGGGCGCACAGAGGCGAGCCGGTATGACGCAGTGTCGTCGCGTGCGCTCGCACACGTGGCCGGCCTGCCCGCTCCCTCTGCGGCAATTCCGGGCGTTGATCAGGCGTCTATGGGCTCCCCACGTGGCCGGTCGCGACCGTGCCGTCGTGGCACTGGACTGCGAGATCCTCGGGATCGAGAGCGCGGCCGGAGACCACCCGCCGCCGCGAGCCGTCGGTGACCGTCGTTTGTGAGGGTCGTCGAGTCTGCTCACCACAAGATCTACCGATGCGGGGTGGGACGTCACAGCCGGGGTGTGCGTCAACCACGGCAGCGACGGTCACGGCTGACCGTTCGTCAAGCAGGCCGCGTTGGCGGATCCAGGGGTCACGCGCGCCACTTGATGGAGCAGCCCATGCTGGGCCGGTGTGGCTCGGGCACCGGCTCGTGAGCCCGTTAGGCGGCGGCGTCCGATGTAGCCGCCGGCAATGCCGCTTGCGCGGTGTTCCCAGGGCTTGTGCGCTGGCATGATGAAGGCGTGTACGCAGACGATGCTGGAGTCCTCACGCGACTCTTGGCTGCCTTCAACGCCCACGACCTGGACCGGATCATGGGTTTCTTCGCCGACGACTGTGTGCTGGAGACACCGCGGGGCGAGCACCCATGGGGCACTCGCTTTGAAGGGCCGTCGGCCGTACGCGAGGGGTTGGCGCAGCGCTTCCGCGGCCTGCCGGACGTACATTACGGCGAGGATGAGCACTGGATGTGCGGCGACCATGGCGTCTCTCGGTGGTTGCTCACCGGAACCACCAACGAGGGCGAGCATGTGCGCGTGCATGGCTGCGACCTGTTCGACCTAGCTGATGACGGGCGGATCTTGCGTAAGGACTCCTACTGGAAGATCGTCCAGCCGTAGCCTCGCGCCGCGATGAGAACGCGCCCTCTTAGTCTGCCGACGTCGCGTTGCGACGTCTCTCCTTGACGTACAGGCGGCGTTATGACGCACTGCGCGTCCTGCGTGCGGGGCACCAGCCGCGGCCTTCATTGCGGTCAACACCGCAACTACCCTTGGCCAGCGTATGCGGGGGATCGCCTGCACATGACCAGATCACCCTCCACGTGGATGACCGGGAGCGGGCGGGTTTCAATGACCGCCAGCGGGCCGCTTCGCCCGTTTCCGGAACTCGGTGGCCGCCGACAACAGAAGTTCGACTTCGTCTCCTGTAGACCGCATGAGCCACTAGCCGCCAGCAGGGCCGAGCGTCCGCAGGGCGAGCTGCGCAGCCTCCTCCACCGACAGTCCACGGCCGCCCTGGACCCCGCGCCGCCACTCCGTCTCGCCGAGGACCGCGCGCGCATGGGCCACGAACGGCGCCCCGAGCTCTGCGTCGGGGACCATCACCCGCGTTGCCATCTCGGCGTACGCCGCCTCGCTCGCGCCGGACAGCACCGCTGCGGTCTCGGCGTGACCGCACACGGAGGCGAGGACGGCGAACGCCGCGACCGCCTCAGCTGCGCCCCACTGCTCCTCCAGGTTGAGAAATGTGCGGGTTGCTGCGGCGAAGCGAGCCGCAGCCTCCTCGGCCTTGCCCCAGATCAGGAAGGCGTAACCGAGCTCAATCAGCGAGTGGGCGACGAAGTGCCGGTCGCCGGCGGCGTCATGAGCCGCAACCGCCTCCTCCAACACCTCCACGGCACGCCGTGGGTCACCCTGCCGGAGCAGCACGGTGCCCAGGTTGAGCAGCGAGGTGGCGATGTGCCAGCTCGCGTTGCTCGCTCGCGCGAGTTCGAGCGCCTCCTCGAGCAGTGGCAGGGCATCGTCGAACCGTCGCTGAGCGATCGCGACGTGCCCGAGGATCGTGAGCGCGTTGCGACGGTCGAGTGCGGCCTCTGGGCCAGTCGACCGTTCGAGCAACTCCTCCCCGTAAGCGGTCGCAGTCGGCACGTCACCCCGCTGGTAGCTGAGCCAGGCTGCGCCCCAGAGTGCATTCGCCCGGGATGGCGAGTCGTCGGCCCCCGGTAGGTCAAGTGTTCGCTGGATCCAGATCCGGCCTTCTTCGAAGGCGCCTTCAAGCCTCCAGAACATCCACAACGCGCCGACGGCCCGCAGCGCCACCTCAGGGTCGCCACGCGCTTGGGTTGCCGATCCCAGGGCGGCGCGCAGGTTTGCGACCTCGTTCCGTATCAGCTTCCGGGTCTCCGCCTGTTCGCTGCCGAGCAGCAGTGGAGCTGCTGTCGCGGCGAGCTCGGCATAGAACTCCGCGTGCCGCCGCGCGACGGCATCGGCCTCGGGCGAAGCGGCGAGTTGCTCGGCGGCGTACTCGCGGATCGGGTCGAGGAGATGCCAACGCGCCGGCCTCGTGGCGGGATCGGGCACGACCAACCCGTGCTCGCACAGCCGGCCGATCGCCGCGATCACGCGGTCGGCGGCACAGACCTGCTCAGCGGCGTTGAGCGTCCATCCCCCCGCGAACGCCGCCAGCCGGCGGAACACCGCTTTGTCGCCTGCGCCAAGAAGATCGTGGCTCCAGCTGATCGTGCTGCGCATCGTCCGTTGCCGCTCGGGGAGGTCGCGCTCACCGTCGGTCAGCACCTGCAGCGGTTGTTCGAGCTCGAGGCTCAGGAGGTGGAGCGGCATGTGCCGGACCCGTGAAGCGGCGAGCTCCAGTGCCAGTGGCACACCGGCGAGGGGGCGGCAGATGTCGGCGACCAGCCTGGCGGCGTCATCATCCTCGAGATTGAGCCCGGGCCGTGCGGACCTCACCCGCTCTCTGAAGAGCTCAGCCGCCACCGGCTCCGGCAGCGCGTTGAGTGGCTGCTCCCTTTCGCCGCGGACGCGTAGTGGCGCCCGGCTGGTGACGAGGATTCGCAGATGTGTAGCCATGTCGAGCAAAACGCCCAGGGCGGGGGCGGCATCGAGCAGCCGCTCGAACGTGTCGAGCACCAGAAGCGTCCTGCGCTGGTCGAGCACGCGTGCCAGCGCTGCCGGAAGCTCCTCCTCGGCTGCCGCGCTGACACCCAGCGCCGTGGCCACCGTCGCCAGAAGCAGGTCTGACTGGAGTAGCCCGGCCAGAGGCACCCAGAGGACCCGTCCCGGTTCGTCGGTCTCGATGCGCCAGCAGACCTCGGCTGCCAGGCGGGACTTCCCTACGCCACCCGTCCCCGTGATCGTCAGCAGACGGGTGCTCTGGTCGGTGAGTGCGTCCAGGACTTGGTCGAGCTCGGTTTCGCGCCCGAGCATCGAGGTACGTCGAAGGTTGCGCCATTCGGTGCCCCACACCGGTCCGGCGGACGGCACGGACGTGGAGCGCGCAGGTCTGGCTGCGGCCTCGAACACGGCAGCGTCGGCCGGGCCGAGTCCCAGTGCATCGGCGAGAGACCGAGCGGTGACGGCGTACACGTGTCGGCGCAGGCCGCGCTCGATGTCGCTGACCGCCCGTTCACTGATCCCGGCACGCTCCGCGAGCTCCACCTGCGTGAGCCCGGCGGCGGCGCGATGCGCGCGGAGCTGTTCGGCGAACGTTGCGCCGCTCATCGAGGTGCCCCAGCAGCCGCGGGCCGTTCGCCCGGCGGGCTGGGAGGTCGGTGGGTCAGACGGTGGGAGACGTCGTGGTGTCGGCCGGCTCTCAATGGCACGCTCCTTTCTGTCCCCACTATCCACCCTGGAAGCAGGTCATGATGAGCACCGAGAGCAACAAGACGGTCGTCCGGCGCTACTACGACGAGGTGCTCAACGCGGGCAACCTCGCCCCCATCGACGAGCTGGCGGTCGACGCCTACATCGAGAACGACCCGTTCCCCGGGCAGGGCAACGGGCGAGCAGACCTCAAGGCGCGCGTGGCGGCGCTGCTCGAGGCGTTCTCACCGTGCACCTTCACGATCGAGGATGTCGTCGCCGAGGGCGATCGCGTAGTCGTGCGGTGGAGCAGCAGTGGCACTCACTCCGGCTCGTTCATGGGCATGCCGCCAACCAATCGGTCTTACACGATCTCCGGGATCGACATCCACCGGCTCACTGATGGACGAATGGCCGAGCACTGGCACGTGGTCGACCAGCTCAGCCAGTTGCAGCAGCTCGGCGTGCTGCCTTCACAGGCTCCGGCCTCCTGAGCCCGTGGGCACCGAGGTGTCCCGTTGGGGTGAACACGGCCGGCGCCCGGTGCCAGATGCCAGCAACCGGGAGCTCTTCGCCCGCACCGTCGGGTGCGCGACGACCGAGATCGCCTGCCCGGCAGCGGACGCGTGGGCGCTGGTGGCCGACGTCACCCGCATCGGGGAGTTCAGCCCTGAGTGCGTCGGAGCCCGATGGATGGGCCCCGACCGCGGAGCGCACGTCGGTGCCCGCTTCGAGGGGACCAACCGCGCGCGGACCGCGACCGGCGAGCTCATCTGGGTCCGGCCATGCACCATCGTGGTCGCTGACCCCGGCCGTTCGTTCGGGTTCGTCGTCGGAGACCGTTTTGACGGTAACCCGGCGACCCACTGGCTGTATGAGTTCGCCTCGGCAACTCCCGGCACCTGCCGCGTCACCGTCACGTTCCGCCACCTGCCTGACGGTTTGAGCGGCCTGCGGCTCCTGGCCGACAGCGACCTCGAGAATGCTGAGAACTTCGTCGCCGCTCGTCTGCGGGAACTGACCGAGGGCATGCAGACCACCCTCGGCCACATGAAGGCAGTCCTGGAGAACTGAGTGAACCGTCGGCCGGGCGCAGTCAGCGCGACCGCCGGCCGCGAACGTTCGTCACCATCATCGACGGGACGGCGCCGATAATCAGCTGCAAGGGGTTGTCCGGCGCCTGGCGCGGCCCGCCTGACCTCCCCGCCGTCCACCGTTGAATGCCACCGAGACCGACCTGGGCAGACGCGGGGCGAGGTCGTCTTGGCGGATCCCGCCACTCGGATGTGCAGCGTCTTTCTGGGCCTACTAGACACTTTCGGTAGGGCCGATGTCTGGCCAGACTCGGTCTAGGTGCCCGGCGGGTTTGCTCTCTTGTGGGCTGCCCACTCGGCCTCCGGAGTGTGGATCACTTCCGGTCTGCGGCCCGTCGGGCACCGTGC
>DHJN01000220.1:22038-22305 GCA_002404345.1 Actinobacteria bacterium UBA4719 | reverse complement strand
CGGCCGGTGTTCCAGGCCGCCTCGATCGAGTCGATGTAGTAGTAGGAGGCGTTCTGCTTGGTCTCGAAGCGTACGTCGTCGAAGATGTAGAACTCGGCCTCGGCACCAAAGTACGCGGCGTCGGCGATGCCGGTCGACTTCAGGTAGGACTCGGCCTTGGCGGCGATGTTGCGCGGGTCGCGACTGTAGGGCTCGTCGGTGAACGGGTCCACGATCGAGAAGTTCATGATCAGCGTCTTCTGAACGCGGAACGGGTCCAGATAGGCG
>DHJN01000220.1:20971-21834 GCA_002404345.1 Actinobacteria bacterium UBA4719 | reverse complement strand
CGAACATCGACGAACTGGACGTCCTCGTTCTTGATGAACTCGAGGACCTCTTCAGGCTTGCTGAACATCCAACCTCCTGTGGTGGGGCACGGCGCATCGCGGCCGGGCCGTTTTGTATCGGGACCGACCCTATAGGTGCCCGATTTCCTCGCCAACACCCGTATGTTTCACCGGTGTTACGTCAAGCGCGCGGGGGACGTACCCTTTGACCCGTGGTGGATCGCAAAGACGTCGCCTCCTGGCTCGCGGGTCCCGGTGCTGTGCGCACGGATTCCGACGAATACCCAGGACAAAGACTCGGTATGCCGGAGCGCGGCCCAGGCTCGCTAGCCCATTTCCGGCGGCGACTTCTCGCCGTCCTCGTGGACTGGTTCATCTGCACCGTGATCGCCGCCGGTCTGATGCACTATCGCCTCGGCGAAGGGGGACTTGGCCCGTTCAAGCCGCTGGCCGTCTTCGTCCTGATGAACGTGATGCTGGTCGGAACGCTGGGTTCGACGATCGGACACCGCCTGCTCGGCATTCGTGTGGTCCGACTCGGTGGGGCCAGCGCGGGGCCGCTTCTCGCGGTTGTTCGTACTGTCCTGCTGGCCGTGGTCATTCCAGCGGTGATCTGGGATCGCGACACCCGCGGTTTTCACGACAAGATCGCGGGCACCGTCCCGGTGCGCATCTGACCGCGGGCACCGTCCGGTGCGATCTGACCCAGGGCAAAACTAGGGATGGTGTCGGTCGGATCCGGCCAAACCTAGGGATTGTGTAGCCAAATGACGCGCAAACCTGACTCAAAATCGCGGCTCCGCCGCGCCTAGCCTTCTAGGGATGGTGCTGGGTGTCTTAGGTGCCGAGGTTTGGGGTGGTGC
>DHJN01000220.1:13414-20821 GCA_002404345.1 Actinobacteria bacterium UBA4719 | reverse complement strand
TGGGGTGGTGCCGAGGTTTGGGGGCCGGGAGGCCGCACGGTCCCTAGGTTTGGCGGCGGGGAGGCCGCACGGTCCCTAGGTTTGGGAGCAAGGGTCAGCGGCCGCGCGTTGCCTTGCGGTCCATCCGAACCCGGTTGGGGTCGACGCCGGCCGGCAGCGGAGGGCGCAGGCCACCCATGGCCTTGAGGCGTTTGTTGACGGCCGAGACCTCTTCCTTGGTGAGCACGGGCTTCATCCGCTGAAGCTTGCTGGCCACCTTGCGGACCGACACCTCGTCCTTCCCGCCGCCCTCGCCAATCCTGATCACGGTCACCGGGACGCTCGCCCCGGCGATCCGGCTGATCTTCTTGCGCTCGGCCTCAGCCAGCTTGCTTGCTCGCACTGCAGGACCCTCGGCGACAAGAACGACGCCGGGGCGTCCGGTTGCGCGGAACACCATGGCGGTTGACGACATGTCGCCGGCTCGGGCGGCCTCAGCCGCGACGGGCTGCTGCTCGAAGTACCAGCCGCGACGCAGTGAGGACAGAGCCGCTCCCGCAGCGCCGGGCTTGCCCTCGATGGACTTGTATGCCGCGCGCTTGGCCCGGATGCTCAGGACCACCGAAGCAGCAAGGGTGGCCAGCGGGATGCTGAGGAACATGAAGTAGACCGGGTGCTTGACGAGCACGCCGATGACGACGATGGCGATGAGCGTGCCAAGGGCAGCCAGCGCCATCCACCAGCCGATCAGGGGGTCGACTCCGCGGGCGGCGGTGAAGACCTGACGGAGCTGGGCGAAGCGTCCCGGCTTCTTGGGCGCGGTTGACTGAGGGGATTCCTTGCGGGCCATAGGGATCAGACTACCTTCAGGAGACGTCGGAGAGGCGGCGCTCGAGCAGCGAAGCGGCCTCCTGGCGGGCCGGGCTGTATGCGGCCGCGACGAGGTGGGACAGCTGCTTGGGCACGGGACGGCCCCAGCGCTTCATGGCCTGGGCCCAGAGGCGACCCGCGCGGTAGGACGAACGCACCAGCGGCCCACTCATGACGCCCTTGTAGCCGATCTCCTGCGCCAGGTCGGACCACCGGACGAACTCCTCCGGCGTGACCCACCGATCGATCGGGTGATGGCGCGGTGAGGGCCGGAGATACTGCGTGATCGTGATGAGGTCGGTGCCGGCGTCGTGCAGATCGTGCAGGGCCTGTTCGATCTCGTGCTCCTCCTCGCCCATGCCCAGGATCAGGTTGGACTTGGTCACCAGACCGGCGTCGCGGCCCATCGTGATGACCTCAAGCGAGCGCTCGTAGTGGAACGCCGGACGGATCCGCTTGAACAGGCGAGGGACCGTCTCGACGTTGTGCGCGAAGACCTCGGGCTTGGCTTCCAGGACCTGATCGACGAGCTCTGGGACGCCGTTGAAGTCGGGGACCAGGATCTCTACGCCGGTGCCCGGGTTGAGCTGGTGCACCATGCGGATCGTCTCGGCGTAGAGCCAGGCCCCGCCGTCCTCGAGGTCGTCGCGAGCGACACCGGTGATGGTGGCGTAGCGCAGGCCCATCTGCTGGACCGACTCGGCTACCCGGCGGGGCTCGTCACGGTCGAGGTCCTCAGGCTTGCCGGTATCGATCTGGCAGAAGTCGCAGCGTCGGGTGCATTGCTCACCGCCGATCAGGAAGGTGGCTTCCTTGTCTTCCCAGCACTCGAAGATGTTGGGGCACGCAGCCTCCTGACACACCGTGTGCAGACCCTCGGTCTTCACCATCGAGCTCAGCTTGGTGTATTCCGGCCCCATCCTGGCGGTGGTGCGGATCCACTCCGGCTTGCGCTCAATAGGCGTCTCGGCGTTGCGGGCTTCGACGCGCAGCATGCGGCGACCATCAGGTGCGACGCTCACAAAGGCTCCCTTGCCATGTTCGTGAAACAGAACGTTCGTGAAACAAGAACGTTCGTGAAGCAAGAACGTTCGTGAAACAAGAGGTTGCCCCGGGCTGAGATCAACCGGGGGCAGGCTTCAAGGGTACGCCGTGATGAGCGTCCCGCGGACGCGGCCAGACGGCATACGGCACCTGCTACTCGCACCGGCTCGCACCTGCTCGCGTGCGGTCAGCCCAGGATGTCGCTGAGGTGCTTCTCAGCGTAGGGGAGCACCTCGTGAACCGGGACCTCGCGCCCCAGCTCCTTGCTGAGCGTGGTGACGCCGGCGTCCGCGATGCCGCAGGGCACGATCACCTGGGCCCAGGACAGGTCACAGCAGCAGTTGAGTGCGAACCCGTGCATGGTGACGTTCTGGCTCACCCGGATGCCGATGGCGCCGATCTTGCGGTCGGGCCCCGCCTCGTCGGCCTGGATCCACACTCCGCTGCGTCCCTCGATGCGCCGGGCGGTGACCTCGAGGTCTGCACAGACCCGGATCATCATGTCCTCGAGGCGGCGCACGTGGGCGACGACGTCAACCGGCGAAGACAGCTGGACGATGGGGTAGCCCACCAGCTGGCCAGGGCCGTGCCAGGTGATCTTGCCGCCCCGGTCGACGTCGATGACCGGGGTGCCGTCAAAGGGGCGTTCAAGAGGCTCGGTCCGCTTGCCCGCGGTGTAGACGGCGGCGTGCTCGAGCAGCAGGACGGTGTCCGGCTCGTCGCCGGCGACAACAGCGGCATGAAGCTCGCGCTGCCGGTCCCACGCAGCCATGTAGTCGACGTAGTCCGGTGCAAAACCCAAGTGTTCGAATCGCATGTCGCCAGAGTACGTGGGAGACACGACATGCTTGTCTATGGGTTGGCGAGACACGGGTTGGCGAAACCGCTGAGAGGCGAGCCGGGGAGCAGATCAGATGAGCCGTCACGACATCACACCCGAGCAGGAGGTCGCCGAGCGTTCCACGTCCCGTGGACGCACGAGGGTGATCCGCCTGCTCGTCGTGGTTGCGGTGCTCCTCGTGTGGTTCGGACTTGCCGGAGTGGGTGGTCCCCTGGTCGGTCGGCTGTCCGAGGTGCAGAAGAACGACAACGCGTCATTCCTGCCCAAGTCCGCCGAGTCGACCGAGGTCGGCAGGCTCGCGGCGAAGTTCAGCTCGACCGACGCACTGCCGTACTTCGTGGTGATCGAGCGTGCGACGGGCCTGAGGCCCTCGGACTCGGGTGCAGCCAAGGACTTCATCGCCGGTATTCCGTCCCTGCCCTTTGAGGTCAAGGGCTACTCCCTGGGTCCTTACCTCGCCCAACCCCCGACGACAGCCGTACCGAGCCAGGACGGCAAGGCACTTCTGGTGCCGGTGCTGCTCGACGGGAAGAAGGCTGCCCAGACGATCGGCACGTCCAGTCCGCTGTTCGAGGGGGCTAAGGCGCTGCGGGCCTCGGCGGCCAAAACGCTTACGCCGCAAGGGCTTGTCGTCTACATCACCGGTCCTGGCGGAGTTCTGGCCGACTTCGTGACCGCGTTCGGCGGCACCGACGGCATCCTGCTGTTCGTCGCTCTCGGCGTCGTGTTCCTCATCCTCCTGGTGGTTTATCGCAGCCCGATCCTGCCCGTCACAGTGCTCATGACCGCGATCTTCGGGCTGGCCGTCGCCGCCATGGTGATCTACCCACTGGCCAAGAACGGCACCCTCGGGCTGAACGGCCAGAGCCAGGGAATCCTGTCGATCCTGGTCGTCGGAGCGTCCACGGACTACTCGCTGCTCCTGGTCTCCCGTTATCGCGAGGAGCTACACGACCACCCGAGCAAGTGGGTGGCGATGGTGGTGGCGTGGCGGGCTGCGGTCGAGCCCATCGCCGCGAGTGCGGCCACCGTCATCCTCGGTCTGCTCTGTCTGCTGCTGTCCCAGCTGGGCAACACCCGCGGACTGGGGCCCATCGGGGCGCTGGGCATTACCGGGGCACTGGTTGCCTCGCTCACCTTCCTGCCAGCAGTCCTGCTGTTGTTCGGGCGACGCATCTTCTGGCCGATCATCCCCAGGGTTGACCACGTCCACGCCGAGGACTCCGTCGGGCGCCGCGGCATCTGGGGTCACGTCGCGGGCGTGGTCGGTCGTCACCCGCGTCGCACCTGGGTGTTGACGCTGGCGGCCCTGCTCACCTGCGCTGCGTTCGCCCCGACCCTGAAGGCCGAGGGGATCACCCAGTCGCAGCTCTTTCTGAACAAGGTCGAGTCCGTCACCGGCCAGGAGGTCCTGGCCAGGCACTTCCCCGCGGGCTCGGGCTCGCCGGTGCAGATCATCGCTCCCCGAGCCAAGGCCGACCAGGCACTTTCCGAGGTCAGATCCGTTGACGGTGTCGCCTCGGCCTTCCTGGGGCTGACGCCCCGGGTGCCGGCTAAGGTCGTCGACGGCAACGTCGTCGTCCAGGCGACATTGACCGCTGCGGCGGACAGCCCGGCTGCCGAGGTCGTGGTCGAGCGGCTGCGCGGAGATCTCGACCGGGTCGGTCCAGATGTTCTCGTCGGAGGTAGCACCGCCATCAACCTCGATGTGAGGCACGCCAGCCAGCGGGATCTCCGGGTCATCATCCCGGCGATCCTGGCCGTGGTGTTCGTCGTACTGATGTTGTTGCTTCGCTCATTCGTTGCCCCCGTGATCCTCGTCGTCGCAAACGTCATCTCGTTCGCGGCAACCGTTGGCGTGGCGGCGGTCGTGTTCAACCACGTCTTTCGCTTCCCCGGGTCCGACCCGTCGACTCCGCTCTATGCCTTCGTCTTCCTCGTAGCGCTGGGCATCGACTACTCGATCTTCCTGATGACCCGGGTCCGCGAGGAGGCAGCTGAGCGCGGCACCAGGCCGGGAATCCTGGTCGGGCTGGCGGTGACGGGTGGGGTCATCACGAGCGCGGGCGCCGTTCTCGCATCGACGTTCTCGGCGTTGTCGGTCATCCCGATCGTCTTCCTCGTCCAGATCGCCTTCATCGTCGCCTTCGGCGTGTTGCTGGACACCCTGGTCGTCCGCTCCTTGTTGGTCCCCGCATTCGCCCATGACGTCGGCGGACATATCTGGTGGCCCAGCAAGCTCGGCAGGCAGATACCGCCGTTAGCCGGTGACCCGGCGTGACGTGCCTGTGACCACTGTGCCCATGACCACCGTGGGTTTGGCCGGGTTCGGTTCGGCAGGCCGGGGCCTCCATGCCCCACTTCTGCAACAGGCCGGTATGACGATTGCCGCGGTCTCGACCGCCGATCCGCAACGCGCCGAGCAGGTCCGTATGGACGTGCCAGGCGCGGCGGTGGTCCCCGACCTTGACGCACTGCTGGGGGTGGTGGGTTTGGATCTCATCGTGCTTGCCACTCCGAGCGGTCGGCACGCCGGTCAGGCCCGGCAATGCCTTGATGCGGGGATCGCAGTAGTGGTTGACAAGCCGCTGGCCACGGATGCCATCAAGGCGTTGGGGGTCGTCGACGCAGCCCGTGCGGCGGGTGTGGCTCTGACGGTGTTCCAGAACCGCCGATTCGACGCTGAGCATGTGGCCGCTCGAGAGACGGTGCGATCCGGTCTGCTGGGTGAGGTGTTCCGTCACGAGTTCCGTTGGGAACGTTGGCGTCCCACGCCCAAGGACCGCTGGCGTGAGAACGCCTCGGCGGCTGACGGCGGCGGCATCCTGCTCGATCTGCTCACCCACATGGTCGACGCGGCGGTCGACCTGTTCGGGCCGGTTGACACGGTCTATGCCGAGGTCGCAGCCCGCACCACGGTCGCGGAGGACGATGCCTTTCTTGCCTGCCGGCATGCATCCGGGGTGGTGTCGCACCTGGGCGCGACGTCCGTCTCCGCCGCTCCCGGACCGCGGGTGCGGATCCTGGGACGAAGAGGTGCCTTCTTGCTCAACCAGTTCGAGGACGACGGCGCGGACATCTATCCCGACCTGGCCCACGCCGACGCGGGGCAGTGCGGGTGGATCTACGCCGGGGAGCAGCGCACACCGGTGACCCGACCGTCAGCCGGACAGGTCGACTTCTATCGCCAGGTCACGCGAGCACTTGCCACACAGGATCCTCAGGCCGCCATGCCCGTCGACCCGTATGACGCGGTGCACACGCTCGCGGTCATCGATACGGCTCGAACCAGCGCCGCACACGGAACGGTGGAGCAGGTCCGGACGCCGGGCCAGCGCTGAGCTGAGCGCTGGCCGCGACGACCAGCTCGCTTCCGGGACAGTCCGCCGGCCTCGGATCTGTCCAGCTGGAACGGCGGGTCGTCACCGAAGCGATGCTCACGTGCACCCTGGGGACAACTGCGGAGGCACCGGAGCGATCCACGGCATAGTGGGGCAGGTCAGCGGGAAAGCGCACCCGGTCGTGGTCCCGGTAGCCGCCGGACGTTACCAGGATCGTTGCTGCGTCGGAAGTCATGTCGAAGGAATAGGGGGAGCCATCGCGGAGCAGCCGCTCGTGCCGGGTTTCATCATCAGGGGCGAGCTGGGCTCGAGCGCGACCGGCTCTGCGTGGGTTGCGGTGCGCAGCCTCGACGATCACCCTGTCGTTCTTAAGGTCGTTGCGGTGAGTGACGTGACCGGGGCGCAGGTGCAGGCGGATCAACAGATGGCCGTGCTTGTGCGAGTCGACAGCGAGCATGTGGTCCGTCAGCACGGTGCCATCGCCCTGGCTGACGGCACCCTCGCCCTGGTCGTCGATCAGCTCACCGGTGGCAGCCTGGCTCACGTTCTGGGTGTCCGGGGGCAGCTGACTCACGGCGAGACCATCACGATCCTGGCACCGCTGCTCGGGGCGCTGGCCGATCTGCACGCCGCCGGCGTCATACACGGGGACCTGGCGCCGGGAAACGTCCTGTTCAGCGCCGACGGCAGGCCTCTGATCGGCGACCTCGGGGTGGCTCGTCTGGTGGGACAGCCCACCGGCCAGCTCGGTGGGACCTCGGGTTTCGTAGCGCCGGAGCTCCTCGGTGGCGCTGCGCCCTCGCCGGCCTCCGACGTCTATGCCATGGCGGCGCTCGGTTGGTTCTGCCTCGCTGGTGCCGCGCCGGCGCCTGCGGCCTCACGTCCGTCCTTGACCACCCTGAGGCCTGAAACACCGGCAGCGCTGGTCAAGGTCCTCACCTCCTGCCTCTCATCCGACCCGGCAGTGCGGCCCTCTGCCGGCGCAGCCGCGGTCGAGGTCTTCGACGCTGCGCCGGCAGAGCCGGTCGCCCTGGCGACGGTGTCTGACCTGGCATCGGTGTCTGACCTGGCATCGGTGTCTGACCCGGCGTCGGTGTCTGACCCGGCAGCTGAGATCACCCGCCGAATTCGTGTCGCCGCGGCGTCTGCCTCGGCTCTGGTAGCCAAGCCGACCAGGAAGCGACACCGGGACCCGCTGGTCATTGGCGGTGCGGCCCTCCTGGTGGCTGTGGCGTTCGGGGTCGGTGCGACCTGGTTCTTGCGACGCCCGCCGGTGGCCGTTGAGCCGCGGGCGGTCCCGTCGGTGGCCCAGCCCCCGCCGCCCCTGACAAC
>DHJN01000220.1:922-13387 GCA_002404345.1 Actinobacteria bacterium UBA4719 | reverse complement strand
ACAACACCGGCGACCAATCCGGTGAAGACGCCAGTGAAGACGCCCACAACCGCGGTGTCGATGCCTTCGAGGGTTGAGCCGAGCACGACGCCCCGAAGCATGACGGATGTGGTGACGGCGTCCGACTCACCCCGGAAAGCCTCGGCCGAACTGTTGCAGGCGTTGGTTGACGCGCGAGCACTCGCGTATGTGTCGCGCAACTCCGCCCTCCTGGATCTGGTCTTTGCCCCCGGAGCAACAAGGGCCGGCGCTGACCAGGCCAACATCGCGACTGCGCTCAAGAACGGCGCGACCTATCTCGGGCTGTCCTTTGTCGTCAAGGATGTGGCATTCCTGGATGGGACCTCCTACACCGCCCGGATCCGGGCCACCATCGTCACGCCCGCCTACAACACGGGACAGCCGGACGGGCGCAAGGTCTTACACGCGCAAGACGTCGTAGGGTCCTGCGTCTTCTCCCTGAGGTTGACTCCGGATGGCTGGCGAATTCTGGGTCTGACGGCCCCTTAGGTCTGAGTGTGGCTTACATCTGGGAGACGAGCCACCTCATGGCGCTCTCGATGGTGTCGTGATCAAACACGAACCCCGAAGCGGTCAGAACGCTTGGCAGTACCTTTTGGCTGCTCAGGATGTCGCCGGCGAACTGGCCCAGGGCGACCTTGAGTGCCAGGGCCGGGGCCGGCAGCACCGTCGGACGGCCGAGCTGCGCGCCGAGGGCCTTCATGACCTCGCCCTGACGCAACGGCTGAGTGCTGACCAGGTTGACCGGTCCGACAAGCTCCTGGTCGATGAGATAGGCAAGCGCCCGGACCTCGTCGTGCAGTGTGATCCAGCTCCAGTACTGTCGCCCGGTGCCCAGCCGACCGGCCAGGCCGAACCTGGCCAGCGGGAGAATCGGTCCCATCGCGCCACCATCGGGAGTCAGGACGAGTCCTGTTCGTGCGTGTACGACACGTAGCCCTGCGTCTTTCGCCGGTGCGGTCGCGGCCTCCCAGTCCCGGACGACCTCGGCCAGGAAGCCGTGTCCTGCCTCGCTGTCCTCGGTGAGAGTCTCCTCGCCACGGTCACCGTAGGCGCCGATCGCGGAACCGCTCACCAGCGCGATGGGCTCGCCGAGATAGGCCAGCGCCGTGGCGATGGTGGCCGTGCCATTGACGCGGGAGGCAAGGATCTCTTGCTTGTATGCCGAAGTCCACCGATGGTCGCCCACGCCAGCTCCGGCGAGATGAACGACCGCCGTGAGGCCCGAGAGGTCACTGGGGTCGAGCGTTCGCGATACGGGATCCCAGCCGACCTCGGAGCCTGTACGCGCCTCGCGGCGGACGAGGTGCACGACCTCGTCCCCTCGGGCGCTCAGGAACGCCGACAGCGCGCTGCCGATCAGCCCGGAAGCACCGGTGATGGCAACGCGCTGCGGCTGCGACTGCGACAAGGGCTCGTCCGGTGCTAGAGACCCAGGGATGCTTCGAACGCACCCTCTTCAAGACGGGCCTTCATCGTGGTCAGGAACCGTGCGGCGTCCGCGCCGTCAACCACGCGGTGGTCGTACGACAGTGCCAGATAGACCATCGAGCGGATCGAGATCGTCTCTCCGCCGTCGTTGTCCTTGACGACGACGGGACGCTTCACGACCGCGCCTGTGCCGAGGATGGCGACGTTGGGCTGGTTGATGATCGGGGTGTCGAACAGTGCCCCGCGACTGCCGGTGTTGGTGAGCGTGAAGGTGCCACCACCCAGCTCATCGGGTGAGACCTTGTTCGTGCGGGTCCGCTCGGCCAGGTCGGCGATCTTGCGCGAGAGCCCGGCGATGTTGAGGTCGCCGGCGTTCTTGATCACGGGCACGAGCAGGCCGCGGTCGGTGTCGACTGCAACGCCCAGGTTCTCGGAGCCGTGGTAGGTGATCTCGTCACCCTTGACGCTGGAGTTGACGCTCGGGTGAGCCTTGAGGGCCTCGACCGCAGCGAGTGCGAAGAATGGCAGGAAGCTGAGCTTGGTGCCCTCGCGCGTCTCGAAGTCACGCTTGGCCTTGTCGCGCAGTCTCGCGATCTTGGTCACGTCGACCTCGAGCACGGTGGTGAGCTGCGCAGAAACCTGCAGCGACTCGACCATGCGTGCGGCGATGACCTTCCGCAACCGGCTCATCTTCTCGGTGGTTCCGCGCTTGGGCGAGACGCCGGCAACGGTCGTTGGGGTGGCCGGCGCGGGTGCGCTGGCTGGAGCCGGAGCCGCGACTGCGCTGGCGGCCGCAGCAGAATCGAGCACGTCCTGCTTGCGGATTCGGCCGCCGATGCCGGTGCCCTTGAGCGAAGCCAGCTCGACATTGTTGTCGCTGGCCAGCTTTCGCACCAACGGTGTGACGTATGCCGCGGCGTCAGACGCGCTGGACGCCGGGGCCGAAACCGCGACCGTGGGAACCGGTGCGGTGGGAGCGGGCGCAGCAGGTGCTGGCGCGGCAGCAGGTGCCGGTGCGGCGGGTGCTGGCGCGGCAGCAGGTGCAGGTGTGGCAGGGACTGGTGCAGCGGGTGCTGGCGCGGTTGTCGGTCGCTCGACCGGTGTCGCCGGGGCGGGTGCTGCCCCGGCCTGGCCACCGATGATGACCAGATCCGCGCCCACGGGGACGGTCTCGTCCTCGCCTACCAGGATCTTGGTGACTGTGCCCGCGACCGGCGACGGGATCTCGGTATCGACCTTGTCGGTCGAGACCTCGAGCAACGGCTCGTCGACCTCGATCTGCTCACCCTCGGCCTTGAGCCAACGGGTGACCGTGCCCTCGGTGACCGATTCGCCCAGCGCCGGCATCGTGACGGTGGTGCCGCCCGCGACATCTCCGCCAGTGGCTGGGGCTGCTTGGACGGGTGCTTCAGCGGGTGCTTCGACAACGGGCGCCTGGGCAGCCGGCTGGGACACCGCTTCCGGGGCTGCCGGTGCGGCGGGGGCCGGCTCGACCGCCGGTTGTGCCGCCGGGGCGGACGTAGCAGCCGGAGCTGCTGCGCCATCACCGATGACAGCCAGGTCCGTGCCGACCGGCACGGTCTCGTCCTCGGCCACGAGGATCTCCTGCAGCGTGCCGGCAACCGGCGAAGGGATCTCTGTGTCGACCTTGTCGGTGGACACCTCGAGCAACGGCTCGTCGATGGCCACTGAGTCGCCAACGTTTTTCAGCCAGCGAGTAACGGTCCCCTCGGTGACCGACTCCCCAAGGGCCGGCATGGTCACGCGTTCAGACATGGGTTGAGGTCTCCTCGTTGTGCGGTGCGACGGTCACTGCTTGTACGTGCTGGATACGGCTGCGGTGCTGGATACGGCTGCGGTGCGGTACCGCGTCGACCTGATCAGGCGTGGGCGTGAAGCGGCTTCCCGGCCAGAGCCAGGTGTGCCTCGCCGAGGGCTTCGTTCTGGGTCGGGTGGGCGTGGATCAGCTGGGCGACATCGGAGGGAAGTGCCTCCCAGTTGTAGATCAGCTGGGCTTCGCCGACCTGCTCACCCATGCGGGCGCCGATCATGTGGACACCGACGACCGGGCCGTCCTTCTGGCGGACCAGCTTGATGAAGCCCTGGGTCTGCAGGATCTGGCTCTTGCCGTTGCCGCCGAGGTTGTAGTCGTAGGTCTCGATCTCGCCGAACTTCTCCTGGGCCTGGGTCTCGGTGTAGCCGATGGAGGCGATCTCGGGGTCGCAGTACGTGACGCGCGGGATGCCCATCTCGTCGATGACCGGCGGGTTGAGCCCGGCGATCTGCTCGGCGACGAAGATGCCCTGGGCGAAGCCGCGGTGGGCCAGCTGCAGCCCGGGCACGATGTCGCCGACGGCGTAGATGCCGTCGACGTTGGTCTGGCAGCGCTCGTTGGCCAGGACGAAGCCCCGGTCGACGGCGACGCCGGCCTCTTCGTAGCCCAGGCCGGCGGAGACCGGACCGCGTCCGACGGCCACCAGCAGCAGGTCGGCCTCGATGGTCTCGCCGGACTCCAGCGACACACTCACGACGTCACCGGACTGGGTGACGCCGGAGAACTTCACGCCGGTCTTGAAGTTGATCTTGCGCTTGCGGAAGGACCGCTCGAGCTGCTTGGAGATCGCCTCATCCTCGGCCGCCACCAGGCGGGGGAGGGCCTCGACGATGGTGACCTCGGAGCCGAACGACTTGAAGACAGAGGCGAACTCGACGCCGATGACGCCGCCACCGAGGACGACGACGCGAGCAGGGACGTGGTCCAGGAAGAGCGCCTGCTCGCTGGTCATGACCCGGCCGGTGATGTCCAGGCCGGGCAGGGACTTGGCATAGGAGCCCGTGGCCAGGACGACGTTCTTGCCGACCAGCCGGCGACCGGCGACCTCGACGGTGTTCTTGGCGACGAGACGACCCTCGCCCTCGACGTACTCGATGCTCTTGGACTTCACCAAGCCCTGCAGGCCCTTGTAGAGGCGCCCGACGACACCGTCCTTGTAGGCGTTCACGCCGCGCATGTCGACCGACTCGAAGGTGGTCTTGACGCCGAACTGCTCGCCCTCGCGGGCGGTGTCGGCGACCTCGGCTGCGTGCAGCAGCGCCTTGGTCGGGATGCAGCCCATGTGCAGGCAGGTGCCTCCCAGCTTGCCCTTCTCGACCAGGGCCACGGACAGGCCCAGCTCGGTAGCGCGCAGTGCGCAGGCGTAGCCGCCACTGCCTCCACCCAGGATGACGATGTCGAACGTGTTCTCGGCGGTAGCCGACATTGGGGATACTCCCTTGCCTGTGCGCATCTGACCGGACGTCGCCCCAGGGCGCGCGGCACGCGTGTATGCGCTGCTCGCCCTTGGACGTCGTAGAGCATCTTGCCACTGATCAAGAACCGAGTCGCACAAGGGTAGGTACGGCGGACAGCGATGATCGTCGTCGGGACTCGGCCAGCTGTGCACCCCGTACACGCACGAGTGGTCAGCGGTGTGAGCCGTGCATCGCGAAGGATATGGGTCCTAGAGTTGATACATGACGTGGCTGGACGTGCCTGCAGGCGGAGGAGTCGGATGAGCTGGTGGGGAAGGCTGCGTGGACGCCCCGCGTCACATCACCACGGACCAGTGGACGGGCCGGGCATGACGGTGGACAGCAACGCGGTCCGGGATCACCTCGCGTCCTTCGTGTCCAGCAGACGTGGAGTCGAGGCGTTTGTCGAGCCGCCGACCATCGTTACGGCGACGACCGTGGTGCTGATTGCCCACAACGGCGAGTGGACCCGGCGAGCGGTTGTCTCACGTGACGCGGCGTTCGAGCTGGCTCGAGCACTCGGCATACCGGTCTATGACGTCAACCAGACCGGGTACCCATCGCGCATGCGCGAGTGGAACTCCAGACAGCGCAAGGGTTCTGCCTCACCAGAGCGGGGCAGCGACCCGGTGCAATGAACTTGTTATCCCGTGCCAAGGTTGGACAGCACAGTCACGTGAAACACAGTGACGTAAGGAGAGCACACATGACCAATGACCCAGGCAAGTCCGAGGGTGACCAGCCGGTCGCCCAGTCCTCAGCCGAGGACGTGAAGCGCAAGTTCCGCGAGGCGCTCGACAAGAAGCATGCCCACGGGGGCCGCGACGTCTCCGAAGACGGCGAGCAGGCCAAGATCCATGATGCTCACGGACCGGCCAAGGCACAGCAGATGTTCCGGCGCAAGAGCGGCGGCTGATCGCCCGCCGACGAAGCACCGACCATCGCTGTATGCCGGGTGGTCAGGCCTGCGACTCTGCGATCCCCACGAGGGTGCGGACCCCAAAGCCCGTGCCCTGCTTGGGGGTGTAGCCCCAGGGTGCCTTGTCGTTGAACGCCGGTCCGGCGATGTCGAGGTGCGCCCACGGGATCGGCTGGCCGTCCTTGCCCGTGCCGATGAACTCGGCCAGGAACCAGCCCGCGAAGATCACACCGGTGGGGCCCGACTGCAGCAGATCGGCGACGGGGGAGTCGAGAGTGGGGCGGATCTCCTCGAGCAGCGGGAAGGGCCAGAATGCCTCGCCGGCCGCGTCTGCGATGTCCTTGACGACGTCGCGCAGGTCGTCGTCGTTGCTCAGCAAGGCTGCGGTGCGCAGGCCCAGCGCCGCGACCGCGGCGCCGGTGAGGGTCGCGATGTCGATGATGAGATCGGGCTTCTTCTCCGAGGCCAGAGCCAGGCCGTCGGCCATGACGATGCGGCCTTCGGCATCGGGGTTGTTGAGCTCGACGGTCTTGCCACCGCGGATGGTGATGACGTCGCTCGGGCGGCAGGCGCCGGCGCCGAGCATGTTCTCGGCAAGACAGAGGTACGCGGTGATCTCGACCGGCAGTCCCAGCTCGGCGATGGCGAAGACGGCGGAGGCGACCGCGGCAGCACCGGCCATGTCGCACTTCATCGTGGACATGCTCGCGGGGGGCTTGATGGCCAGACCGCCGGAGTCGAACGTGATGCCCTTGCCGACGAAAGCGATGTGCTTCTTGGCTTTGGCCTTGGCTGGGGTGTAGCGCAGTGTGACCAGGCGCGGACCGCGGACCGAGCCGCCGCCAACCGCCAGGTGGCCGCCGAAGGCGCCACGAGCCAGACCGCTCTCGTCAAGCACTGAGACCTTGACATCGCTGCCGACCGCGCGCTTCTTGACCTGCGCGGCGAACGTCTCCGGATAGAGGTCGTTGGGGGCCTGGTTGACCAGATCGCGGGCGTAGGTCGTGGCCTCGCCGAGAGCGATGGCCCGCTTGATCGCAGCGCGCAGGCTCCGGTCCCGTGCCACAGGCGACACGACGATGAGGGACCTGACCGGAGCCGTGATCGGACCGGCTGCGGCACTTGTGACCGTGTAGGCCCCGAACAGCGCACCCTCAGCCGTGGCGGTGGCTTCGGCCACACCTTCCCCGGGTGCCGCCACGACGACCTTGGCCAGACCACTGACCTGACGCGTGGCCGACCCGACCGCGCGACGAAGGGCCTCCGGATCGAGCGAGTCGCCCTGCGCAACGACCTTGCCGGCACCTGTCACGACCACCATTGCCGCAGCCACCCCTGGCACGCAGACGAGCTTGACGACCTCGTCCGCACCACCCTTGGCCTTGAGCGTCGACAGGGCCGACTCGATGTGCGCGACGGTCTCCTCACCCAGCCCGTGTCCTGGTGCCAGTGCGGCACCCTGGTCGGTCTGGACGGACACGAGGACGAGTGCATCGCCCTTGAGATCGCCCGCATGACGGTCGGACACGGTCAACGTGGTCACAGGGTTGTGTCCTTCGTGGTCGGGGTTCAGACAGGGCACGGCCCCGTGCCATGGGTACGGCATGGGTGCCGCGCAAGGGTGAGCATCGTTCGTCACCCATGCCGAGAATAGCGTCAGCGCTTTGCCGATACGGTGACCACATGACTGACTCTTCTCTCAAGACCTCCCCCCTTCACGACCGTCACGTGGCGCTTGGCGCGAAGATGGCGGACTTCGGGGGCTGGGAGATGCCGATCGAGTACCCGGGCGGGGGGGTCGTGCGCGAGCACACGGCGGTTCGTGAGCGTGTGGGCATCTTCGACGTCAGCCATCTGGGCAAGGCAAGCGTCAAGGGGCCGGGCGCCAGGGCGTTCATCAACTCCTGCCTGACCAACGACCTGGACCGCATCAACGAGGGGAAGGCGCAGTACACCCTGTGCTGCGACGAGACCGGCGGGGTGGTCGACGACCTCATCGTCTATCTGCGCGCCGATGACGATGTCTTCCTGATTCCCAATGCTTCCAACACTGCCGAGGTCGTGCGCCGGCTGCAGGCTGCTGCGCCGCAGGGCCTGGAGATCAAGAACCTGCATGACGGATACGGCGTCATCGCGGTCCAGGGAGCCAAGAGCGACGAGGTCCTGGCGGCTCTCGGTCTGCCGACCGGCCATGAGTACATGTCGTTCGTGGAGGCCGACTGGAACGGTAAGCCGGTCATCGTCTGCCGCACCGGCTACACCGGCGAGCGGGGCTACGAGCTCGTCCCGCTCTGGGACGACTCGTTGGCCCTCTGGGACGCGCTCATCGAGGCGGCGGCACCCTACGAGGGGCTGCCGTGCGGGCTTGGCGCCCGCGACACGTTGCGCACCGAGATGGGCTACCCATTGCACGGCAACGACCTGAGCCTGGACATCACCCCGGTGCAGGCACGGGCCGGCTGGGCCGTTGGCTGGAAGAAGGAGACGTTCTGGGGCAAGGACGCGCTCGCCGCAGAGAAGGCCGAGGGCCCGAAGAGGGTCAACTGGGGGCTGCTGGCCACCGCCCGAGGTATTCCGCGTTCACACTGCACGGTCAAGGGCGCCGATGGCGCCGTGCTGGGTGAGGTCACCTCCGGGACGTTCTCCCCAGTCCTCAAGCAGGGAATCGCGTTGGCGCTGCTCAGCCCGACGGCCAAGGAGGGCGACGAGGTCATCGTCGACGTCCGCGGCCGCGACGTGGCAGCCAGGGTCGTCAAGCCCCCGTTCGTCCAGGTCCAGGTCCGGTAGAGGTGACGGCCGAAGGCCCATCTCGACGGCGCAGCGGGTCGTGGTGGTGCCCGCGGTCAGGCGGTGGCCGCGAGGACGTCGAGGTAGCCCGCACTGGCGAGCCACAGAGCATCGGCGACGGGCCCGATCTTGCCCGGACTGAACCGGCGCCGGTCGTAGGCAGCGGTGGCGGACTCCAGGGCTCGAAGGCTCACCGCCAACTCGGCCTCGAGCCTGGACCGCATCTCGTCCTGCGTCGGTTCTGGCAGCCGCAGCTCTTCCGTGGTGCCGTCGCGCAGGGCTGACAACGCGTCGACTGCGATCCCGGCGGACTCGTCCCAGATCAGGAGCGGGCCACGAATGTTGTGGTTCCACAAGGGTGCTCGCGTCGATCGCCACATCGCCACGACCGGGTTCTTGGACAGCCGGGTGGCATGTGACCAGTGCTCGGCCCCAGCCGGCGGGCAGAACCAGGGGACGTCGTCAACGGACAGGTCGACGGCCAGTACGACGCGCAGGCAGTCGAGATCGTCCCTGCTGGTCAGCACGTCTGAGTAGGCCCACAGCGCGGTGACGTGCAGCGGGAAGATCTCGCGCGGCAGCCCCGCCATGCGGGCGCACTCGTGCGCGAGCTCCTCGAGATGATGCAGGGCGCGGGACCACTTCACCGGTTCACCATCACCGGTTCACCGTCATCGGGTCACCGTCACCAGGAGGGCCGACGCGGTCAGGGCCCCGGCGAAGGACACCTCGATGACAGCGCCGAGCACGTCGCCGGTGATCCCGCCGAAACGTTGGGTGGCCCGTTTGATCACCGCGATGCCGCTGACAACGGCACTGCCCAGCAGGACCGGTCCGACCAACCAGGTTGAGCCGGACAGCTGGGCCGCCAGTGCCGAAACGCCAAGCATCAGAACGAAGCTCACCCCAAGAACGCGGCGCTGAACCGTGCCCGCAACGGTGGCACCCAGGCCCACCGCGCGGGCGGACGGCACCCCGACGGAACAGGCCCAGGCCAGCACGTGCCGGCTCGCGAGCAGGCTGAGGCAGGCCAGGACGACGCCGCGCCCAGTGGTCATCAACGAGGCCAGCGCCGCGGCATCGACCAACAGGATGAGGACAACGGCAGCAACGCCGCTGGGGCCGATGTTGCCCCGGCGCATGACGTCCAGCGCCTTGGCGCTGTCGTAGCTTGCCGACAACCCGTCAGCGGTATCGGCCAGGCCGTCCAGATGCATGCCTCGGGTGGCGAGGGTGACCGCGACCAGGGTCGCCGCAGCCGCAACCAGGGGAGGCACCGGCGCCTCGTGAGCTACCCACCCCCAGAGCAGCAGCACGCAGACGAGCGGAAGCTGGGTGAGCGGAGCGAGGGCCATCGCCCGTCCGGCGACGGGTCGGTCGATGCGCGTGGGAGCCGGCACCGGAATAGCGGTCAGCGTGCCGAACGCCATCTTCAGCCCGTCCATGTTCGGTCCGTCCATCTTGAGTACGCCCATCTTCAGTCTGTCCATCTTGAGTCTGTCCATCTTGAGTGCGCCCATCTTCGGTCCTTCGTTCGTCAGTTCGTCAGTTCGTCGGTTCGTCCAGCATCGGTCCGTCCAGGATCAGTCGGTCACCAAGGGGCATCCGGAGAGGTCCAGGATGCGCCCGGCGACGACCAGGACGACGTGGTCACTGGCGGCGCTGACGGCGGCGTTGAGCCGCCCGAGGTCATCGCGGAACATCCGGCCCGACGCGGTGCCGGGCACGACCGAGAGACCCACCTCGTTGCTGACCAGGACGACGTCGACCGTGGCGCAGGCCAGCGCGTCGAGCAGCCGAACGGTCTCCTTCTCCAGATGGGACGCAGCCCGTTCGGTGTCCTGCCAGGCGTCGATGTCGTCGATCAGACGGGTCAGCCAGGTGGACAGGCAGTCGACGAGGACAGGGCGTTCAGCGGCACGGATTACCGAGGCTATCTCGGTTGTCTCCATGGTCGACCACTGCGCCGGTCTGCGGGCCTGATGCATCGAGATGCGTTCTGCCCATTCGGGATCGGAACCGTCCGGCACCGCTCCTGGCGCGACGTAGGTGACCGTCGGGTACGAGCGCAGAAGGCTCTCGGCATACCGGCTCTTGCCGCTGCGCGCGCCACCGAGGACGAGAGTCACGCTCATCGGACTCCTCTGGGGCGGGTGGTCGCTGTCAGGGCAACCGGATGGACCTGGCGTGGGTGACAGGGTACCGAGCCGACTACCGTTGCCGGGCAGGCAGTGCCGGCGCGGCACCGTGACGAAGGAGACACACATGGGGGTTCCGGCGCGGTCACTGGGGCTCGTCCTCGGGTATGTCGCCGACCTCGCCTTCGCCGACCCGCGTCGCGGTCATCCTGTGGCCGGGTTCGGGCGAGTGGCCTCCGCCCTGGAACGCGTGTGCTGGGCGGACGACCGGACTCGCGGCGCGGCGTACACGGGGGTGCTTGCCGGCGGTGTCGCCAGCGCGGGCTGGGTGGCTCAGCGTGCCACCCGGGGGCGGCCGGCGGCGGAGGTCGCGATCGTCGCCGTGACCACGTGGGCTGTCCTGGGTGGGCGCAGCCTGGCGCGTGAAGGGTTGGCGATGGAGCAGCTGCTCGCCAAGGACGACGTCCCGGGCGCGAGGGAGCGGCTCGGCCATCTGTGCGCCCGTGATGCCACCGGCTTGCCGGTCAACGAGCTGGCGCGCGCGAGCGTGGAGTCGTTGGCGGAGAACACCTCCGACGCCGTCGTGGCGCCGCTGCTCTGGGGAGCCGTCGGTGGAGTTACTGGGTTGCTCGGTTATCGGGCGGTCAACACGCTGGACGCGATGGTTGGATACCGCTCCGAACGCTATCTGCGCTTCGGGTGGGCCTCGGCGCGTCTGGACGACCTGCTCAATCTCGTGCCGGCCAGGGTCGCGGCGGCCCTGACGGTAGCGGCAGCGCCATTGGTCGGTGGGCGCTGCGCGCGGGCCTGGCGGATCTGGCGCCGGGACGGGTCCCGACACCCCAGCCCCAACGCCGGCCCCGTGGAGGCGGCAAGTGCCGGCGCCCTGGACGTGACCATCGGGGGCTCCAACAGCTACGGCGGAGCATTGGAGGACCGGGGGACCCTGGGCGACGGGCGTGAGGTCGTGGTGTCGGATCTGGCACGGTCGGTGCGACTGTCGCAGGCCGTGGGTTTCGGGGGAATGCTCGTAGCGGCCGGTGTGGCAGCTTGGGTGTCAAAGGTGAGGAGAGGTCGTGGCTAAGGGACTGCTCGTGGCGGGCACCACCTCGGATGCTGGCAAGAGCCTGGTGACTGCTGGGTTGTGCCGCTGGCTGGTCCGCCAGGGAGTTTCAGTGGCGCCGTTCAAGGCACAGAACATGTCCAACAACTCGATGGTCTGCGCCGACGGGTCGGAGATCGGTCGGGCGCAGTGGGTCCAGGCTGTCGCGTGTCGTGTGACGCCGGAGGCCGCGATGAACCCGGTGCTTCTCAAACCGGGGTCGGACCTGCGGTCGCACGTCGTCCTGATGGGCCGCCCCTGGGGGGAGCTCGAAGCCGGTGAGTGGGCGACAGGCCGAGAAGCATTGGCGCAAAAGGCGTTTGAGGCATTTCGTGACTTGTCGTCGCGGTTCGATGTCGTCATCGCCGAGGGCGCGGGCAGCCCCGCCGAGATCAACCTGCGCGAGGGCGACTTCGTCAACATGGGCCTGGCCCGGGCTGTGGACCTGCCGGTTGTCGTCGTTGGTGACATCGACCGTGGCGGTGTCCTGGCTGCGATGTACGGCACCCTGGCCCTGCTCGACGAGGCCGACCAGGTCCACATCCGCGGGTGGATCGTCAACAAGTTTCGCGGAGATCTGTCACTCCTGGAGCCGGGCTTGCGGATGCTCGAGGAACGCACCTCGCGGCCAGTGCTCGGCACCTTGCCCTTCCTGTACGACGTGTGGCTCGATGGCGAGGATGCGCTCGCGATCTCGGGCTGGTCGGCTGGCTCCACGGGGGCAGGGTCAGCCGAATCTGCCGTTGGCACAACATCTGCTGTTGGTTCACGATCTG
>DHJN01000220.1:0-824 GCA_002404345.1 Actinobacteria bacterium UBA4719 | reverse complement strand
GTTCACGATCTGCTGTTGGTTCAACGCTGTCGGTTGCCGTGGTCCGCTTCCCCAGAATCTCCAACGCCACGGATGTTGACGCCCTGGCCGCGGAGCCCGGTGTCGATGTCCGGGTGACGGCCGACCCCGATGTCGTCTCGAGGGCGGACCTGGTGGTCCTGCCGGGGTCCCGCGCGACTCTGTCGGACCTGGAGTGGATGCGCTCCCGGGGTCTGGACCAGGCTGTGCTCTCACGGGCCGCAGTCGGCCGTCCGGTGCTCGGCATCTGTGGCGGGTACCAGATGCTCGCCGAGAGCATCGAGGACCCCGACGGCGTCGAATCCCCTTCCGCCCAAACGGTTGCGGGACTCGGGCTTCTCCCCGTCCGGGTGCGGTTCGCCGTGGACAAGCACCTGGGACGACCCCAAGGTCAGTGGCGCGGAAACGTTGTGACGGCATACGCGATCCACCACGGGGTAGCCCTGCGCACACTCGACGGTGTTGACGCGGAGCCGTTCCTGGATGGGTGGCGGTCCGGGTCGGTGTGGGGGATGACGTGGCATGGAGCCCTGGAGAACGACGGCTTCCGGCGGGCGTTCCTGCGCGAGGTGGCCTCCCGGACGGGCGTGGACTGGCGGGCCGACCCGAACGCGCAGGGGTTCGCCGCCCTCCGCGAGTCGATGCTTGATCGCCTGGCGGACGCCATCGCCGAGAACCTGGACACCGCGGCGTTGTCGGCCCTTGCCGGCATCGATCTGTGAGCTGTTTTCGGTCCGCCGCCGCCCTCTCGGGATGGGCACGCATGCGGCCCTGGGCCGGGCAGTCCATGATGGTGTCTTTGGCGA
>DHJN01000237.1:11351-17295 GCA_002404345.1 Actinobacteria bacterium UBA4719 | reverse complement strand
GCCGCACTCGACGCTCGCGAACAGACGATGTTGATCGTCCGGCCTCCAATACCGCCTACGGCCGCCCACGTACTTCGTAACCGGCCGGATCTAAACGCCGCTTACGCTATGACCCTGGCTGAGATCGAGCGGCGGGTGCAGGAGGCGAAGCTTCCGAAGGAGAAACGAACCATGTCGCAGGACCACCCTCTCGATGAGTTGGCCGGATCGCGTCCGGCCGGCCGCATCTCGATTCCGGTCGTCACCACCAACATCGACTCCGAGCTCGCGGCGCTCCGGCGCTCGGCCTCCTACCGACGCAACGATCACGCGTCGACCACGATCGTGAATCGTCCCGGCCTCGGCGTCGTGCTGGTCGCCTTGCCGAAGGGTGGGCACATGGCCGAACACCGGGCTGCTCGGCCGATCGTGCTGAGGGTGCTGGAGGGCAGAGTCCGCTTGGCGCTCGCGGACCGGACGCTAGAGATGTCGCCCGGCGACCTGACATCGCTCGCCCCGAACCTCGCCCACGAGGTGAGCGGCGTCGAGGACAGCGCTTTCTTGCTCACGATCGGAGGCGGAGCCCGCCAGGTCCCCTCCCAGTAGCGATCCTCTTCCTTATTCACCGCCAAGGAGCGCCCATGCCGCACATCGCAGTCGCCGACGCAACCAGCGCTGTAGCGATCCAGCCCGGCGCGATCGTGTCAAAGGTCATCCACCGCGATCGCCAGTTGAATGTCACGGTGTTCGGCCTGGACGCGGGTGAGGAGCTCACGCAGCACCGGGCCTCGAGCGCCGCCATCGTCCAGGTCCTCGCGGGCCGTCTGCGGTTAACCGCCGACGGCGAGGAGCTCGATGCTGGACCGGGGTTCTGGCTTCACATGGCGCCGGAAACGCCGCACGCGGTGGTTGCAGTAGAGCCAGCGGTAATGCTCCTCACCCTGGTCCGAGGCTGACGGCAGCGGCACCTGCTTCGAAGGTTCGACTTGGCCGCCCGGTTGGCCTGTCCTTTACGGGTTTCCCAAAGTAGCCTAAATCAGCCCGTCTGAGGCCTGCTTCGACTTCAGATTAGCCCGTCACCCGCCTGACAAAAGGGTTCCGTAACCGGTTCCGCCCCCGCGGAGGATTCGTCCCGCTGACGAGATCTGGGTAACGAACCAACAGCTCATCTAACACCTCATTCGTTCCGGGCCAGCGGCTGGAGACTTGCCACATCCCTCCCCACCCGATCAAGGATTCCTCGCTCGAACTCATGCAGATCGGCGTAGATGCTTATCCAGTGGAGGGCAACGCCTACCTCGCCAGCATCTACGCCGCTTGAAATCGGGGTCGGGCGCCGAGGATGGCGGCCTCAATCTCGAGGGCCTTCGCCCTCGGTCCGACTGTGACGATGATGGACCGGCCGGCACCGTTCTTCACGAGGACCATCCACGGTGTTGGTACCAGAAGCAGAAACGGGACCAACAGGGCCGGGACCATAAGCATTAAGGGGGCTAACAGCAGCCCGACGCCGGTCCACATGAAGAAACCCGACCAGCCGAGCCACTGCATCAGGGTCAGGCGCCCGGCCTCGACCGATTTGATGTCGGCCAGTGCCATGTTCTCGACCTTGCGACCGAGGGTCATTGACACTAACTGGCCGTCCAAAGCGAGAGTGCCCTTTTTGGTCGCCCAGGTCTGGTCGCTCATCCCGATGCGCGGTCGGCTACGTTCACGTCGCGCGACGCCGTCTCGTCCCGCCTCCCGAGAAAACGCGTACGACCAACAGCAGAATTACCGCGCCGGCAAAGGCCACGATCATGTTGCTGATGATCGGGTAGCCGAATACCTCCACCTTGATGTGGAAGAGGGCGGCCAGAAAGCCGCCGAGAAACGCGCCAAGTATCCCCGCGATGACGTCGCCGAAGAGGCCGAGACCGTGACCGAGTGCAACACGACTCGCTAGGAAACCCGCCACCAGCCCTACCACGCACCAAATCAGGATCGTGCCCCAGTCCAAGTTGATGGCTGTTCCGTTGATGCTTATGACCATTCGTTGAAGCGCCGAGCGCTGACCACAGAATCACCTGTCGGCCGTAATAAACGCAGCAACTATTGCCCGGCGACGTTATTGCGGGGCTCGATTTCTCAACTGTCAGTGTCAGTCGGGCCGCAGCGCTTTCACGATGGCTTGCGCCAGCAGGTCGCGTCCGGCCGGCGACGGGTGGATGTCGCAGGTGAGAGGAGAGGTCGAAACGACGATCCGAAGTCCTGCCGCGCACGTGTCGCCGCCATAGGCGGCGGAGGCGGCGGCGAAGGCGCCGAACCCGTCGGCGACGATTCCACCCCAGGCCAGCGTGCGAGCGGCCACCACCTGATTCACTTGCGAGATCACGCCCGTGGTGATTGAGTCGGTGTAGTTGAGCGAGTAGTAGGTCAGCGCGACGAGCTTATGGTGGTAGCCGTCCAGGTTGCGGATGTGGCCGTAGATCGTGTCGAGGTTGGCCGAAAGCGTCGCCAGCATGCTGGGCAGGCCCGCGCGAATGCACTGGATTTCGGGTAGGGTAGATGATCCGCCGCACAGATGCTCCAGTACGAGGAGGTCGTTGGCTCCGATGTCGATACTGACCACCAGGGTCTTGGGATGGGATCGGATGAATGAGTCGGCAAACGCGAGCTGTGCGGTGCTGTAGGCAGCGTGCAATGGGAATGTGTAGTAGAAACGCCAAGCGCCACAGCCGTTGTCGCTGCCGGAAAGATCGATGAAATGGCTGCTCGTTTCCCCGGGGCAGGACGCGTTGGTCAGGTTCTCCTTGAGCGCCGCAGCCACTTCGTCCGGGTATCCGATGAAGTTGTCCGCGTCAGTAGGGTTGAGCAGCGGGCTGTAGCCGAAGGCGACCGAGTCGCCGAGGGCGAGGTAACTCGTCGGGTTATTGCTTGCGGATGCGGTCGCTCCGCCGAAGCCGATGGCTGCCACCGCCGCCACCATGAATCCGATCAGAAGACGCTTCATGATCCCCACTCCTCGTCATGTTCCGGATGGCCGAACCAATCCACCTCAGAGCGTCGCCAAGCTTCTCGGCGGACCTAGAGATGCTTCGCTAGGGCGAGGGTAGCAGAGTCCCTGGCGAGCTTGATCGACATCGCTCCAAGCGCGCTGCAGAGGTCTTCGGCTCGGCGATTGGCCTGCTCATCGGACCGGGCGTTGAAGACCTCCACGAGTCTGTAGTGCGCAGAGGTTCATCCTGGGTGGTAGCGATCTTCGCCTGATCGCATAGCCTGGCAACCTTTCCATGGTTGCGGCCCCGGAGGGCGGACCGCTTACGTGCCGGCTCGTGCTCCTCGCGTCCTTTCGGGGTCGAGGTAGTACGCATGCGATTCCGAACAGGGCTGTGACGGGGCAGCAATGCAGCCGTCACCTACTTACCAATGAGCACACGAAGAGTCTGGGATTCGGCCTGGCCTCAGTCAGCGTGTAAGCGGAGAGAAACCTGTACGACCATTTTCGGACGCGCCCGAGGTGACCCGTGACCAAGGCGGCCGCATGCTTTGCGAGCTCCACCCAGGCGGTATCAGTGAGATACCCAGCGGAACCAGCGAATCCCAATCACTCCGAACACCACGGTGTAGCCGAAGCTGGCGAAGAGCGCGCCCCAGCTTTGACCGCTCCAAGCACTCGCACCCATAGCGGCCGAGAGCAACGTCTCGAGACAGCCGCCAGGAGACCAGCGGGACACCAGCTCGACCGTCGTTCCGAGCCGATCTGAATCTCCGAAGAGGCTGAGTCCGATCAGGGGTACGTAAAGGAGGCGGCCAGCCGCGTTGAGCGTGTCCGCCGACGCTATCAGTCCCGCAATCGCTTGGCCAATGCTGAGGAAGACGGCAGATCCGAGCAACGCGACCAGGACTGTGAACAGGTAGTCCTGCGGGGGCAGAGTGACACCCACGAAGAGGGCGGCAACCACGAGAACCACAATCGCCATGATCAGAACTGCGCCGAGTTGGACCATCCAGCGGCTGACCATGATGGTCCACGTCGGGGCCGGTGTCACCCGAAGCCGCTGAAGGACGCCGGTATCGCGGTCGCGCGCGATCGCAAGCGAGTAGCCGACGGTCCCGATCGAGACCAGCCCCACGGTGAGCGCGAGGCTGATACGGAACTCGGGACCGCCTAGTGCCGCCGAGTTTTTGCCGAGGCCAGTGGCCACCAACAAGATGAGAGGAAGGGCAAAGGTGATCACCAGAGACAGAGGAGTACGCACCTGAGCCGTGCTATCTGCACGCAGGAGAACCTTGAGCGATGACGACCAGGTCGGGACCGCCACCGAGCGACGCTGGGGAACCGTTATGTCGTCAGTCACGCAATTCCCGTCCGGTTAGCGCGATGAAGACGTCCTCTAGAGTGACCTCGCCGTGGGCTGCCTGGCGGACTTTAGGGTCATCGCGATGCGCCGCAATCAGAGCCGCGGGCGTGCCTACCGTCAGTATCTTGCCGTGATCCATGATGGCAATGCGATCACAAACTGCCTGCGCCTCCTCCATCGAGTGTGTCGTGAGAAGGATGCTGCGCCCCTCCTTGCGAAAGCGCTCGATCCGGTCCCAGAGCTGGCGCCGGCCTTGCGGGTCGAGCCCCGCGGTGGGCTCGTCGAGCAGCACCAGCGCGGGATCATGGATGGTCGCGATCAGCAGTGAGAATCGTTGCTGCTGACCCCCCGATAACTCGCGAAAGCGCTTGGACGCTTCGTTCTGCAGATTGATTTCTCCCAAGAGTTCGCGTATCTGCGACGAAGAGAGCGTGACGCCGTACAGGCCGGCGTACAGTCGCACGATCTCAACCAGCGTGAGACTTGAGTGAAAGCTCGTAGCCTGCAGTTGGACTCCGAGCTGGGCCTTGGCTTGTAGCGGGTGAGCGCGGGCGTCGATCTCTCCGATCACTATGTCTCCCGCCGTGGGACGCAGCAGTCCTTCGATGGCGCTTAGCGCGCTGGTCTTGCCCGCACCGTTGGGACCCAGCAGTCCATAGATCTCCCCAACGCGAACCTCGAGGTCAATACCGTCAACGGCGATGATCGGACCATAGGCAACGCGAAGCCCGCTGACCCTCAGCGCTAGTGTCAAGGCGGTGCTACTGGGCTGCGTCGTTGTCAGGGCATCTCCGCGAAGTGGCCGCCAAATGGGAGGAAGCGGGCCACTATTCTAGGAGAGCCTCGCGCGCGAGGGCACGCGCGGTTCCACGGTGCTCAGGCCGACGGCAGAAGACGAAAACGCTGACGTCCCGGACCCCGTAGGGCGTGGAAATGGCGGTGATCCAGCGTGAGCACATCCCAGACGGCATAGCGCTCAGCGAGAACCACGATCGATGCGTCGGCAAGACCGATTTCGAGATTCGGATAGCGCCTCAGGATCACAGCGGCTAAACCTACGTCCGCTCCGGTGAAAGTCTCCAGCCGATTAGGCGCCTCGGGCGACTTCGTCCAGCATTGCACGTTGGGCGCGAACGCCAACCCTGGTGGCCAGCAGGTAGTCGAGCTCGGCCAGCACGAAAGGCGACAAGAGCAGTGGTGCGCTGGCTTGGCGGAGGGCTGCGGCGGCTTCAGCGTGCAGGTGCTGGCTGCCATCAATTGCGGCCAGTAAACCACTTGTGTCGAGAAGGATCACACCTCGCCGAAACCAGCCAGCAGCTCATCAACCTTCTCGGCAAGATCAGGTCTGCCACTCGTGAACAACGGAAGTCTGGGCTGGGCGTGGCGCGATTGGAGTAGACGCTCGACTCCCTCGCGAATCAGGTCCGCCTCCGTCCGGCCTGCTTCGTGGGCGGCCCGGGCAAGGCTGCTCTTCAAGTCTTCTGGCAAGTAAATTGTGGTCCGTTTCACGCCATACATAATGCCATACGCTTGGAAATCTGTGACCTCCCTGTGATCTCCGGCGTTCCAGACCACAGCCAAAATGGTCGATTTTCAATACAAAAATTGGTCGGGGGCCCGGG
>DHJN01000237.1:8352-11223 GCA_002404345.1 Actinobacteria bacterium UBA4719 | reverse complement strand
CGCCAGAGGCCGTTTGAGTTCACGGCGTCCGCGGCTTCAGTCCGCCAGGTGCCGCTACGTGCCGGTGGGTGCCGCCCGGGTTGCTACACGCGTTGCTACACGACTTGGGCGAAGGTCCTTGCGGCCAGAACGATGAGCAGGCAGCGCTGAGGTCCGAAATCGAACTCGACGGAGTTTCTGAACCCCACAGGCGAGCCCGGGGCAGGCCGAACTGGGCCGGGCCAAGTTCCCGCTCGGTACTTGGCAGCTCCGGGGAGGGGTTCTGGACCTCGTAAGGACCCATCGCCGCCATTTTGATCAGGTCTCCGGAAGCCATTAGCGCGCCCGCCGGCGTGGCCTCGGCCATGCGCGGTTCGGATCGGCGCCGCTTAGACGCCGGTGCGCGCGCAGCCGAAGTTGCGGTCGCCGTCGAGCCGGTCTAGTTCCCCGCCTATCCAGCAGGCTGGCGCTGTAACAATTGATAGACGACACCATCGCACGTGTCGGCCACGGTCCAGAAATTGAGATTCGGGCCGACACGGATCGGATCTGGTGTCTGAGTTCTCACGCCCAGCCCCTCCAGCGCCAGCACAGTCGTCGCGAGATCGTCCACCTCTAGCGCAATATGCTCGATGCGCGCCTTTTCTGAGCGCAAGCGCTCAGCTCGCTCTCCGGGTTCAATGATCTCGATCACCTCCACCTTGGCGTCTCCGCAGGAATAAAAGGACGCCTTCAAGCGGCCTGGGATCTCGATGTCCCGGTCGTGTTGCATGCCCATTCCAGCCAGAAATCGAGAAGCCTCGTCGAGGTCGTCAACGATCACTCCCACATGGTCCAATCGTTTAAGCATTACCCTCTCCTTAGCCCGGCACTCAATCTCTGGCCGGACGGCTCACGGTGTTGATTAGAGGTGGCTGTTGGGGAATTCTGACCAGGCGCCGACCGGAATCCTAGGCCGATTTCGCCTCAACGGCCGGGTGGCGATTGTCACCGGTGCGTCATCCGGGCTCGGCGTGGCATTTGCGCAGGCGCTGGCTGAGGTTGGCGCGACAGTAGTTCTCGGAGCTCGGAGGGTGGAGAAGCTGCAGGAGGTGCAGCGCTCGATAACCGATGCCGGCGGTACTGCCGCGGTCGTGCAGTGCGATGTGTCAATTCCTGAGGATTGCCACCGCCTCGTCAGCACCGCCATCAAGCAATTCGGCCGCGTCGACATCCTGGTCAACAATGCAGGCAAAGGAACCGCTTTCCCTGCCACGCGGGAGACACCGGAACAGTTCCGCGAGGTCATCGACGTCAACTTGAACGGCTGCTACTGGATGGCGCAAGAATGCGGTCGCGTGATGAAACCGGGAAGCTCGATAGTGAATGTCAGCAGCATCCTCGGCCTCACGACCGCCGGGCTGCCGCAGGCTGCTTACGCGGCGAGCAAAGCCGGGCTGATAGGCCTCACCCGGGATCTGGCTCAACAATGGTCGGGCCGAAAAGGAATTCGAGTCAACGCGCTCGCGCCTGGATTCTTCCCGAGCGAGATGTCCGCGCAATATCCCCAGAGCTACGTGGACTCGCAGATGCCGCGCGTTCTGCTGTCCCGCATGGGTGAGCCCGTCGAGCTGGCGTCCGCGCTGATTTTCCTGGCGAGCGACGCTGCCTCCTACGTAACGGGCCAGACGATCGTCGTCGACGGGGGCGTGACTGTCACTTAACCCAAGCACTCCGCTCGTGGCGTCCAAAGGGAAAGGACATGCCACGCCTCGGCGAGCCTTAACCAGACGACTCTATCTTGCGACGGTGGTTTTCATTGTTACGAGGTGGTCGCGCATGTGCTTGCTGAAAGCGCCGATGAATTGGCCGACTGACATCTCTCGGCCTGCTATCCCGTGGATCGGGGATCTGTCGAGCTCGGGGTCGGTGAGCGAGCGCAGGAAGCTCGCGGCCCGACTCGTCGTCTTCTGAGACGGTCGGTCGGTTTGCGAGGACCGTAGAACGCCGGGCTGACTGGGATGACCTCCACATATCAAGATCCGCCGCTTAGCGCTTGCATCCGCTGAGACAAGGCGGCAGATCCCGAGACTTGTCCAATCGGAGTTCAGCGAACGAAGGTGAAGAACCTGTGGTGGTTTCGCCATGCGAGTGGGCTACCGATCAATCTTGCTGTACCGATCCCAGACAGGGATGCGTTTTCAGGGGCGTCGAAACTCAGCTGTTCGAACCCGCTCTCGACCAGCCAGCCAAGAATTTGACGGTTTAGGTCCGGCTCACGACGATGGCGCGTCCAGATGATCGCGGCTCCCGGCTTACAGAGCATTGAAACCGTGTGCAACGTGTTCTCAACGTCGGCATCGGACACGTTGCCAAAAATTCCGCACGCCAAGACAAGGTCGGCCGGAACGTACTGTTCGTAGACGTCGCTAAGAGCGGCATCTCCCGCGACGACTACCAATGAGGTCAGCCCATGGTGAGCGGCCAACTCGCGCGCCTTCCGGACGTTCGCCGTGTCGAGTTCGACAAGTGCGCCCGTCACGTCTAATCGGCGCTGGTGTCTCGGTATCACCCCAAAGACATCGCGCCCTTGGCCCGCACACATGCTGATGAGCCGGATTGGACCAGGAGGGCGAATTGTCAGCAGCTCGTCCAGTCGCCGCTGAACAATCCGTAGGCGTTCTGCAAGAGCGCTATTTGGGTCGTCGTACTGATCGTGCCAGGCCTGGTAGTCGCGAAGCATTGAAGCTTGAATTCTGAACTCAGCCACGCGCCATGCGTCAAGCGGCAGGTACGCCTCGGGGATGCCCGACTCTGGTACTTCTTGGGGAAATTGTGACCCGGCTGTGACCCGGCGACTACCGGGACAGTCGAGGATGACAGGATTCGTATTCAGAAATTGGTCGGGGGCCC
>DHJN01000237.1:0-8301 GCA_002404345.1 Actinobacteria bacterium UBA4719 | reverse complement strand
CTTCATGGCTCATTCATCCACCAAGGTGGCTCCAATTACTACATGAACTACTACATGACCTTGCGGTTAACAGATCGATGAATCCCGTTCAGAAATGACAGCTCAAGTTCGCCGAGTGCCGCTGAGTAGCACCAATTAGCACGGTTTGCCACCGGCGTTGCTGAACGGAAACCTGCTCGCTAGACGCCGACCACAAGTGGTCCTGAACATCGCTGGGCTGGGTCGGCCTCTGCCATCAGATCAGGCGGTCGGCAAATCTCCGCATGAGATGCTCGGTCCATTGGCGGGGACGCTGAGGTCTGGACCGTGGTGGACGTTGACGTACCAACCGCCCGTTGGAACCGAGTAGTCCACCATCACGGTGCTCGTCACCGTGGCGGCTCCGGAAGAGTCGGCAATGACCTCTTGTAGCGCATATGCGATGCCACCCGGCTTGGCGCATCCACCGGTATGCACGTGAGAAACATGGCTCGAGTTGGGCGCCAGGCCGGTCAGCTTGATCGTGACTACGAACGAGCCGGTGCCCTTGATAACCTGGCCGGTGCCGGCCACCCCGCTGCCGTTCTGTGCACCCATGGTGAAGCTGATGGTTGCTGTCGGGGACGCCGAGCTAATGGCAGCACCTCCCCCACCGCAGGCCGCGAGAACGAATAGGCCCAGCAGGGCGATAACCAGGTTGCGCATTTCGATTCTCCACTTCGTGACCAGAGCATTTGGTCTCATGTGCAATATTACCGCTCTGGGTTACGCCGCTGCGATTTCTGTTACCTCCGAGGGTATGCACTTTGCAGTGGATCCTCGATCTAATGTTTCGGTATGACGGACAAACACAAGCGCGTGGTCGCCCAATCCCCCGAGGGCATCGAACTCAACCGCTCCGCCCTCGACAGGTGGATAGACAGCGCGGCCTGGCTCGACCGTCCCGCGAAAGTCGTGCAGGGCGCGATCCTGGCGTTCTACAAGGCTCTCGCCGGCCCAGGGCAGGGACTCAAGAGTCTTCTTCACGGCACCAAGCCACTTGGCCATCCGCTCCATCCCGCCGTGACCGCAGTTCCTCTCGGTGGGTTCACGGTGATGTTCCTGGCCGACTGGCTGGCAATATTCTTCCGCGTCGTTCCCCCGTTGATCGGGACGTTCGCGCTTATCATCGGCATCCTGGGCATGGTCGNNTCAACGCCATCGCCGCGACCTGTTCCCACGCCGGCGGCCCGCTTGACGAAGGCAAGCTCGAAGGCGACATCGTGACGTGTCCCTGGCACAGTTCCCGGTTCTGCGTCACCGACGGCGCTGTTAAGGACGGGCCGGCCACCTTTGACCAGCCCGCGTTCCTGGTTCGCGAGGAGAACGGAAAGGTCCAGGTCCGCCTCCCTGCGCCTCTCCATTAGCGCAGCCCAGAGAAATGGTAGCTACCCGCGAGAGCGGCCCCGGCCGCAAGCTATAGGTGAGTCATGAATCAATTCTTTGAAGAGCTAGGCAGACGTTGGGTGGCAGCAGCGCACCGTCGAAAGGCGTCGATCGAAGCGCCCTCGCTCGATCCCAGGGTTGCACTGGAGTTGCTCGAGCTCGCGCGGGTTGCGGCACACACCCGTGAACGCCGATTCGCTCCGCTCTCATGCTTCATGGCCGGGGTCGCGGCCGAGCGCATGCGGATCGCTAAACCCGGTCTGGATCAGGGAGCTGTCGCCGCCTACATTCAAGAAGTTCGCCAGGAGTTGGAGGCGGAGACCCCGGCAGCGCCTAACGAACGTTGATCACCGGCAGCTGGCGAAAGCTCTGCACGGAGACCCGCGCGGCGATCGCGGAAGCAACGTCGCGGAATGCTTTGGCGCCGGCGGTGTCCGGACGCGAGACGACCACCGGGGCGCCCAGATCGGCCTCCTCGCGGATCGCCTTCTCCAGCGGGATGCCGCCAAGGTAAGGGACGCCCAGCCGCTGGGCGGCACGCTCGGCTCCGCCGTGGTCGAAGATGTGATGCTCCTCGCTGCATCGGCCGCAGACGAACCAGCTCATGTTCTCCACGAGGCCCAGCGGGGCGACGTTAAGGCCACGAAACATCTGCAGCGCTTTGACCGCGATATTGAGCGCGGCAGCCTGAGGCGTGCAGACGATCGCGACGCCGCTCAGAGGCACCGCTTGCGCCAGTGTCAACGAGGCGTCGCCGGTCCCTGGTGGTAGATCGATGACGAGGTAGTCGAGGTCGCCCCAGTGAACGTCGGTGAGCATCTGCTCGATCGCCCGCGAGACCATGGGCCCGCGCCAGACCATGGCCTTGTCGGCGCCCGCCAGGAAGCCGATCGACATGAGCTTGATGCCGAAGGCTTCGAGCGGCACCAGCTTCTGGTCCACCACCTTCGGCTCGCCCTGGACGCCCATCATCCCGGGTATCGAAGGGCCGTAGATGTCCGCGTCCAGTAGCCCGACCCTGGCACCGCTGATGCCCAAGGCACAGGCCAGGTTGATGGCCACCGTGGATTTGCCCACCCCGCCCTTCCCAGAGGCGACCGCGATCGCCTGCTTGACCCCGGGGATGATCTGGCTCCGCGGCCGCCCGGCAAAAGCCGAGCGCACGTTCGCGGTCATCTTCAGATCGACCGCGGTAACGCCCGGAAGGTCACCGACCAGCTTGCGCGCAGCGGTTTGAAAGCGATCTCGAACCGGGCACGCCGGGGTCGTCAGCTCAAACGTGAAGCTCACGCGGCCATCGCCCCCAACGACCAGGTCCTTGATCATGCCGAGGCTGACCACGTCACGACCGAGGTCCGGATCCTGGATCGCCGCCAGCGCTGCCAGGACTTGATCCGAGCTGGGCGGCGCGCTACTGGGCACTGAAGATCACCGCCGCGCGCAGCGCGAGTACCCCAACCAGCACGAGGAGAGATACGACCAGTGTGTCGGTACCTGCGCGGGCGATGACCGCCGAGCCGCCGCTGGGACGGATACGCATATGTCCCCGCGCCGCCACCAGTGACGACCCGATGCCCGCGAGCGCGAGCACCCACAAAGGCAGCCACGGCAGAGTCCTCCCGGCGGTCCCAGCCGCGGCGATCGTCACGAAGAACGCCACCAGCAGGACGAGCTCCAGGATCGAGAAGTACCCGTCCGCCTCGTGGAGGCGACCAAGGCTGAACACGGCATCTGCGCGATATCGCGTGAGGAGCGTAATCAGGGCCGCCGAGCCGCTCAGACCGGAGGCGAGAAACAGTCCGCCAAGCATCCACGTGTCGCTCCAGATCGGCTGGTTGCTGACGCTGAGGAGGACACCTGTATAGGAGGCGAAGAACAGGGCGAGGATGCCGCCGGCGATGTTGAAGCCGCGGCCCAAGACGCCGCCCAGCGGTCGGGCGGGCCCGTCTGAGGAGGTGCTGCGCGCGCGTCTGTCGAGCACGAACGCCTCCAAGGCAGACACTGTTGTGAACAAGCCGAAGACGAACAGCGCCCATACGCCAACCGACATTGGCGACCCGTACGTGAAGTTGAGGCTGGAGTCGCCGGGTGTGACATTGACCAGCATGTGCCAGAACCTCGTCCAGACTCCGAGGTCGGCGGTCAGTAGCACCGGACAGACGAGTAGCGTCAGGAAGCTCACGTAGAAGCCGATCCTCGCCGCAGCTTCGTCACGCGCATCGCCAACCAGGCGCAGAAGCGTCGCGAGCGCATAAGAGCCGCCGCTGAGACCTGCGAAGAAGAAGTAGCCGAGGATGTACCACGTCCACCCCGGCGCTCGCACGAAGTGCTCCGCAGCGAGGTACATCAGGATGTTCCTCGCCGCCTGAAGGCGACGATGCCCGCGATCACGCCGAGCACGGCGGTTACGAGCGCTCCGATGTACCCACCCACGTTGTTGCGGCTGGGCAGCCCGGCATTGTCGGCGTTCGGGAGCCCATAGGCCTCTGGCTTGTCCATGAGCAGGAAGAAGGCGTTCAGCCCTCCGTAAACCTTGTCGTCGCGACCGTACAGCTCGGCCTGCGTGACTCCCTGAGAGTGAAGCGCGGCGAGGCGGACGTCGGCTGCCTTCTGGAGGTCGGCAAGCGGCCCGAACTGGATGGACTGAGTGGGGCATGCTTTGGAGCAGGCGGGTTCCAGGCCGCCCTGAAGGCGGTCGTAGCAAAGGGTGCACTTGTGCGCCGTACCCGTCTTTTGATTGATTGAGATGACGCTGTACGGGCAGGCCGCGATGCAGTTCCGGCAGCCGTTGCAAGCGTCCTGCTGGATGAAGACGGTGTTGAACTCGGTGCGGATGATGGCCCCCGTCGGGCAGACGTCCATGCAGCTCGCGTGCTTGCAGTGCTTGCAGACGTCGGACATCATCAGCCAGGCCTTGCCGTTGCCGGCATCGACCGTCTGGTCGGGCACGTTGTCGATGAACTTCACATGGCGCCAGTTCTGGTCGTCGAGCTGGCCCGTGTTGTCGAAGCTGTCGGCGAGGAACTTGCCGTCGTGGCCCTCGAGCTGGTTCCACTCCTTGCATGCCACCTCGCAGGCCTTGCATCCGATGCAGATGCTGGTGTCGGTGAAAAAGCCGTACGACTCGCCGGGCTTGATCGTGGTTGCCATCGCTCAGAATCCCATCAGGTTGGGCGTGATCTTTGAGAAGCCCTGTTCCCTCGCGTAGAGGTCGAGTGGGAGGGCCGCCAATTCATCGACGACAGGGACGGCCGCCAGGTCCGCCGCGAGATCGATGTTGAGCAGATAGTGCCGGCACGTGTCGCACGCTTCGATCCTAATGTTGGGGAAGACGGCCTTGTGCCCGGCAACGCCCAGGTCGAGCCTGCCTTGCAGTCCGCGCACGACGCTCCCGCGCTCACCGGACGTCGTCCCTTCTTCATTGAAGATCGGGAGGCGTGAGCTCGCGTCCTCGCCGCAACCAGGGCATGTCATTCGGGCATAACCCCAACTGTCGTGACAGCGCGCGCAGAGGAGCACACGGCCGCCGGCGGCGAGGTCTTCACCGGGGAGGGCGAAGTAGCTGAGCTGGGGAGGTCCTCCACAGCTCGGGCAGTGGCGCTGGTCGCGCACTCCGATACAGGATGCCGCTGCCTCGGGCCCCAACGCTTCCAGAATCGGACCAACAGACGCCCGCGCGAGGTAACGGTCGACCATGGCCTGGTCTTCGCCCCGAATCCAGGCGGCGACGAAGTCGCGAGGGTCGGTAGTCTCGAGGCGATGCGCCACTGCGTCGCGCAGCTTCACGGGACCGGCGGAGACGCTCACGTCCACCCACGCCCGGCACCACCATCTCGGCAACATATGCGATTAGTCCTGCAACTGGTGGAGAGGCCGACCTGGCGTCGTCAAACGCATCCTGCTGGACGGCGAGAAGGGCGCCGTAGAAGTCCAGCAGCTCGCGCGCGAATATGTGTCGGCGCCGCAGCTCGGCGGTCCGGCGACGACGTTCCGTCCACAGCCCGGCGGCGACGGCAGCCTGTGCCATCACATCTTCTCCAGGTTGACGAGGAAGGCTTTGAACTCGGGCGTGCGCGAGTTGGCATCGCCGACGAAAGGCGTGAGCGCGTTGGCCAGCCAGTACCTGCCGTGGCTTGGATCGCGATCGGCGGCAATGCCGACGTAACCCCAGTGGATTGGGATGCCAATCTGGTACACCTTCTGCCCGGCGACCGTCAGCGGGCCGAGTCGTTTGGTCACCACGGCCAGGACCTCCACCTTGCCACGCTTGGAGGAGACGCGGACCTTGTCCCCCGTTTTGATGCTCTTTTCCTGGGCCAGCTCCCATGGCAACTCGACGAAGGGCTCTGGCTGCAGCTGCACCAGGTGCGGCACATGCTGGGTGACGTAGTGCTCATGCTCCGTGAGCCGGTAGCTGGTGGCGATGTACGGGAACTCCTTTGGGGTTCCGAAGCGGCTCGGCCGCCCTGCAGCCTGGTCGTAAAGGAAGGCTACCGGCGATGCCGAGACATCGGCGTGGAGCGGGTTGGCCACCGGCGACTCGACCGGCTCGTAATGCTCGGGAAACGGACCGTCGATCATCCCGTTGCTGAAGAGCCGGCCGACACCCTCGCCGGTCATGATGAAGGGCAGCCATGCCTTGGGATCATGGGGGTCCATCGTCGGCGGGTAGTCGGGCACGTCGCCGACCCACTTGGTCCCGTTCCAGGTGATCCCAGGCCGTGCGGAATCCCACGGCTTGCCGTCGAGATCCGCGGAGGCCCGGTTGTAGAGCACGCGACGGTTCAGCGGCCAACTCCATGCCCAGTTGGAGTAGAAACCCATGCCCGTGGGGTCGTTCGTCGCGGGGTCCTGGATGCCGCTACGACGCTTCATGAGGTTCCCAGAGTCCAGGTAGCTGCCGGTGTAGATCCAGTCCGCCGGTGGTGGTCGTGCCGTCGTCCTTCAGCTTGGCGAAGCTGGTCATCTGCCCGCCCGTCGACAGATCCTTGCCGTTGATCTCCTTGGCGATCTCGTCCAGCTCCGGCTTCAGCGGGTCTTTGTAGTCGAAGGTCAAGTGCATGATCGGGTCGGGGAATTTCCCTCCCTGCTGCTGGTATAGAGCCTTCACCCGGTTGAAGATGTCGCTCAGGACCCAGTGGTCGTGCCTCGCCTGGCCATGGGGCGGAAGCACCTGGTCCTTCCACTGCGACCAGCGGCCGCTGTTGACGAATGAGCCGTCCTTCTCGATCCAGTGAGTGGTCGGGATCATGAAGACTTCGGTCTTGACCTGGCTTGCATCGGTCCCGGGCGCGTGCCAGAACTCTGAGCTGGTCGTCGGCAGCGGGTCCATGACCACCAGCCATTTGAGCTTGGAGAGGGCCTGCTGCACCTGGTTGGAATCCGGGCCGATGCTGGCGGCGGTCATGCCCGACAGGATCAGGCCCTCCATCTTTCCCTTCAGCGCCTGGTCGAAGATCGACATCCACGACGAGTTCTGTCCCGGCTTGGGCACATAATCGAACGCGAACTCGTTGGCCTTGGTCGCGGCTTCGCCGTACCACGCCTTGAGCGTGCTGACAATGAACTTGCGGTAGTTCGTGCCGAAGAAGTTCCATGAGTTGGGATCCGACTTCTTGGGTGCGCTCTGGGCCACGTAGTCGTCCAGGTTCTTCTGGCCGGGCGCTGGGATCTTCAGGTATCCGGGAAGGATCTCCCACGAGATGGCATGGTCGGTGTTGCCCTGGATGTTGGCGTGGCCACGCTCTGCGTTCATGCCGCCCCCCGGCCGGCCCATGTTGCCCAGCAGAAGTTGGAGGACGGAGCCCGAGCGGATGAGCTGTCCACCGGTGGTGTGGTGCGTCAAGCCGACTGCGTAGACGATGGTCATTACCTTGTCCGGCTTCCCCATCTGGCCGACCAGGTCCGCGACCTGGTTGAATTCGTCGACCGGGATTCCCGTGATGCTCGACACGATATCCGGCGTATAGCGCGAGTAGTGCGCCTTCATGAGCTGGAAGACCGACCGCTCGTGCTGGAGGGTCATGTCACGCTTGGCGAATCCGTTGGTGCCGACCTCGTAGCTCCAGCTGCTGATGTCGTATGTGCGCTTGGCGGGGTCGTAACCCGAGAAGAGCCCGTCCTTGAAATCAAACCCCTGCTTGACGATGAATGACGCATTTGTGTAATTGCGCACGTACTCGTCGTGGAAGAGGTTGTTCTGCATGACGTGGTTGATGAGGCCGCCGAAGTACGCCACGTCACTGCCCGTACGTATGCGCAGATACATGTCTGCGACCGCCGAGGTACGGGTGAAGCGGGGGTCGGCGTGGATGATCTTGGCGCCGCGATCGAGCTTCGCGCGCATGAACCATTGAAAGCCGACCGGGTGCGCCTCGGCGGGGTTGGCGCCGTTGATGAGGATGAGGTCAGTGTTCTTGATGTCGCGCCAGTGGTTTGTCATCGCTCCCCTTCCGAATGTGGCGGCCAAACTGACCACCGTGGGGCCGTGTCAAACCCTGGCCTGTTGTTCTAGGTGTACCAGTCCCAGGCCGCGCATCAGCTTGGTGGCGAAGTAGCCCTCTTCTGAGCTGAACGCGGCGCCGCCCGCGAAGGCGATGCCCTCGCAGCGGTTGACGGTGTTGCCGTTTCCGTCCGTGGTCACGAAGGTGGCGTCGCGCGACGCCTTGATGTTCTGGGCGATCTTGCCCAGGACGAAATCCCACGAGACGTTTGTCCAGCCGGTCGCCCCGGGAGCGCGGTACTGCGGTGATTCGACGCGGCGAGGCGAAACCGCTAGCTGCATCGCCGTGGCCCCTTTCGGACAGAGGCGGCCCTCGTTGACAGGACTGTCGGGGTCGCCCTCGATCTGCAGCAGCTGAACGCTGCCGTCACTGTTCTGGCGGGTATAGGCGACCA
>DHJN01000164.1:563-4635 GCA_002404345.1 Actinobacteria bacterium UBA4719 | reverse complement strand
CCAGCCATATGTCACAGGCATCCCCCCGACCTCGATTGACGAATGGCCTGGCGCTTTGTTTCCAACCCAGATCTACATTGCCCCGAGATAGGCGTCATCCGAACGGGCGTTCCCGTCCGGGATAGCCCATACTTGACACTTACTGGTGGGGAGCCAGACAATTCGTCTTAGGCCGAAGAGGCTGTGTGTGAGTAAGACCTGCTGCCGGCGCACTCTCGCCCCGAAACTCAAGCGATTCCGGGAAGAAGTCAGCAGGATCGTGAAGAGAGGTAAGACGCGTATGCAGGTTGTTACTCGTGTCCGGGCGCTCGCGCTCGCGTGCGTAGGGCTGTTCGTGATCGCCGCGTGTGGTGGTGGCGGTGGGAGCAGCTCGACCATCAAGGAGGGCGGCACGCTCGTCTACGCCCTCGACGCCGACGCCGCCACCCTGAACCCGTTCGAAGCCGGCGACGTCCCCTCGGTAAGGGCCTTCCAGTTCATGTTCCCGAACCTTTACCAGGCGGACAAGAACCTCGCGATCGTCCCCGACCTCGCCACCGGCCCGCCCACGGTCTCCGCTGACCTGAAGACGTGGACTGTGAAGATCCGGACCGACGCCAAGTGGAGTGACGGCACGCCGATCACGTCAGCCGACGTGGTGAAGACGGTTCAGATAGAGGCGAACTCCAAGCTCGACACCGACGCCGCGTTCGACTGGAGCCTTCTGACCGACCCGGTGACCGGCGTCTCGGCTCCGGACGCGAGCACCATCGTATACACGCTGTCGGCTCCGTTTGCGCCGTTCTTCGCCAACAACCTCACCGGCTTCGTTGCGCCGGCCTCGGTGTACGGCGCGGTCGACGTGACCAAGATGCGCACGTTCGAGCAGGACCACCCGACGGTTACCGGTGGGCCTTTCCTGTTTGACAAGCGCGTCACCGGCTCGGAGATCGACCTCAAGGCCAACCCCAACTACTACCTCGGCAAGCCGCACTTTGCCGCCGTCGTCGAGAAGATCATCACCAACGCGACAGCAGCCGCCCAGGCTGTCATCGCAGGTGACGTCAACTGGGACCCCGAGATCACCGGCGCCGCCATTGACACCGTCAAGGCCGCGACGGGAGTCCAGAGCTTCGAGTACCCCGACCTCGCTTACTACGACGTCCGGTTCAACGACCGGGCGACGTGGGTCAACAAGTCGAAGGCCACCCTGTTCGGTGACGTCAACGTCCGCCGGGCATTCGCCTACGCCCTCGACAAGAACGCGATCGTCAAGGCCGCCACCGACGGCCACGGCACCCCGCTGTGGGGCGACATCGTGCCGGCCTCTGCCTACTACGACGACAGCGCAGTCGTCAAATACGCGCAGGACATCGCCAAGGCCAAGGGCCTGATGGACGCCGCGGGCTGGACCCTCGGCTCCGACGGCATTCGAGTCAAGAACGGTCAGAGGTTCTCGGCCAAGTTCTACGTTCGCGCCGACAAGCCTCAGCGTGTGAAGGCGGTTCAGATCATGTCTGACCAGCTTCGCACCAACCTCGGCATGGACCTTGTGCCGACGCCGACCGACTTCAAGGTCTTCTACGCGCCGATCATGGCGGGCAACTTCGACCTGGCATTGGCCGGCTTCGGACTCGCGCTCGACCCTGACGACTACACCATCTTCTCGGGCAAGCAGATCGCGCCCGAGGTCAACTCCAACGGCAGCAACTGGACCGGCTACCAGAACCCAGCTCTGGACGCGGCGATCGACGCCGAGCGGACGGACCTGAAGGCGACCGCAGCCGACACATTCGCGGCTCGCAAGGCGGACTTCGCCACGATCGAGCACATCCTTGGCGACAACGTCGTGTCCTACATGCTGTGGGCCGACAACGTCGGGATGGGATTCAACGGAGTAGCGGGAGTGGTCACCGGTAACGGTGGCAGCCTCAACTACGCGGACCAGGACCGCAACGTGCAGGTCTTCGCCCAGTGGAGCTTGGTCAGCCCCAAGTAGTTAGTTAGATCGCTGAGGGAGGCGGCTAATGCCGCCTCCCTCAAACTGATAGTGGGCTTTTGGAGCCGGCGAAGGTAGGATGAGGGTGTGACGTTCTACGTCATCAGGCGAATCCTCATAGGCATTTTGCTGCTGCTGTTCATGTCAGCCGCCTTTTTCGCTCTCACGCGCCTCACCCCGGGTCCCCCGTTCACAGCCGGCGAGAACCCACGCGCGCACCGCGACCTGATCGTGCGCCGGCTGCATAATCTCGGCCTCGACCAACCCTGGTATGCGCAGTATCCGGCCTACCTCAACGCCCTGGTTCATGGCAGCCTTGGCGATTCCTACATCAGCGACCAGCCGGTCTCCAAGCTGCTCATGGAGCGGGTGCCGAACTCGGTCCTGCTGCTCGGAGTATCGCTGATCGTTTCGCTGCTGATCGCCATCCCGCTGGGCGTGTTCGCCGCCACCCATCAGTACTCCAAGACCGATATGACCACGTCTGTGGTGAGCTACGTGGGGATATCCATGCCCAGTTTCGTGCTCGGCATCTTCCTGCTCCTGGCCGGAGCGGTATGGCTTCGGCACCTGACGGGCGGGGCTTTCTACTTCCCCCTGTTCGGCATGCATACGAACGCGTCGACCACCGACCTGGGCGACCTCGTCTGGCACATGGTGCTCCCGGTGATATCGCTCTCGATCCTGAGCATCGCCGGCTTCAGCCGCTTCATGCGCGCGAGCATGCTCGAGGTGCTCCACCAGGATTATGTACGCACAGCCAAGGCCAAAGGACTGGCAGCGCGAACCGTAAATTACAAGCACGCGCTGCGCAACGCGATTCTTCCGATCGTCACCCTGGTGGCGCTGCAGACGCCACAGTTCGTGAGCGGCGCCATCATCACCGAGGGCATCTTCAGCTGGCCCGGCATGGGCCTGCTGGCGTTCCAGGCCGCAGTCGACCGTGACTACCCCGTCATACTCGGGGTGGTCATGCTGGTCGCGGCCTTGACGGTGCTCTTCAACCTCCTTGCCGACATCGCCTACGCGATCGTCGACCCCAGGATCCGGTACTAAGTTGGCCGATCAGCCCCTCAAGAAAAGCTCCCAGCCCACCAACATTGGATTCACCTCCTTGATCGGGGGAGCCAAGGTTGCTGGCGCCCTTAACGCGGAAAGCGCTCTGCGCCACACAGTGGCCGCTGAAGACCTCGTCGTCGCCGATGTCGCGGAGGCCAGCGAGCTGGGGTTCTGGCGGCTGGCGATGGTGCGCTTCCTGCACCATCGGGTCGCGACGGTGAGCCTGGTGATCCTGGGCCTCATCATCCTGGCGGCGGTGCTCGTCCCGCTGTTCCAGGGCAACCTCTACCGGGTGCAGGACTACACGCATCCCTACGGCGCGCCGTTCCTGTTCCACGCTCGAACGATCCCTCTGCCCGCGGGACTGAACATCACGATCCCCTGGACTGACCATCTGCTGGGCACCGACGGACTGGGCGAGGATGAGATGGCCCGCCTGATCCGCGGCGGCCGCGTCTCTTTGACCGTCGGACTCCTGGCGATGCTCGGCTACATCATCATCGGTGGCGTTCTCGGTGCGCTGGCGGGGTATTACGGCGGCTGGATCGACAACGCTCTGATGCGTCTCACGGACGTGATCATCGCCATGCCCTTCATCCTCGTCGTTATCGCGGTCACGGCCGCCTTCGGGGGGGTGAGCCTCAACGTCCTTGTCTTCGTCATTGCCTTCTTAGGCTGGTTTGAGATCGGGCGGCTCATGCGCGCCCAATTCCTGGTCCTGAGGGAGTCGGAGTTCGTTCAGGCCGCCCGCGCGCTGGGCGCCTCCGACTACCGGATCATCTTTCGCCACATCGTCCCCAACTCGCTGGCGCCGATCATCGTGTCGGCCACCCTTGGTGTCAGCGGAATCATCCTTCTGGAGGCGGCGCTCGGGTTCCTTGGGCTCAGCATCCCGCCGCCCGAGCCCAGCTGGGGCAACATGCTGAACGACTACCAGGAGTCGGTGCTGCGAGGCCAGGCATACCTGATTGCGTTTCCTTCGATCGCATTGGTGGTCACCGCGCTGTGCATCAACCTGGTCGGCGACGGAATCCG
>DHJN01000164.1:0-401 GCA_002404345.1 Actinobacteria bacterium UBA4719 | reverse complement strand
CAGTTCAGGGTCCACGGCGGCATCGTCCGGGCGGTCCGCGGCCTCAACCTGACCATCCCCGCGGGTCGGACCGTCGGCCTCGTCGGAGAGTCCGGCTGCGGGAAGAGCGTGAGCGCGCTGACGATCATGCGTTTGCTCGAGAAAAACGCGACGGTCAAGCGAGGGGAGATCAAATTTCGGGGCAAGGACCTCCTGGCCCTCTCCGAGCCGGCGATGCAGCAGGTCCGCGGCAACGACATCTCGATGATCTTCCAGGAGCCGATGACAGCCCTGAACCCGGTGTTCAGCGTTGGCTACCAGATCGCCGAGTCGGTCGAGACGCATCAGCTGGCCGACAAAGCGGAAGCACGCAAGCGGGCGATCACCCTGCTCCAGATGGTCGGCATCGCCGACGCCAAGCG
>DHJN01000176.1 GCA_002404345.1 Actinobacteria bacterium UBA4719 | reverse complement strand
CGACTTTGCCGGGGCCCTGCCTCCTGGAGCGTCGCCAAGAGGACGCCGATCACGCCGCGGCCAGCCTGGAGTGGAAAGGCGCAGACCCACGCCCACCCGACTTGGATGCCTATGGCTCTAGCCCGATTTGGGCGCGTTTGCGTGACCATTGGTGGAGCCCTGTCAAGCCGGAGGACGCCGTGCAGGTCCTTGCATCCGCTGCGATCCTCGCGGCCCTCACAGTGGCGGTCATGGGCGTCGTCCTGTTCAGCTGGTGGCAATATCCAGCGCCGGTGGACCTTGAGCCCTGGATGGTGCTTTTCATTCGAGCATTGGCCCGAGATCCATCCCGCGGCCGACCGAAAGTCAAACCCGTACGGCTGATTCGGAATGCCGTTTTGGGCCCATTCTCTAACCTCGATCTTGCATGCCTCGCGTGGTGAGCGTCGTTGCGGCTGCAGGTCGCGGGTGGTGTTGATTTTGTCATGGGGGTGTGACGTGGCCCGAGTGTCGTCTCGGGTGGGCGCCGGTTCCAGGTGTCCGGGGGGTCGCGCGGTGGTTGTTGGGACGGGTGGTCTGGTTCCTACCCGGGGACCGCGAGGGCTCGTAGCCGCCGGATGCCTTCGTTGACGAGGTCGACCCAGGGGGCCGGAATCATCCCAACGGAAGTAGAGGTGCTGGTTATACATGACGGTGTCATTCCTTGTCGGTGACACCGGCCGAGTCGAACGTGGCGACCTCACGCAGGATGCGTGCGGAAGCCTGGACCATCGGCACGGCCAGGGCCGCTCCCGAACCCTCACCCAGACGCATCTCGAGGTCCACCAGTGGCACCAGACCCAGGTGGGCAAGGGCCACGGTGGCGCCGGGCTCGACCGAACGATGGCCAGCGACCCAGTAGTCCGTGGCCTGGGGCGCAATCGCCCGGGCCACGAGTGCCGCCGAGCAGGCGATGACACCGTCGAGGATGACAGGCGTGCGAAGTGCGGCAGCGGCAAGCAGATAGCCCACTACGCCCGCGTGCTCGAAACCGCCGACACCAGCCAGCGCCCCAACCGGGTCCTGGGCGCTGGGCCGGTTGAGCCTGATAGCGGACTCAATGACCGACACTTTGTGCTGCAGCATCGCGTCGTCGATTCCGGTGCCACGGCCGGTGACGTCGGCCACGTCCAGACCGGTAAAGACGCTGATCAGGGCCGCTGATGCGGTGGTGTTGGCGATGCCCATGTCGCCGGTGACCAGGAGCCGGTTTCCCTGTGCGACATGGTCCCTGGCCACGTCGATGCCCACCTCGATGGCCGCCTGAACCTCGGCTGGCGTCATCGCCGGACCCTGCGTCATGTCAGCCGTGCCCTCGGCGACCTTGCGCGACAGCAGACCCGGAGCCGGCGGCATCTCTCCCGCAACACCGATGTCCACCACAGTGACCTCTGCGCCAACCTGTCGGCCGAACGCGTTGATCACCGCTCCACCGGCCAGGAAGTTACCCACCATCTGCATCGTGACCTCCTGCGGCCACGGCGACACACCTTGCGCATACACGCCGTGGTCGCCCGCGAACACCGCGATGGCGACCGGCTCCGGCAGCGGCGGCGGGCACTCGCCATACATGCCGCACAGACGGGTGCCAAGACTCTCGAGGGGGCCGAGGGAGCCGCGGGGTTTGGTGAGCGTCGACTGCCGTTCATCGGCGGCAGCCATCGCTTCGCTGGACGCCGGCGTGATCGCCGCGACGGTTTCGGTCAACATGGACACGGTCTCTCCTCCAGGAAGGCGACGATCACCGAAGGCTCCATCATGGACAGCCCAGGCCAGAGGTCGCCTCCGCGCCCATCCGGAGGTGACCAGCTCGGGCGCGGGCGGGAACTGCTCGACGTGACCAACACACAGATATGCCACGACCTCGAGGTACGCCGGCAGGTCAAGCTCGCGGACCAGCTCGTCCGGGTCGAAGAAGCTGACCCACCCGACCCCGATGCCCTCGGCTCGCGCGGCCAGCCAGAGGTTCTGAACGGCCAGGGCCGCCGAGAACGACGTCATCCGCGGGTCCGCGTGTCGCCCTATCGTGAAGGGGCCGCCGCGAGCGGGATCGCAAGTGACCACGATGTTGAGGGGGGTCTGCAAGATCGCCTCGACAGCGGTGCCGTTGAACAGGGAGGTCCGTCCGGTCGGCAGGGAGCCGGCAAAGATGTCGCGCTGGCGACCGGCAAGCGCCTGGATGCGCTGGCGTTGCTCGACATCGCGCAGCAGGAGGAAGTCCCACGGTTGGCTCAGGCCCACGCTGGGTGCCTGATGGGCCGCGCCAAGGATGCGCAGGAGAGCTGCGTCATCGATCGGATCCATCGTGAACCCTCGCCGTACATCGCGACGCAAGGCAATGGCGTCATAGACAGCCGCACGGCCCTCGGCTCCAAAGGCGTGTGCATTCATCACAAGATCTCGTCTCTGGGCCAAGGCGGCCCGGTCATGGGTTGATAGGTCTTGACTTAGGGGTCATGAAAGATCTCGAGTATGCCCCGGCTCTTGTGGCACTGCGATGGCGGCAGCGGTTTGCCAATGCTCGTAGGTGTGCCGCTATGGTGGGCCTGACCTTCACGGGAGTCCGGCGCACCGGGCTGAGAGGGGGCTGACGCAGCCTCGACCGTCCATACCTGATCCGGATCATGCCGGCGCAGGGAGTTCAGGGAGCGCTATGTCACCTCCAGCCCGTACCGCCCGAGCCGAGGACGCCTGCGCCCTGACGCGAGCGCGCACCTCTTCCAAGGGCCGCCGCATACCGCCCTCCTCAGGGCAACCTACGGTTCGACGCAATCCCACCGCTGCAGCTCTGCCACGGAGACCCTGGCAGAGCTGCACGCACAAAAGCACCAGGAGGAGTCATGCCTTACGACAACCCTGCCCCCACCCATGCCAGGCTTCCCGACCCGCTCGCACCGGGTGGCAGTCGCCGCAACCGCACCGGCGGCCGGCGGCGAGGGTCGAGCTCCCTCGGGAAGAAAATCGAGGCCGCCTTCAGGATCTCGTTGGCTTCCTTCAGGTCACGATTCTCAGCCCTCAACCGCTTGATCTCAGCCAGCTCCTCGCTGCTCGACCCAGGCCGCTGGCCCTGGTCGACCTGTGCCTGCACCACCGACTTACGCAGGGTCTCGGGCCCAACACCCAACTTTGGGCCGAGACCCTGGGCCGCTGCCCATACCGAGGGGTACTCCTTCAGACGATCCAGAACCATTCGGGTCGCGCGGTCACGCTGCTCGCTCGGGTACTTCTTCGGCATGAGGTGCATCCTTCTCAAAGAAGGAAGCGGCATCAAACCCGGGACGGTTCAGTCCCCACCCCTTGCTTGTCGCCTGGACGAGCGTGTGCCCCCCGGTCTGACCTACGAGCCTGACGAGGCACTCACCGAGCTGGCTGTTCGTTTCTTCGCCGGTCACGGTCCTGCCAGCCTCAAGGACTTCACCCGGTGGTCCACTCTGACCGTCGCCGACGCGAGGACCGCCACAGCGACCGCGGGTGACCGCCTGGTCACTCTGGAGGTGGACGGGCAGGCCCTATGGTTCGACCCTGCCGCGCCGAAACTGCGGAGAACGGCACCGGCCGCTTATCTCCTGCCGCTGTATGACGAGCTGCTTCTCACCTATCCGCAGTTGAACTTCCCTGCGGTAGCAGGCCATCCGCTTCCACCTGACCTGGATCTGTTCGTCGGCAGCGTCATCCTCGAAGAGCGCAACGTGGGCACCTGGCGACGAAAGGTCACCGGCAAGCGCCTGACGATCGACACCGATCTGGCTCCTGGCATCGCAGAGGACCATGGCGCCCCGGTCAAGTCAGCTGTTGACCGGCTTGCCATGTTCCTGGGTCATCCACTGCAGCCAGAGCCTGCTTAGCTCCGACGGTTCTCGGAGTGCGGTCGGTCAGCTCAGCCTGGAACGCGCGATGCGGAGCCCGACGTCGTCGATCTGGAAGGTCGGGCGGCTGCGGCGCCGCACCGAGGCCCGGCAGCTCCAGCGCTCGTCATACCAGCCACCGCCACGTAGCACCCGATAGGTGGCGTAGACCTCGGCATCGTAGACGTCCCAGCACCACTGCCAGACGTTGCCCAGCATGTCGTGCAGGCCCCACGGGTTGGGCTCCTTGCCGCCCACGTCGTGAATCCGCTCATCGGAGTTGCCGCGATACCAGGCGATCTCGTCGAGCTGGCCATAGCGCGCACCGGTCGTTCCGGCACGACATGCGTGCTCCCACTCTGCCTCGGTCGGCAGCCGGTACCCGTCAGCGGAGGCCTCCCACTCGCTACCCTCAACGTCAGCATGGAGCTGGTACGCGGGCGTCAACCCCTCGCGTTCGGACAGTGAGTTGCAGAACCGGGCCGCGTCCAGCCAGGAAAACGCTCTCGACCGGCAGCTGGTCGCCAGGATGCGGGACTCGCCCAGATCCTGCAGGACGTCACCGGTTCGACCTGGCCGGGCACGGTGATCGCGGCCGGCGCGATCATCTCCATCTTCAGCATCACCCTGATCACCGTACGGACAGACGCGCATCCTGTTTGCGATGTCTCGCGATGGCATGGTGCCGAAGCTGTTGCAGAAGATCAACCACAAAACGCGCACCCCGGTCAACGGCACGATCTTCGTGGCCATCGTGGTGGCCCTGCTGGCGGGCCTCGTTTCATTGTCAAAGCTCGCAGACCTGTCCAGCATCGGCACGTTGACGGCCTTCTGCGTGGTCTCAGCGGCCGTGATCATCCTGCGGCGCACGGCCCCCGACCTGCCTCGTGGGTTCCGCGTCCCGTTCTATCCCTGGGTGCCGATCGCCTCGATTGTCTTCTCGCTGCTCGTCGTCATTGGCCTGCCGAAGATCACCTTCGCCATCTTCGGAATATGGGTAGCGGTATGGCTGGTCTTCTACCTTCTCTACGGGATCAAGCACTCCCGGCTCGGGCACAAATCCGATAAGGACGCGCCCCCGCGACAGCCAGCTGACCGGCGATGACTGATGCAGGCTGAAACTCGAGACTGCTTGCTGATCACAGGTGCGGGTCTAGGGTGTCGTGGGTGACTGAAGGCACCGCGCACCGGATCGGCGATGTGACTTCCCGGCAGTTCAACGAGCTCGACTCTGGCTCCCTCTACTCGCTGCTGCGGTTGAGAGTCGACGTGTTCGTCGTTCAGCAGCAATGCCCGTATCCAGACCTCGATGGCAGGGACACCGAACCGGGCACTGAGCACACCTGGATCGAGGACAGCTCCGGACCGGCTGCCTACCTGCGGATTCTGCGCGAAACGGAGGGGATCCGGATTGGGCGCGTCTGCACCCGGGCCGATGCGCGCGGCGCAGGGGCCGCAGCCAAGCTTCTGGGCCATGTCCTCGAGCGCCACCTGGGAGAACGAACCGTCCTGGACGCTCAGTCGTATCTGGTGGGCTTCTACTCTCGGTTCGGCTCCGCAGCTTCCGGGCACTGAGTTCCTCGAGGACGGCATTGCTCATGTCCCGATGTGCCGCCCCGTCGTCGCGTCGACACCGACCGCGTCGACACTCGGCATGGTGGGATAGACGAAGAGGCCATCGGCAAGGTCCTGGCGCGCGCTCTCGGTTGCTTTGTAGTGCAGCTTCTTTCCGGTCGTCGAGACCGGGATGCTCTTGACGAAACGGTAGGCTCTCGGGCGCTTGAACCGGGAGAGCATCGGATGGGCGCGGCAGCTGGCGTCGAGTCCGTCTGCGGTGATTGAAGAGTCCGCCTGAACGACGTAGGCCACGACGACCTGCCCCCATTTCTCGTCCGGCACACCGACGACCAGGGCATCGGCAACCCCTGCATGCTCGCTGAGGGCCTCTTCGACCTGGACCGGGTGGATGTTTTCGCCACCCGAGATCACCATGTCGTCCTTACGACCGATGATGGTGACGAACTCTCTCTCGTCCCATGTCGCCAGGTCCCCGATGGAGAGCCAGCCGTTGTGGAATCTCTCCTTCTCCTGGCTCGGTGAGTTGACATACGCATTTGCGGACTTTGGCGACCGGATGATCACCTCGCCAACCTCCATGCCGTCCTTTGCGACGGTCTCGTGGGCCTCAGCCAGGCGGTCGTCGAAGACCTTGACTACGGCAACGTCGTCGTCGGTGCAGGCGCGCCCGGCGCTGCCGGCCATCTCGGGCAGGTCCGCTGGCCGCAGGAAGGTGTTCCAGAACCCCTCGGTGCTTCCATATCCGTTGAATATGCGGGGGGTGAGCACCTTCTGATACAGCAGCGCTGCTTCGCGTTCGAGCGGGGCGCCCATCGTGACGATGCCCCGCAGGCTGGACAGGTCCCGCTTCTGTGTCAGCTGAGCCTTCGCGAGCATGGCGAGATTGGTGGGGGCGCCAATGAGGAACGTCAGGCTGTACTGCTCGACATAGTCGAGGGCCAGGTCTGGGTCGAAGCTGCGCATCGGTACCACCTTCCCGCCGACGTAGAAGGCGGGGTTGGGGCCACCCGAGTGCAGCCCGCCCCGATGGAACCACGGCGTCATGTTCAGCGTCGTGTCCTCGGGGGACAGCGGGAAATGCATGATCACGTCGTGGGCGGTGAGCACCTCGATCATGCTGTTCAGGGGCACTCCCTTGGGCATGCCCGTGGAGCCGGACGTGTACAGCCGGGTGGTCTCGTCCCAGACGGTCCGGCGTAGCTCGGGGAGGCTGATCACGTCCGCGACAAGCTCCTCGAATCGGATCAACTCTGTCCCGGCCTTGGGCCGCAGAGGCACATCGTTGCCGACCGCGACGATGAGCCTCGGCTGGTGGGTCGATCGTTCAAGGGCGTCCTGGACCATTCCGGTCAGCTCGGTGTCGTAGACGAACACCTTCGGACGGCTCGACTCGAGAATGAACGACGTCTCGCCAGCTGCGAGACGGAAGTTCACCGGAGAGCCGACCGCGCCGCACGCCTGGGTGGCGAGATACAGCTGGGCGAACTCCGGCCCATTGAAGAGCTGGTAGGTCACGACATCGCCTGGCTCTACACCTGCGCCAACCAGGCCCGTCGCCAGACGGTCAACGCGGTCGCCGAGCTGCGCATACGTCCAGCTCTCGCCCGTGGCTGGTGACTGCATGGCAATCCCGTCCGCGAAGCGATGGGTGTTTCGCCGGAAACCGTTGAGGTAGGTGAAGTCGTTCTCGAAATACTTCCGGTAGGCGTGTGCGTCGTACGTTGGCTGGCTGGTCTGGCTGGTCATCTCAGTGCCTCTCAGTGCGTCGTTTTGGGTAGACCACGACATCGGGCTGTCGCGCATCCTCCGCAGTCAGGACCGAGCTCTTTGGGCGCTACCCGAAGGCGCGCGCTCTGCGACAGGTATCGCCCGTTCGGCGAACCTGCGGACCTGGTGCTGGGCCAGGGTGCCAGCGCCGAGTGCGGCGACGAACTGCACCAGGTCTGCGTCGGGGACGTTGACTTCCACCGCGATCCTCTCCTGCACCGAGCTCACCATGGTCGGGAAGCGCATGATTCCGCCGATGAGGGTGACCTCCGGCTCCATCTTGACCCGCTTCAGGAGCTGGACCGACTTCCCGACGAGCGAGACGATCGCACCGTACATGATGTCGGCCGCGGCGACCCCCTGGGTCAGGTGATTGATCACCTCGGCCTCCGCGAACACGGTGCACACTCCAGAAATCGGCACCGACACACTCGACGTGTCCGCCAGCGCTCCGATCTGCTCGGTGCCGAATCCCAGGTAGCGCGCAGTCTTCTCAAGGAAGGCACCCGTACCGGCGGCGCACTTCTCGTTGAGCCGGAACGATTTCACCTGCCTGGCCTCGTCGATCCGGGAGGCCTTCACAGCGTGACCTCCCACGTCGAGGATCGTCCTGGTCCCGGGGAACAGGGCGTTCGCCCCCCAGGCGGCAGCGGTCAACTCGGTCACGTTCACCTGGCTGAAAGGCACCTGGAACCGTCCGAAGCCGGTGGCAGTCACGTAGTCGAGCGAGTCCCGGCCAATCCCCGCGTCCGCGAGCGCACTGACCAGGCACTCCTGCGCCGCGGGGCCTGGCCGGTAGCCGGTACGCACCATCGCACGGCCGATGATCTGCTCACCGTCCAACAGGACAACCTTGGTGTACGCCCCACCGACGTCAATGCCGGCAGTGATGGTCACGCCTTCACGTCCAACCGGCGAGCAGGGCTCCGGCCGGCCACGATCCGGCCGGCCGTGCTCTGGCTGGCCATGATCCGATCCATCGCGAACAACGCAGCGCCGATTGCGCCCATGTAGTGGCAGTCCTTGCTCACGTTCACGTCAAAGCCGAGCTCCTGGTTGAGCACCCTCATCATGGCGACATTGTTGGCCACACCACCGGTGAAGGTGACCTCCCGGGCGATCCCCACCCGGCTCAGCAGTCCGATCGACCGGGAGACCACGGAGTGGTGGACGCCGAGCAGGATGTCTTCGACCTTCTTGCCCTTACCGATCAGCGAGAGAATCTCGCCGTCCGCAAAGACCGTGCAGGTTGTCGTGATCTTCACCGGCCGACGGGACAGCAGTGCGGTCGGGCCGAGCTCGTCGAGCGGAAGGTCCAGCGCGCTCGCCGCAGCCTCGAGAAAGCGGCCAGTTCCTGCCGCGCACTTGTCGTTCATGACAAAGTCGAGGATCTCTCCCGCAGGGCTCACCCTGATGGCCTTAGAGCGCGCGCAGATAGG
>DHJN01000246.1 GCA_002404345.1 Actinobacteria bacterium UBA4719 | reverse complement strand
GAGGCTAAATTAACGCCATTGCGGTCCAACCCCCGGGAGGCCAAACGCAGCCACACCTACCCCCGCAAGAGATGGACCGTTCCCGGTTTGGTGGACACATGGATTAGCTGCGCGAATTAGTCGGGAGACGAGAGAATGGGTTCGACACGTCGCAGCTTCACCGAGGAGTACAAGGAAAAGGCAGTAACCTTCGTCATGGACGATCATCGGTCGATAGCCGAGGTCGCACGGAATATCGATGTGCATGAGATGACGTTAGGTAAATGGGTGAAAAAGGCACGAGACGCGAAGGAAGCCGCAACGCCGCCCGACGCGCCCTTGGACGGGTCCGAACGGGTTGAACTGGTCCGACTGCGCGCCGAAATCAAGGATGCCAAGTCCGTGAATGCGCAGTTGTTGATGCAGGTGGATTTTGCAAAAAAAGTGGCGACCTGGTTCGCGAAAGACAAGCAGTGAAGTTTGCTGCCATCGCGGACTGGGCTGACTTGGGCACGTACCCCGTGTCGTTGATGTGTGCCGGGCTGGGGGTTTCCCGCTCGGGGTACTACGCCTGGCGGCTGAGTGGCCCCAGCGCCCGCGCGAGGACCGACGAGACCTTCACCGTGATGATCAAGGCGATCTACGACCAGGGCCGCGGCAACCCCGGCGTGCGACGGGTCCGGGCCGGCTTGGCAGCCCTGGGCCACCTGCTGTCCCATAAGCGGGTCTGGCGGCTGATGCAAGCCGCTGGCCTGCAAGGACGGCACCCCAAGGCATGGAAGCGGACCACCCTGCAGGGAGACCGCACGGTCAGTGCTCCGGACCTGATCAAGCGGGACTTCACCGCCGCCGGCCCGAACCAGAGATGGTGCGGGGACATCACCTACGTCAAGACCTGGCAGGGATGGGCCTACCTGGCGACGGTAATCGACCTGTACTCCCGGAACCTGGTCGGATACGCCATCGCCGACCACATGCGCACCGACCTGATCACCGACGCCCTGGACATGGCCATCAAGGCGCGCCGTCCGAGCCCCGGGGTGATCTTTCACTCCGACCGAGGAACGCAGTACACCTCAGCTCAGTTCGACCGGTACTGCACGAAGAACAACATCCGGCGTTCACTGGGAAAGACCGGGATATGCTACGACAATGCCGTCTCAGAATCTTTTTTCGCGACGTATAAGAAGGAACTTGTTCACACACGTCCGTGGCCCGACCTGAAAAGCCTGATAAAAGAGACGGTCGACTGGATCAGGAATTACTACAACTCGATCAGACGCCACTCAACGCTTGGATATTTGACACCCAGAGAATATGAGCTAGGATTCAGGAATATTAACCAGTTGGCAGCCTAATTTGGGTGTCCAAAAAAGCGGGAACATTCCAAGAGCCGACCGAACCCTGCGGCCACCGCCACGCGGACACCTCACCCTCGTGTTACTACCACTACCCCCAAGAGCCTAAGTTGATGGTATTGACCCCACCCCTGGCCAGGCTGCGTTGCTGGCCAGGACGTTTGGTTGCGTACGGGTGGTGTTCAACGATGCACTCCGCGCCCGGCAGGACGCTCATGCGGCCGGTGAGAGGGTCAGCGACTCCGAGGTGCAGCGCAGGGTCGTCACCCTGGCCAAGACCAGATCCGAACGGCAGTGGCTGGGTGAGGTCGCGTCAGTGGCTTTGGTGCAGGCATGTCAGGACGCGCGGCGTGGGTACCGGAACTGGTTCGACTCCCTGTCCGGTAGACGCAAGGGTCGCAAGGTTGGGCACCCCGGGTTCAGGTCCCGCAAGGACAACCGGCAGTCGATCCGGCTGACCCGTAACGGCTTCGGCATCACCGCCGGCGGCGTGCGCCTGGCGAAGGTCGGGGACGTTGCCCTGGTGTGGTCGCGCGTCCTGCAGTCTGTGCCGTCGAGTGTGACGGTGATCAGGGAGGCGGACGGCCGGTACTACGCTTCGTTTGTGGTCGAGGTGGCCCAGAGGCCACTACCGAAGACCCGCAACGATGTTGGGATCGACCCTGGAGTGTGGTGTCACCCACGATCGCGACCTGAATGCTGCGAGGAACATTCTGGTTGAAGGTCGTAAGGTCGCCGCCGGGCTGGCGGAGACCCAAAACGCTCGTGGAGGCGGCGTCAGACTGGGACTTGTCCCAGCGGCTGCCTGTGAAGCGAGAACCCACCAGGGTGCCGCGTGAGTGGCACGGTAGGAATCCCGGTTCATTCATGGCCGGGAGGATGTCAACGTTGACTTCTGATCCGGTGAGGCCACGTACGCTGGGGGCATGGCGGACATCTTCGGGAGCATTCAAGGGCTCATCTACCTGGCATTCTGGGCGGTGGCCATGGGGCTTTCGGTCTTTGGCCTCGTCGATGCCCTGCGGCACCGTCCCGACGCCTTCACCGCTGCCGGCAAGGCGTCCAAGAACCTCTGGCTGGCCGTGCTCGGGGGCGCCATTGCGTTGAGTATCGTGAGCTTTCCCAATCCATTTCAGATCACCGGGATCCTGGCCGTGGTCGGCGCGGGCGTCTATGCAGCGGACGTGCGCCCCGCGCTGCGCCAGGTGATGGGGCGCGGGTCCTCCGGTGACGGTCCTCCCGGCCGTTGGTAGACGCGCGTCGAGCGGGCCCGAACATGTCGTTGCTGGCGGTTCCGAACGGTTCGCTCGAGTTCGCCACCAACGGATCGGGCGTGCCCGCAACGGTTTTCGCTCACGGCCTGGCGGGTTCGATCGAGACCACTCGACCGTTCGGGTCCGGGGTCAGGGGCAGCCGCACCTTCTTGCACTTCCGGGGTCACGGCGCCTCTTCCGCTGCGGAGACGCCCTGGACCTACGCAACCCTCGCGGATGAGCTGAGGGCGGTCGCCGACCATGTCGGCGCGACCCAGGCCCTTGGGGTGAGCATGGGTGCCGGTGCGTTGTGCAGCCTGTTGGCACACGCTCCGCTTCGCTTCGAACGGCTCGTGTTCGTCCTGCCAGCAGTCCTGGACCGACCCCGCACCGACGAGGCGCTGGATCGACTGGTGGAGATGGCGCAGTGTGCCGACAACCGCGACGTGGAGGGTCTGGCGGCGCTCCTGCTCGTGGGAGAGCCGGTCTCGGTGCGGGCCCAGCCGGCGGTGCAGCTCTGGTGCAGACGACAGGCCAGCGCTTTGGTGGGCACGTCGGTCTCGCAGGCGTTGCGGGCGTTGCCGAGCTCGGCGCCCCTCCTGGATCGCGCGGTTCTTGCATCGGTCACGGCGCCGGCGCTGGTCATCGCCCAGGAACAGGACCCCGCACACCCGGTCTGGGTGGCCGAGCTGCTCGCCGCCTCGCTGCCCGACGCCCACCTCGAGGTCATGGCGCCAGGCGGCATCCTGTGGCGCCACCGCGGCGTGATGAGGGATCTGATCGGGGGGTTCCTGTCCGGGGAACCGAGTCGATAGGGCAGTATCCGACAGAGTCAATCCATCTGTCACATCCATCCAGAGCCTGAGGGGAACGATGTCTGACGCGCGCAACCGCTGTGACGAGGTCTTCGCCACCGAACGTCCATGGGGCCAGTTCCAGCAGTTTGTCTCCAACGAGCCCGTCACGGTCAAGATCATCACGGTGAACCCGGGGCACCGGCTCTCCCTGCAGACCCATGGTCACCGCGACGAGATGTGGCAGGTCCTGGACGTTCCGATCGACATCCAGATCGATGACCACGCCTGGACGGCGCAGGTTGGTGAGCGGATCTGGGCCCCCCAGGGTTGCCGGCACCGGATGGGCAACAGCGGGACCGAGCCGGGCCGAGTGCTCGAGTTCGCCTTCGGGGACTTTGACGAGGCCGACATCGAACGTCTCCAGGACGACTACCCCCGGCGAGACTGATGACTGCGCCCGGCGAGACTGATGACCGAAATCCGGTGACCGAAATTCTTAGCGGGTCCGCCGCGTTGGGACTGAAGGCTCACTAGCTCCATACCCAGCAGCTACATACCCCGCTACCAGGAGGGACCCATGCCGGCAGTGCCGCAGGTTCGTCGGGTAGCCATGCTCAGCGTCCATACCTCGCCGCTCGACCAGCCGGGAACAGGCGACGCGGGCGGCCTGAACGTCTACGTGGTCGAGGTCTCCAAACGGCTCGCACGGCGTGGCATCGAGGTCGAGATCTTCACCCGGATGACTGATGGCGGCCTGCCTATCCAGTTCGAGATGGCGTCCGGCGTCCACGTCCGCAACGTCATCGCCGGGCCGTTCGAGGGCCTGGGGAAGGAAGACCTCCCCGGCCAGCTGTGTGCGTTCGCCCAGGGGGTCATGCGCGCGGAGGCAGCCAGGCCCGAAGGCTGGTACGACCTGGTGCACTCCCACTACTGGCTCTCCGGGCAGGTGGGCTGGCTGGCGGCGGACCGTTGGCGGGTGCCGCTGGTGCACACCATGCACACGATGGCTCGGGTCAAGAACTCCCAGCTGGCAGAAGGGGATACGCCAGAGCCGCCCGGTCGCGAGATCGGTGAGGCCCAGGTCGTGGAGGCTGCAGACCGCCTCGTGGCAAACACCCTTGGGGAGGCAGGTGACCTGATCAAGCTGTATGACGCGGACCCCGCCAGGGTGCGGGTCGTTCCGCCCGGGGTCGACCTGGAGCTGTTCACCGTCGGGGATGTGGCCGCAGCGCGCGCCCAGGTCGGGCTGCCCCAGAACGCCCATGTGCTGCTCTTCGTGGGCCGGATCCAGCCGCTGAAGGCTCCTGACGTGGTGCTCAGGGCGGCGGCGGACCTGCTGGCCCGGCGACCCGAGCTGCGCCAGAGACTGGTCGTTGCCGTCATTGGTGGCCCCAGTGGCTCGGGCCTGGGTAAGCCCCGCGCGCTGCAGGAGCTGGCCCAACAGCTCGGCATCCAGGCGCAGGTGCGCTTTGTGCCTCCGGTCGACCGAGCGACTCTTGCCCTGTGGTACCGCGCCGCTGACCTGGTCACCGTCCCGTCCTACAGCGAGTCGTTCGGCCTCGTGGCCCTCGAGGCCCAGGCCTGCGGGACCCCGGTTGTCGCCGCTGCGGTGGGCGGTCTGCCTTTTGCACTTGGCGACAGCGGCTTGCTCATCAACGGGCACGAGACGGCCGACTGGAGTGCTGGACTGGAGGGTCTGCTGGATGACCCCCGGCGCCGGGAGGTGTTGAGCCGTAAGGCTGTTGAGCACGCCTCGCAGTTCGGCTGGGAACGCACGACTGACCGGCTGCTCGAGGTCTATGCCGAGTCGATGATCGCCAAAGCGACGTCAGCGGCTTCGCCGATGGACGGCAGCACCTCGACTGCCTCGCCGATCGACGAGGCTCGCGGACTCACCGGTGTCCCGGCGGCGGTGATCCCGTGACCGAAAGCACACCCGAAGACAGCGCTGCCGTTCAGGAGTCCGTGCGCCTGTTCCTCGACGGAGCCGCCATCGAGTGGGAGCTCGGCGGGCGTGCAGGGGAGTACGTCGTCTCACTGCCGGGGGAGAAGAAGCTCAAGACCGTGTGCTCGGTGGTCGTGGGCGAGCAGTCCCTGTCGATCTCTGCCTTCGTGGTGCGCAACCCGGACGAGAACCACGCGGCTGTCTACGCCTACCTCCTGCGCCGTAACCTCAAGCTGCCGGGACTGGCCTACGGAATCGACCGGTCCGGCGACGTCTTCGTCACCGGGCGCGTTCCGCTCCAGGCTGTGACTGCGGCATACCTGGACCAGATCTTCGGCGTGGTCCTGGATGCCGCCGACGGCGCCTTCAACGAGCTTCTGGCGATGGGATTCCTGGAGTCGATGAAGAAGGAGTGGGCCTGGCGTATCTCGCGGGGCGAGTCCACCCGCAACCTCGACGCTTTCCGCCACCTGCTCGAGACGGCCCCCGAGGGGCCGGCGCCGTCGCCCTAGACTCGCGCCATGACCACCGCCGAACCACTCACCCTCATTCTTCTACGTCACGGCGAGAGTGAGTGGAACGCCCAGAACCTCTTCACCGGCTGGGTCGACGTCGATCTCACCGACAAGGGCCGGGCCGAGGCCGTGCGAGGCGGCCAACAGCTCAGGGAAGCCGGCCTCCTGCCTGACGTCGTGCACACCTCGTTGCAGCGTCGTGCCATCACGACGGCAAACCTGTCCTTGGACGCCGCCGACCGGCACTGGATTCCGGTGAGTCGTTCGTGGCGCCTGAATGAGCGCCATTACGGCGCACTGCAGGGCAAGGACAAGAAGCAGACCCTCGAGCAGTACGGCGAGGACATGTTCATGACCTGGCGCCGTTCCTTCGACACCCCGCCGCCGCCGCTGCCGGCGGACGACCAGTTCAGCCAGGCCAACGACCCGCGATATGCGGACATCGAGGGCGGCGCACCCCGGACCGAGTGTCTCAAGGACGTCATCGAGCGGATGCTGCCCTACTGGGAGAGCGCGATCGTGCCCGACCTGCGCGCCGGTAGGACGGTCCTTGTCGCCGCGCACGGCAACAGCCTGCGCGCGATGGTCAAGCATCTTGACGGCATCAGCGACGAGGACATCGCCGGGCTCAACATCCCGACCGGCATGCCGCTGGTCTACCGCCTTGACGACGACCTCACGCCGCTGACAGCGGGCGGGGAGTACCTCGACCCCGAGGCGGCCAGGGCCGCTGCCAAGGCCGTCGCCAACCAGGGTCGCTGACCGACGGGCTAGAGGTCCTCGTTGTCCAGCTGGGCGTCGGTCTGCCATTCGCCGGTGACCAGGTAGACGACCCGGCGCGCGACCGACACGGCGTGGTCGGCGAACCTTTCGTAGTAACGACCCACCAGGGTCGCGTCGACGGCTGCCTCTGTGCCGTGCGTCCACTTGCTGTCCATCAGCATGTTGAAGATGTCCCGGTGCAGGCGGTCCATCTCGTCGTCGTCTCGCTCGAGGGTGATCGCAGACTCGATGTCCTTACCGGCGATGACCGATCCGACCTTGACCACGATCCGCTCGGCCACCTGACCCATCTCCAGGACGGTGGAGCGCATCACCGGGGGGATGGCGGAGTTCGGGTAACGCAGCCGGGCCACCTTGGCCACGTGCCGCGCGAGGTCGCCCATCCGCTCGAGGTCGGCGCTCATCCGCATCGCCGTGACCACCATGCGCAGGTCGGTGGCCACTGGCTGCTGACGGGCCAGCAGGTCGATGGAGCGCTCGTCGAGCTCACGGCGCAACGTGTCGATCTGCTCATCGGCGGCGATGACTGACTCGGCCATCTGCAGGTCGGCATCCAGCAGCGCCGTGGTTGCCCGGGACATGGCCGATCCCGCAAGGCGGGTCATCTCGACCAGCTGGTCGGAGATCTTGTCCAGGTCCTGGTGGAAGGAATCGCGCATGGGTCTCCATCCGTTCATGTGACGCTGTTCGTATGCCGGGCTCTACGCCACCCGCGTGCCGTGCGAGGGTCGCACCCGCCGGTGAACGATTTTCGGCGTTCAGGTGAACAGTAGGGGACTTTCGCGCTCGGGCCCGAGGTCGAGTGCACAGTCAGGGGTCTGATCGTGCGTACGCTGGGTGTCGTGGATCCGACAGCTGCGGCCATTCTCGGTGGAGCGCTCGGTCTGGTGACCGGCGCCGTCTCAGTGGCTGCGGTGCGCCTGTCCGAGCGTTCGCAGCGCCATGCCCCACAGACTCCGGATTCTCGCGCCCTGCCGGACGGTGTGTCCGCAGTGCTCGCAGTTCTGCGTTCGGGGGCGATCGTTCTCGACGCCGCCGATGCCGTGGTCAGCACCAGCCCCCCGGCCGTGGCTCACGGACTGGTCCGCGATCACGACCTGGTCCACGAGGAGCTGCGTCATCTGGCCCGACAGGTCCGCCGGGACGGTGTCATCAGGGAGGTCGAGCTGGATCTGTCCCGCGGTCCCCTGGGGCGCGGCCGGATCACGGTCGGTGCTCGGGTGGCTCCGCTGGGCAGTGCCTACGTACTGCTGCTCGTGGACGACCGCACCGAGGCTCGACGGGTCGAGGAGGTCCGTCGTGACTTCGTCGTCAACGTCAGCCACGAGCTCAAGACACCTGTCGGCGGGCTGGCCCTGCTGGCCGAGGCCGTCCTGGAGGCCAATGACGATCCCGAGGCGGTGGCCCGCTTTGCCCGCCGGATGCAGGTGGAGAGCACGAGGCTCACCCGTCTGGTCCAGGAGATCGTCGACCTCTCGCGTATTCAGATCGCCGGCGCCCTGCACGAGCCCAGGCTGGTGGACGTCGGCGAGGCAGCGACCGAGGCCATCGAGCAGCTGAGGCTGGTTGCCGAAGCCCGAGAGGTTGAGATCGTGTCGTCGCTGGCACCGGGCATGCAGGTGTTCGGCGATACTGACCTGCTCGTCACGGCCATCCGTAACCTCGTCGGCAACGCCATCAACCACTCCACGTCCGGCACTCGGGTCGCGGTCACCAGCCGTTCCGCGGCACGGCTGGTCGAGATCGCCGTAGCCGATCAGGGTCAGGGCATCCCCGACATCGAGCAGGCGCGGATCTTTGAGCGGTTCTACCGCGTCGACGCCGACAGGTCCCGAGCCACCGGTGGCACCGGACTGGGACTGGCCATCGTGAAACACATCTGTGCCAACCACGGCGGAGAGGTCACTGTCTGGAGCGAGGAGGGCAACGGTTCGACTTTCACCATGCGCCTGCCCTCGGCACCCGCAAGCCGGACGATCGATGACGCAGCCCCCGCCCTACCCCATGGCTCCTCGGAGATCCCGAAGCTTGGCGATCGAACACGAAAGGTCTCCCCATGACTCGCATCCTGGTGGTCGAGGACGAAGAATCGTTCTCCGACCCGTTGTCCTACCTGTTGCGCAAGGAGGGATACGAGGTGGCGGTGGCCGAGACAGGGCCGGCAGCGTTGACGGACTTCGATCGCTCAGGTGCGGACCTGGTCCTGCTCGACCTGATGCTCCCCGGACTGTCAGGGGTGGACGTATGCCGGGCCCTGCGGCACCGTTCGTCAGTGCCGGTCATCATGCTGACCGC
>DHJN01000017.1:73709-80477 GCA_002404345.1 Actinobacteria bacterium UBA4719 | reverse complement strand
CCCCTTGGAATTAATCATCTAGTAGGTGACGTGCACCAACTCGTTCGTGGCGGCCTGGTCGGCCGTGGAACGCGGGCCGCTGTCGGCTCGGAAGAAGGTGTAGCCCGACCGGCACGGTGGGGCATCGCCGCAGTCACGGGCGGTACCACCCGAGGTGGTGAGGTCGATGACACCCATGGCGCTGAAAGTGGTCAGCACACGCGGGGGCGAGAACGTGCTGCCGCAATCTGTCGAACGCACCACGTCGACGGCATCGCTCTGCTGTCCCCGCGCCCCGAATTGGCGGAAGGTAACGTACACGTGGCCGTTGTTGGTCACCGAGATGTCGGGGAACTGCACGTCATGGATGCCGGCACTTACTTTCATCGGGGTGGAGAACGTGGCGCCGTGGTTGGTGGAGCGCGAGAGATAGATCGCGACCCCGCCGTTCCCGGTGAACCGCGACCAGGCGAAGTACACGTTCCCTCGGCACGATGACGGCGTGCGGTCGGCTTCGATCGAGGTCTTGTCGTTGAACTTGCCGAGGAGATTTGGGGCAGAGGAACCCGTGGCCACGATCACTGACGCCTTGAACTCCTTGCCATCGTTGATCGTGAGACCGCCCGCCCCGCCCGGGTTGGCATAGGTGCCGACGTGCGGGCCGCCGCAAAGGAGCCAAGGGTCAGTCGAGTCGTCTGCGACGACATCCTGGTGGACTTCTTCGCTGTCTGTATGGCGCAGCAGTCCGCGACCCGGCGACTAGCCCTGCGGGTGCTCTTGATGGCCAGGGCGTCGCTGGTGGTCAATGCCATGGTCGGCGCCGTCATGCGCCACACCCTGGTGGCCGAATGGGGCGTGAAGCAGGGCATGCACGTCACCGGCACATCGTCGCCCTACGAGTTCCTGCGAGAGACGATGCGCTATGAGACCAGCAGCGTCTCCGGTGACCTCACCCAGGACGTGCTCTTGATGGCCGGCGCGCAGGATCACTACGTTCCCGTGCACCAGTTCGCCCAGCAGATCAATCTGCTCACGAACGCCCGCTCTGTCACGGGGCGTCTCTTTACCCGCAGCGAGCAGGCCCACAACCACGTGCAGGTCGGAAACTTGCGCCTCTCCCTCGACATCATCCTCAGATGGCTCGAAAGCCTCGATTCGCACCCCGGCAACAAGGTCCTGGCAGTACGGGAGATGGCACGGTGAAGATTGCGGTAGCGGGCGGTACCGGACTCGTCGGTGGAATGGTCGTCAATGCCTTGCGAGACGCGGGGCATGAGCCGGTGGTGCTGGCTCGCTCGTACGGAATCGACATCACCACCGGGGCGGGCCTGGTCGAGGCTCTTGTCGGTGTCGACGCGGTGATCGACGTCAGCAACATCACCACCACCCGGCGCCACACGTCGGTGGCATTCTTCACAGACGGGACCGAGCACCTGTTGGGGGCAGGACAGCGCGCCGGTATACGACACCACGTTGCCCTCTCGATCGTGGGCGTTGACCGGGTCAAGGTCGGCTACTACGAGGGCAAGCGCCGTCAGGAGGAGCTGGTCCTGCAGGGCCCGGCGCCGGGAAGCGTGTTGCGAGCCACCCAGTTCTACGAGTTCCCCGGGCAGCTCCTGGCGCGCTCACGTGGCCCGCTGACCCTCGTGCCCCACATGCTGGTGCAGCCTGTGGCCGCCCGGGAGGTGGCCGCGGCGCTGATCGCCCTCGCCACCGGGCCGGCTGGAGGCCTGGCTCCCGAGCTGGCCGGGCCGCAGGAACACGAGATGGTCGACCTCGCCCGCCGCGTAGTCCGCGCGCACGGGGAGCGCCGGCGCGTGGTGGGGCTGCGGGTACCAGGCACTGCCGGCCGTGCCATGGCGAGCGGCGGACTGCTACCGACCGGACCCGGTCCCAGGGGCAGGCTGACCTTCGAGCAGTGGCTCTCCGCCGGCACTCCCCCGATCCAGCCCAGCAGATAGCCGTGAGCGGCGGCGCAAAACTGGCAGCCGGTCAACCCGCCACACCCACGGCTGTCAACGGCCTCGAAGGCGGCTCGTGATGAAGGACGTGAACGCAAGCGTCGTCAATCCCCGCGACGATTACGCGCCCAAGGCCGACGCAACGCTCGACCGTGCCCACCGAGCGGTGTTGGTCGCGCTCGCGGCCGCGGCGGCGCTGGTCGGGGCCTGGGCGCAAGTCGCACCGCTTTCCTTCTATGCCGACTTCCCCGGCCTGCGCCAGTTCTGGGTCTCCCTCGACGGCCCCTACAACGAGCACCTGATCCGCGACGTCGGCGGTCTCAACCTCGGCCTCGCCGTGCTCACCGCCATGGCCGCCGTTCACGGGCGGGCACGGCTGGCCCGGCTTGCAGCCGCGTGCTGGCTGATCTTCAGCGTGCCTCACTTCGTTTACCACGCCACCCATCTCGGTCCCTTCGGGGCCATCGACGCGACTGCCCAGGTGGTCTCCTTGGCCCTGCAGGTCACCGCGCCCCTCTGGGTACTCCTCACAACGCCAGCCATGCATAGAAAATCGGGCTGATACGCGACACATGTCTGTGACGAAGCAGTCCGCGGCCAGCTGACCGGTAATTCCGGGTCGCCGAAATGGCGGTCGTCGATCATGCGACGCCTACCGACCGCGCGCGCCTGCGACCGACCGGAAATCGACCCGGCAAGCCACATCTCGCGGCACCCGGCCCATCCCGATCACGGTCATACGTCTCGAAGCGTCTCAACCAAGCTAAGACATGGCGGGACACCCGAGACGGTTCTGGTCAGCAGTTTGGTCAGAGCGCACACCTACCCCCGGACATGAGAACGGCCCGCAAGCTATGCTTGCGGGCCGTTGACCTGCGGTTATGCCGTTGACGCGTTGGTAGCGGGGGCAGGATTTGAACCTGCGACCTCCGGGTTATGAGCCCGGCGAGCTACCGAGCTGCTCCACCCCGCGTCGGTAAACTCAACCCTACGCGAACCGGATGGACACGCCAAATCCGCCCAGTTCGCTGGGTGGGTCCCTGTGCTCAGGGAGTGGTTGTCACCCTGGACGTAGGTGCCGCCTTGGTCGCTGTGGCGCGGGGCGTCGAGAGCTTCACCGAACCCGATGGCTCAGCCGCCACGGCCTTGGCGATCGCGGCCTGTAGCCGCTTCTGCGCCTCCCCGTATGCCGTGAAGTCGCCCTTCTTGAGAGCGGCCTGGCCGTCAGAGAACGCCTTCTGGACCTCGGCGAGGGCAGCCTTCAACGCCGGGGTCGAACCCGTCCCGCCCGCGCGGGTCCCGCCGGGAGCTGGTGTGGGCGTCGTGGCACCAGCACCGGAATCCGCAGCAGCAGCACCGGAGCTGCCACCAAAGAGTCCGTCCAGAGCCCCGTTGAGCGTGTCCGACCACGCCAGCTGGTTGCCAAAGGCCACCACGATCGCCCGGGCCAACGGAAATGAGGACCCGGACTTGGCACTGACATAGATGGGCTCGACGTAGAGAAGTCCACCGCCGACGGGCAGGGTCAGCTGGTTGCCCAGCGCGATCTGAGAGTCCTGGGTTCGGTTGTTGTTCAGGAACTGGGACAGCGTCAAGGTGAACCGTGGGGACCCGATGTTGGAGGACTCGATGTCGTTCTGAACCTGCCCCGGACCTTTGACCGTCGTATCGCGCGGCAGCACGAGAAGCCGCAACGCGCCATAACCTGCTCTGCGTTTACCGGCCGTGTTCCCGGCATTGGCGTCAACGGCCATGAACCCAGCCAGAACAGGCCGATTTCCCTGCGGCTTGAAGGTTGTCGTCAACGAGAACGACGGTGCCGGCTGGCCAGGCATGGCGATGCTCAGGTAGTACGGAGGCTGGTCAATGGTTTGCTGCTGCGTCGGGTCATCAGGAATCGTCCAAAAATCCTGTCCGCCATAGAAGGCGCCCGCGTCGGTCACGTGGTAATTGGCGATCAGACTGCGCTGGACCTTGAACAGATCCTCGGGGTAGCGCAGGTGCGCCATCAGGTCGCCGCTGATCTGCGAGATCGGAAGGACGGTGCCACCGAAAGCCTTTGACCAGGCCTTGAGCAACGGATCCTGATCGTCCCAAGCGTAGAGCTTGACGCTGCCGTCAAAGGCATCGACCGTGGCTTTGACCGAGTTGCGCATGTAGTTGACCTGCCCGGCCTCCAGCGCCTGGACGCTGGTGGTTCGCTCCGTCAACGAGTCTGCGGTGACGTTGTTGATCTGCTGCAGTCTGGAGTACGGGTAGTTGGCCGATGTCGTGTAGCCGTCGATAATCCACTGCACCCGGCCGTTGACCACCGCCGGATAGCTGTTGCCGTCCAGGGTGAGCCACGGCGCCACGCGCTCGACCCGCTCGCGCGGGGTGCGGTAGTCGAGCAGCCGCGAGTCGGAGTTGACCGTGTTCGAGAGCAGGATCTTCAGCTCGCGGTACTTCAGCGCGTAGGCCGTCTTGCGGGCGAAGCTGCCGATGTTGACGCCACCCTTGCCGGTATAGGTGTTGTTCTGCTGGCCGGTCGAGCTCGAGTTGGGGTAGTCGAGCTCCTTCGTCGGCCCGGCCGCTGGACCGCCGACAATCGAGTAGTCCGGCGAGGACTCACCGAAGTAGATGCGTGGCTCGAAGGCACCAAGGGGTCCCACCGGCGGGATGTTCTGCTGGTAGAAGACCGGCTGACCGTCCTGACCACTGCGGTTGCCGTAGGCCGCGACCAGACCGAAGCCGTGCGTGTAGACCGTATGGTCGTTGACCCAGTTCCGTTGGGAGGCCGGCAGACCGTCCAGATCCAGCTCGCGCACCGATATGACGGTGTCGTTCACCTTTCCGTTGATCGTGTACCGGTCGACGTCGAGGGAATCGGGGAACTGGTAGTAGGTCTTGACTGCCTGCAGCTGTTTGAACGTCGGGGAAACCACGCTCGGGTCGACCAAGCGGATGCCCGGGATGGTGGTGGTGTCGTTGCGCAGCTGACCCCGGCTGGCCGTCGTCGAGGCCTGGTACTGCGTGACCTGGGCACCGGACAGTTGGAAGGCCGCCCTGGTGGCTTTGATGTTGCGATCGATATATGGCGCCTCGAGGGACTTCTCGGACGGCTGGACCTTGAATGCCTGGACCATCGCCGGATAGATGCCGCCGACGACGACCGCGCACACCGCCAGCAGTCCGACCCCGACAGCCGGCAGGCGCCAGGAGTGCGTCCAGATCGTGGCCACGAACAGCGCAGCGCACATGATGCCGGCGACCGCCAGGATCGCCTTGGTGGGCATCACCGCGTGCTGGTCGGTGTAGGTCAGCCCGGTGATGAGGCGAGAGTCCTTTGTCGTCAACGAGTAACGATCCAGCCACCAGCTCCCAGCGCGGACGAGAGCGAGCGCCGCCAGCAGCAGCGAGAGATGGATGCGCGCCGCTTTGGTGGTCCGCTCGCCCTTGGTCTGCAGCTGCAGGCCGCCGTACACGTAGTGCGTTACGGCCGCGGCCAGCGCGCCCAGGACCAGGGTCATGGTGAGGAACCCGACGATGAATCGAAGCCACGGCAGCGTGAAGACGAAGAAGCCGATGTCGAGGTTGAACTGGGCGTCCCTGGACCCGAACGGCACCCTGTTGGACCAGAGCAGGAAAGTCTGCCACTGGCTGGCGCCGGCCGATCCGGCGAAGATGCCGAGCATCGCAGGAGCGGCGATCGTGGCAAGTCGGCGCAGCGGCTCGAACAGCTCGCGGTAGTGGTCGAGGTTCTGCTGTTCTGCCGAAATCGGCGGATAGACCGGGCGCGTTCGATACCCGATCAGCATGCTTGAGGCGACGACAGTGGCAGTGAGCAGTCCGCACCCGACAAAGAGCCCGATCTTTGTGAACAGCTCGACCCGGAAGACCGTGGTGAAGCCGACGCTGTCGAACCAGAGCACCTCTGTCCACAACTGGGCGGCGATGCTGACGACCAGGATGATGATGCCCAAGATGGCCAGGGTGGGAACCAGCGGTCCGCGACGGCGCAGCGCGAACTGCGGCATGGGGGGGCGGGGGCCGGCTGGCCCGCCGCGCATTCGACCGAAGCCGAACCCACCGGGACCACCACCGGACCCGCCACCGTTACCGCCAGATCCGGCGTCACCGGCACCGCCGAACCAGTCTCTTTGACTCAAAACGTCGCCCGATCTCGCCGTTGCCGCGCTCTCACGCGCGACACCCATTGATGCCCAACCTACTCAGCCGCCGTGCGTTTGTCGTCAGTACCCGGCCATGCGGCAAAATGGAACAATGACCAGTGCTTTTCAGCCGATTTTCAGCCCTCTCGTGACGTCCGCCCTCGAGACCGAACGCCACGTCGCCGCGGCCGGCTGGGACCAGCCACCACGCCTGTTCGCTCTGGTAAGGACCGCCGGGCTGCTCGAGCGGGAGCCCCATCTGCGGGCCCAGCTCAGTGCGGGCGAGGATGACAGTTTCACCGCGATCGAGCAAGAAGGTCTGCCAAACACCTCGTCCCTGGAGTCCATCCTGGCCCGGCTCGCGTGGCCAGATGAGGTGGACGGTGTGGCACTCGCCGTCGAACGGCTCGTGGTTCCGCCAGAGGCCGAACGCGACCTGCCTGAGAACCCCGACCAGGCGGCCGAGGCCCTGGCCGCACACCCCGACCGCAAGGACGTCCGCCTGCTCGTGGCGGTGCTACGCGACGGCGAGTCCACCTGCCTGCTGCGACAGCGCGATCACGACACCGACGACAAGGTCGCCTCCGGCCCTGACATCGCACCGGGCCTGGTACACGCGCTCAGCGCCACGCTGCAGGACTGAGCACCGCCGCCAGGTTTGTGGACCAATCCGTCGC
>DHJN01000017.1:64449-73633 GCA_002404345.1 Actinobacteria bacterium UBA4719 | reverse complement strand
GTCGCACAATCCCAAGGTTTGTGAATCAAGTGCAGGGCGACAGCGACGTCGTCCGCTTGGCCGCGATCGCCTGAACGGCGTCGCGCGCCTGAGTGAACGTCGCGACCTTGACAACCTTCAGCCCCTCGGGGATGTGTCCCACGACCTCTTTGCAGTTACCCGCGGGAGCAAGGAACCACGAGGCTCCGCCTCTTTGGGCACCCACCAGCTTCTGTTGGATGCCACCGATCGGCCCCACGACGCCCGCTGAGTCGATCGTCCCGGTGCCGGCGATATTGGCGCCTCCGGTGAGCGACCCCGGGGTGAGCTTGTCGTAGACCGCGAGGGAGAACATCATCCCCGCGGACGGTCCGCCGACGTCCCCTGCGTTGATGCTGACCTTGGTCGGGAAGGCAAACGCCGCTCGAAGAATGACACCCACCACCGTCCGGCCCTGTGCATCGACCGTCTTGACGGTGAGGACCTGCTCCTTGCCGCCCCTGCGCACCCTGAACACGGCGCTCTCGCCCGGTTTGTGCACGCGGATCGCCGCACGGACCGCATCGGGAGTGCTGACAGCCTTGCCGTCGATCGAGACAAGGACGTCACGGGTCCGCAGGACACCCGTGGCCGGCGAGCCCTTGGCCAGCTCGTTGATGCTGACGACTTCGGTAACATTCTGGCCCAGCCCGCGCAAGGCAACGGCAATCGCCTCCTGTTGCGACTCGGCCATCTCGGCGGCGCTCTCCTGGTCGACCTGCTTGCTGGTCACCCCCTTGGGGAACAGCTGGTCCTCGGGCACCACCTGGCTCGTCTTGTCGAAGTGGCCGATGAGCCACTCCCACGCGTTGACCGGGTTCGTCGGGCCGCCGAGTACCGCGACCGTGGTGAAGTCAAGGGCTCCGGGCGTGGGGTAGGTCGCCTTGCCCTCGACGGTGATCAGCGGCTTGCCCCCGGGTCCGTTGCCCAAGGTGTTGGTGACCGGACCGGGCTGGAGGATGGCGTACGGGAGCTGAACCAGGCTCAACAAGGCACCAATCACGATGCCGAAGAACATCGCCACAAGCCAACCAACAGAGCGCCGGCTCAGACCGGTGCCCGCTTCCCCGGCGATGGCGTCGGCATGTTGGGTGTCGATCACGGCGTCCCAACCCACTCATCGGTCCCGTCCTCAAACACCTGATGCTTCCAGATCGGGACAGTGGCTTTCAAGGTATCGATCAGCTGATGGCACACATCCAACGCCGTGCCGCGATGCACCGCGCTGACCGCCACGACGACTGCGACGTCTCCGATGTCAAGGTGACCGACCCGGTGCACGATGGCGACGCGGATAACGTCTCCCCCGGCAGCCAGCCGCTCGGCGAGCTCGCGCAGGACCTGCGGCGCGCTCGGGTGGGAGGTGTAGTCCAGTGACTCGACGCCCCGGCCGTGGTCGCGCTCGCGCACAACGCCGATGAAGGTGGCAATGCCGCCGGCTCGGGGATGCCGAACAGCACCCAGGACATCATCGACAGAAAGCGGGGACTCGCTGATGTCGGCCAGCACCACCTCGGGCGGCACTGCTGCCTCACGAGTGCCGCCACTGGCTCGGCTCATGGTCACCTTCCCTTCCGACGATGTCGTCGCATGATGGCGGCTGTGCCGACCAGTGCCACGGCGGCACTCGCGGCACCGAGCGCCGCGTCCTTGCGGTCGACCCTTCGAGCTGCCATGGCGTGATGGCCTCTGATGCTGTCCAAGAGAACACCCAAGCACGTCACATTGTCGTATGCCGGCTGCCAGCCTGCCGCTGTCAGGGTCGCCGAGGAGACAGCCCAGGGGTACACCGCATACGCGAGATCGCTTGCCGGAAACGGCAGTATGCCAACTCGGTGCAGCCTCTGCCCTATCCCGAGGGCCACGCTCTCACTGAGCTCCACCCGACGCATCCCACTGACTGCCTCGATCTCCTTCTGGGTCATCCAGCCCTGCGAGGCCACCGTGACCACCGGCCCAAGACCCAGTTCGACCGTGGTCACCAAGGCTGTGGCGAGATCCTCCACGTGGCAGAACTGCCACGCCGGGCAGCCGCCCCTGACCGTCAGCAGACGGGGGGCCTCGAAGTGTCGGGTGATGACGGTGTCGATGTTCGGTCCGACCAGGGCCGCCGGGCGCACCACGGTGACGGCAAGGCCGGGATGGACGTCGGCGGCAGCCCGCAGGATCTGCTCGACGACCAGCAGGTCACCGACCTGTCCCTCGTCAGGGTCGGCCGCCAGGGGTGCGTCTTCGGGCAGCGGCACCGCGTTGGCCGGCGACGCGCCATACGTCATGGCGCTCGTGACCACGACCAGCTGCGCGAGGCCTGCGGCCGCGGCGGAGATCACCACGGTCTGCATCTCGCGGGTTGCCCGCTCGCGTCGGGTCCGAGCGCTCGTCCGGAGGTCGGCCGCAAGGTCGGTGCTGGCAGCCACGTGGATCAGGGCGTCGACGCCCCGCAGAGACCTGGCCAGATCGGGAGAGTCCAGGTCGACCAGGCGCCAGTGCACGCCGTCGGCACCACCACGCTCAGTTCCGAGCCCGACCACGCTGCCGATGGCAGTCCCCTCGGCGGCACGCGCCAGCAGCGCGCGCACAATGTGGTCGCCCACCGGGGTCGCCGCACCGGTGACACCGACGGTCATCGCCTTGCGCCGAGAACGAACCCGTACCCTGGGGGAACTCACTGGGACCTCCTCATGTTTATCTATGAGAGAACATCTTCTCAGTCGGTCAAGGAGTCCCGCGTGTCTGATCATCCCCAGCAAGAGCCAGCCAGCCCGGACGAGCCCGACTTTGTGGCGATGCTCGCCTCTTTGCTGGGCGGGGCAGACAACCCCGAGGTGGCCAAGGCGCTAGGTGCCATGGGCATTGACAAGATCGACCCTGCCACCATGGCCATCATCGGAGCCCAGCTCAAGTCCATGTTCTCCGGCGGCCCCGTTGAGCCGTTCAACGTCGAGCTCGCCACCGACGTTGCCCGCAAGTCCGTTGCTACCCAAGGCGACTCGACCGTGGGGGATGCCGCTCGTCGCGAGATCGAGCAGGCCGTCCAGGTCGCCCGTCTCTGGATCGACGACGTGACGGACCTGCCGGCGCCCAGCGGCGCGGTCCATGCCTGGAGCCGTGCCGAGTGGGTCGACCAGACGATGCCGATGTGGCGGCAGCTCGTGGAGCCGGTCGCTGCCGGGGTGAGCACCGCAGTGGTGGCCGCCATGCGCGCTCAGATGGGTCAGCTCGGAGGCGGCGAGGACCTCGCCGCGATACCCGGCCTGCCGGCGGGCCTGGATCCCAGCGCACTGATGGGCCAGGTGGAGCCGATGCTGGCGCAGATGAGCGGGACGATGTTCGGCGTCCAGGTCGGGCAGGCCGTGGGCGCGCTCGCCGGCTACCTGGTCAGCGGAACCGACGTGGGACTCCCCCTCGTGCCCGGCCATGGCGTCGCACTGCTGCCGGCCAACATCGAGGCCTTCGCGGAGGGGCTCGAGGTCGATCTGACCGAGGTACGCCTCTATCTCGCCGTGCGCGAAGCCGCGCGCGTGCGCCTGTTCGCCGAGGTTGCCTGGCTCGCCCCGCAGCTGGTCGCCGCAGTGCAGGCCTACGCTCGCGACATCAGCATCGACACCGAGGGCATCGAGTCGGCACTACAGTCGATCGACCCTTCCGACCCCGCAGCCATGCAGTCGGCACTGTCGAACTCGTTGTTCGCCCCCGAGCCGAGCCCAGCCCAGCGCTCAGCCCTGATCCAGCTCGAGACCTACCTCGCTCTCGTTGAGGGCTGGGTGGCCGTCGTCGCCGACCGCGCCACCAGCAAGCACCTGCCCCACCCGGCGGCGCTGGGCGAGGCCGTCAGGCGGCAACGCGCCTCCGGCGGCCCCGCCGAGCGGGTATTCAGCCAGCTGGTCGGCCTCGAGCTGCGCCCACGCCGGTTGCGCGACGCCGCCAACCTGTGGGCGGCGTTGGAGTCCAGGGGCGGTGCCGCAGCCCGTGACGGCGCATGGGCTCACCCCGACCTGGCACCGACCTCGGCCGACCTCGACGACCCGCTTGGTTACGTCGACCGCTTCACATCCCGTGACACCAGGGACGAGATGGACGCGGCGCTGGATGCCCTTCTCTCCGAAGGCGACTCGGACACCCCGTAGGTTGACCTGGCTAGCTTCCGAACGGCATACCGGCTCCTGCCAGAACGCCAGGAACCGGGGTCAGGCCTCGGTCACGTCGGGCTCGGTCACGTCGTCGGGCTCGACCTCGTCGTCGGGCTCGACCTCGGGCCGCTGTAGTCCGGCCGTCGCTGCGACGCCTTCGAGGTACCCCCGTGCCCGCTCCGTGCGTGGGTAGGACTCCAGCAGCGACCAGAACTCAAAACCGTGACCGGGCTGGAGCAGGTGCGTCAGCTCGTGCAGGATCACGTAGTCGAGCACCCACGACGGCATCCCCTTGACTCGCGCCGAGATGCGGATCGTCCCGTCGGCTGGTGTGCAGGAACCCCACCGGGATCTCTGGTTGGTGACCCAGGCAATGCTGACCGGCTTGGCCAAGCCACCCAGGTAACGCCGCGACAGGTCGGTGGACCGCGCCAGCAGCTGCTCATCACTGGGCCGTCGGCGTTTGTCTCCTGCAGCCAGCCTGCGGATCATGGCGTCCACCCATACGCGCTCCTCGTCGGCAGAGAACTGCGCCGGGATGAGCACGATCGTCCGGCCGCCCTCGCGATAGGCACTCACCGTCCGGCGTCGCTGCCGGCTGCGCCTGACCTCGATCTCGTCCCTGTCCACTGTCAGAATCTAGGCCAAGAGCCCGACAATTCCCATCACTTCGAGCTCGGCGGCTTGGGTTCGGTGATCTCCGGAGCAGGGTTCGGTGCTCTCCGGAGCAGGGTTCGGTGCTCTCCGGAGCAGGGTTCAGTGCTCTCCGGAGCAGGGTTCGGTGCTCTCCGGAGCAGGGCTCCGTGGTCTCTTGAGCCGGTTTCAGCGGCCGCGGAAGACCGGCGGACGCTTGGCCGCTGCGGCTGCGACGCCCTCGCGCATGTCCTCCATGGTCAGGGTGACGGCCTGCGCAAGGCCCTCCCACTGCAACGCGTCCTCGTATGTTGCATGGCCTCCATCGCGCAGCGCCGTCACCAACAGCCGGGTTGCAACGGGTGCCGCCGTCGCGATCCGGCGAGCTGCATCCAGCGCGTGGCCGACGACCTCGTCAGCGGGCGAGCAGAGCGAAGCCAGTCCCAGTGTCACGGCCTCGGCGCCCTTGACGATCCGCCCCGTCAGCAGCAGGTCCCGGGCCACCGCAGAGCCAGCGACATTCGGCAGTGACCAGGTGGTGGCCATCCCAGGGTGCAGCCCCAGGGCGGTGAAGGGAACGCCCACCTTGGCGTCCTGGGCGATGTAGCGGATGTCGCACGCCAGCGCGAGAGCGAAGCCGGCGCCGATGGCAGGACCGTTGATGGCCGCAATGGTAGGAACCTCAAGGGTTTTGATCGACAACCAGGTCCGATAGAAGGCGAGCATCCGCGTCCGCAGGTCACTGACGGAGGCGCCCGGCTGGGACACGATCCAGGACAGGTCGCCCCCCGCGTTGAACGCGGAGCCGGCTCCGGTCACGACCACCGCCGCCAGGGATTCGTCCATCCTCAGGTCCTGGATCAGCCGCGACCACGACGCCGTCATCGCCTCACTCATCGAGTTGCGGCGCTCCGGCAGGTTGAACGTGATCACCGCGATCCGGCGCCCGGCCACCTCGTGGGCCTGGACCAACAGGTCGTCATACGGGGTGTTCCACCAGTTCTGGTTGGTCGTGTCGGTCATGGCGCGAGAGTAGACGAACCGAACCTGAGCACGAAAGACGCCGTCCAATGCACCGAGTTGTGCTCAGCCTGGTCTAGGGTGAAGCGAGTCCGGTGCCGCACACAGCGGTTGGAACGACACAGGAGACATTGACAAATGGCAGAGTCTGTAGAAACCGGCGAAACGTACACGGGCGACTTCTACTGCGTGAAGTGCAAGGAGAAGCGAGACGCCACGGGCAAGGTCGTCGAGACCAACGGCCGCCGCATGGCCAAAGGCAAGTGCCCCGTCTGTGGCACGAACCTCAACCGCATTCTCGGCAAGGCCTGACCAGCCACCGAACACCAGACATCGAAATACGCAAGGGGCGGGACCAGAGCATCACGCTCGGGTTCCGCCCCTTCGCATGTCCGGCGTGGGTCCCTTCGCATGTCCGGCGTAAGTACTGATACTCAATTGCTGTGGATGACAGCAAAGCCCCTGCAAGACCGTGACAGATTCCTCACGACCACCCATCGCTGGAGGAATCCCATGAGCAACAGACCCCGCCTCAAGAGCCACGCACAGCCACTTCGACGTGGTCCCGGATCACTCCAGCTGGGTCTGTGCCCAGACGGCGGAGTCGTCCTGGACGGGCTCAGTGACGCCGAGATCGCTGTGGCGGAGGGCCTGGACGGGAGCATGGATACGCAGACCCTGTATGCCGTGGCCGCCGCCGCAGGAGTCGCCGACGGTCGGTTGTCAGCCCTGATCGCGATCCTGGACGAGCATCATCTGCTGGTCGACGCCACCACGGACCGGGCCTGGCTGTCCCCGATCGATGAGCCACGGCGCGATCTACTGCGAACCGACGCAGCCGCGGTTGCGGCGGCCTACGGCCTGGCCGGCGACGGCTACGACCGCGTCGCCGCCAGGTCCAGCCAGCACGTCGTGATCAGCGGCGAGGGCGACGTGCCTTGCGCCCTGGCCGATCTGCTGCGGGTGGGCGGGATCGGTCAGGTCAGCGTCGGCACAGACTCCGTCAACACGCTGGACCTCGAGCTGCGCAGTCACGGGGTCGGCCGGGCACATGCCACGTTCGGCTCGGTTTCGGAGCTGCCGGCACGCCCTGATCTGGTGGTGTTGGCCGCGATGGGGGCGATCCGTCCGGATGCGGGCGAACCGTGGCTGCGCCGCGGCATACCGCATTTGCCGTTGGTAGTTCAGGGTCACCGGGTGCAGGTCGGTCCGCTGATCGCCGCAGGCGCCGGGCCATGCCTTTCATGCATGGATCTGCACCGCCGCGACCGGGACGCCGCCTGGCCCGCGCTGTTGTCCCAGCTCGCTCCTGCGTGGCCGTTCCGGCCGGGCGCACCGGTCACTCTCGAGAGCACGCTGACCGCCATGACCATCGGGGCAACGGCCATGATCGTCCACACCTGCCTGGATGGGCAGCCGGTGCCGGGCGATCTCTCGCTGGAGCTCTCCCTGCCATGGCCGACAATCCTGCGCCGGCGTTGGTTTTCGCATCCCCTGTGCGACTGCTCGGCCGGGCACGTGACAATGGCGGGGTGAGTGAACTCCCCCGCAAGGCAGCGATGCGTACGGTCAAGCTTGCGGCGTTGCCCTTGGCGCTGGCCGGCCGCACTGCGCTAGGCCTGGGCAAACGGGCCGGCGGCAAGCCAGCCGAGCTGGTCGCCGCGGAGGTTCAGGCCCGCACCGCCGATCAGCTCTTCAGAGTCCTGGGCGAGCTCAAAGGTGGAGCGATGAAGTTCGGCCAGGCGCTGTCGATCTTCGAGGCTGCGATGCCCGAGGACCTCGCCGGGCCGTATCGCGCCACGTTGACCAAGCTGCAGGACGCTGCGCCGCCGATGCCCGCGTCGGTCGTCCACACCGTGCTCGCCGCAGAGCTCGGTCCGCGCTGGAGGCAGAAGTTCGCCTCGTTCGAGGACAAGCCTGCAGCGGCAGCGTCGATCGGCCAGGTGCACCGGGCCGTATGGAAGGACGGCCGCGACGTCGCGGTCAAGGTGCAGTACCCGGGCGCAGGCCCGGCTTTGATCAGCGACCTCAACCAAGTGTCCCGGGTGGCTCGCGTAGCGGCCGGATGGATCCCTGGGCTGGACCTCAAGCCGATCCTTGAGGAGCTCAAGAACCGGGTGTCCGAGGAGCTGGACTACGGGCTGGAAGCCACGTCCCAGAAGGCTTTTGCGGCGGCGTTCGCGGGTGACCCTGACTACGCCATCCCCGACGTCGTCCACCACAAGGGCAACGTCATCGTCAGCGAATGGCTCGACGGAGTGCCCCTGTCGTCGATCATCGCCACCGGTTCCCAGCAGGCCCGAGACGCCGCCGCCGCGCGTTACATGGAGTTCCTGCTGGTTGGGCCTCAACGGGCGGGGTTGCTGCATGCCGACCCACATCCCGGCAACTTCAGGATGCTCGCCGACGGCCGGCTCGGGATTCTCGACTTTGGCGCGGTCAACCGGTTGCCCGATGGCCTCCCGGTCGAGATGGGTCAGCTGCTCACGTTGGCGTTGGCGGGCGACGCCGAGGGCGCACTGCAGGGCCTGCGCCGCCAAGGCTTCGTCAAGGCCTCCATCGACATCGACGCTGAGAAGCTGCTCGCCTTCATTGGGCCGTTCATCGAGCCCCTGCGGACCGACACCTTCACCTTCACACGAGCCTGGTTGCGCTCAATGACGTTGCGCCTCAACGATCCCCGCCGCCCCGATTTCGTGCTGGGCCTCAAGCTGAACCTGCCGCCCTCGTATCTGTTGATTCACCGTGTGTGGCTCGGCGGGATCGGCGTCCTCTGCCAGATTCAGGGCGAGGTGGCCGGCCGGGCTACCCTGAACCGTTGCTTGCCTGGCGCCGACCTCCCCCCTCCGCAAACCTAGGGACCGTGTTCCCTTCGAACCGCCAAACCTAGGGACCGTGCACGCGCAAACCGCCAAACCTAGGGACCGTGTACGCGCCGAACCGCCAAAGCTAGGGACCGTGCACGCGCCACGTCACCACCAAGCGGAGTCGAGCTTTCCCTCTATGCTGCGCAGGTGCTCGCGACTGCAACGGTCGCAGGTCCAGACCCACCGACCGTTCTCCACCCCGAGCGCCCAGGTGAGGCGAGCCGCGGACTCGTCGGCCGGCATACATCCACACGTCGCGCAGACCAGCCGCGTCGCTTTCTCGTTCATCCGCACAGTCTCCCACCCGCCGGCCCGGCTCCGACCGGTACCTTTCTGCGGCGGGCACATAGGATTCGGACCTGGGAACTGCAAGGGCTGAGGCCACCGACACCAGGCGCCATCCGTAGAAGGCTGGGCGCGGCCGAGCCGCGATTATAGAATTGCCACTGAATTGTGCGCATGGTCCCTAGAGGGCCGGGCGCGGCCACGAAATCCAGCACGGTCCCTAGGTTTGGC
>DHJN01000017.1:56467-64292 GCA_002404345.1 Actinobacteria bacterium UBA4719 | reverse complement strand
CCTAGGTTTGGCAACGAAACCCAACACCGTCCCTAGGTTTGGTCGGGGTCTGGCAGAAGGTAGATGAACCCGGGGCCCTCGTCACGGAACGGTATCCCGAGACCCTCGAGGGCCGGTCGCCACGAGCCGGTCACCGTGGGGTCCGATCCTTCGAAACCGTGGTCGGCGGTGAGCAGGAACGTCACCTGGTCGGTAAACCCGAGCCCATCAAGGTGCTCCAGGAAAGACACCAGCCGCGAGTCGGAGTCGCGCAGCGAGTCACGCGCGATGTCGGTGCGCGGGCCGCCGGCGTGATGTCCCGCGTCGCTGACGACGCTGGCCCACCACGTCAGGGTGGGTGCCGACTCTGGGCTCGCCCACAGCTGCCGCATCTGCTCCAGCCCGAGATCGTCGACCTGAGTGGCCCAGGAGAAGTAGGAGTCGTCGAGGTGGGCCTTGTCGTGCACATGGACCGAGGTGTGTGCATCCGGCAGCAGGTCACCCAGGCCGGCCGCCCCTGAAGAGCTGCCACTGCCCCTGATGATCGCCATCGTCGAGTAGTCAGCGCCACGATCGACTGCCTCGTTGACGCAGGCAGTCCGCGGTGAGCTCCGCTGTGGAACAACACTGTTGACCATCTCGAACACCGTTCGGACGGCCGGGCGCAACCACTCGGCGCTGCGATGCCAGGTGGAGGAGTTGTTGGCCACTACGCGTTCACCAGTCGCCCGGTCAAAGAAGACGTTTCCCATGACCCCATGCCGGCCCGGTCCAAGACCGGTCAGGATCGACGTGTGGTTGGTCAGGGTGATGCTCGGGAACTGCGCCACCGCTCCGCCGTGCAATGCCACGCCGTTGTCGATGAGCCGGGCGATACCGGGCAGCTCGCCGGACTCGGCCAGGTGCAGCAGCTCGCCGCAGTGTGCGCCATCCCAAAGGATGCCAATCACCTTGGGTTCCGCCAACGCCTCAGTACCGAGGTATGCCGTGAGCATTCCTCCGTCAAGTGGGTCACCTCCGGCGTCGCGCAGGTCGCCGTCGGGGACACCGGCCAACGCGGCCAGAGTGGGGCATATATCGACGAGCCTGGCGTGTGCGTCCACGATTCCCCGCGTCGCAACTCCCTTGCCGGACAACAACAATGGCGCCCGTGACTGGATCACATCGAGTGAGCCGTGTTCGCCCACATGGCCGCCCTGCTCAGGGAAGAAGTGGCGAGGCGAGTGCATGACGGCGACGTCCGGGCTGCGGGTCGGGTCAGCGAACAGCGAGAGGATCCGCGACGCGGCATACGGATAGGAGTTCTGCCGAGAGCTGCGCGGTCCCGGGCTGGCGCACTCACGGTCGTAGGGCAGGAAAGCCATCGGGTCCTCGCTGGCTATCGGGTCCAGCCCCTCGAGGACCTCATGAGGTCCGTCGAGGTGAAGTCGCACCCGTCCGACGTGGCTGGCAGCCATCGCCACCGGACGAGCGGCTGAGAAACCGTCCGGATCGACCTCGACCCAGACAACGAGATCGACGATGGACGCAAGGTCGGGCAAGGTCAGCGCTGCGATAACGGCCTCACGTCGGGCCGACGCTTGCGCCGCGGAGGGAGAGCTCACAACAGACGACTGTAGGCCCCGCGTCGGTAACCCGTCACTCTGAACGCATCGCCCTGGTGCGCGCAGTGCTGGTGGCGAGCGGGTTCGCGGCGCGTGTCGCCGGGATCGATCCGCGACGCATGGACGACGAGTCGCGACGCCCCTGACCTCACCCTGCAGGGCTCTGCCGACGCGCCCGACGAGCGTCGAGGATGATCCGCAGCGAACTGCGGCTTTTGACCCGTGGCTCCGAAGCACGTGCGAAATCAGCCATTCGAGCTCGGGCGAGCATGTCGTTCTGTCGTGAATACATGGTGGAACTCCTTGCAAACAAAAGCTTTGAACAGGATCGGGGAAGGTGCGGACGCCTGGTGTAGCACGCGCGCCGACCGTGAGAAAGAACCTGTGAGCTGTCAGTATCACGCGGCCCACGGATCCTTACGCGGACGTCCACGGGGACGCTTGCTGGCGACGATCGCCCCGCGGACGAAGAGCTCACCGCCCCAGACGCCCCACGGCTCCTCGCGGTCAAGTGCGCCGGCAAGGCACGCGGTGAGCTGCATCGGGTGTCACCTCCTTGGTGTCATCTCCCCGGGTCCGGGGGTTGTGTTCTTGGTCTGTGGACACAGCCGCTGGGACAACGCAAAAGCCGCGGATCCCGGATGTCGGATTCCGCGGCCTGAGGTGACCTGGTCTCAAGAAACCAGACCGGTGGTCTCCCGGAGCGGAAGTACGCAACATCCTTGACAGCAAGCGCCGTATGCATCGGGGCATAGAACCAACCACGAGCGCCAACCGTCGGGCTGCGGTCGGCAGGCTGCGGGAACGCAAAGCGGACGCGGGTGATCTGCGTCGTGTTCGTCATGGTGATGTTCTCCATCAGGGCCAACCTCCTCATCTATTCTCTCGGATCCGGGCACGGTCACCTGGACCGGCTGGATGTGGGTTCAGGTGAGAGCACGCCCGGCGTCCCAGCAACGCATTAGACGCGGATCGTGCGAGTCAGTTCGTCGATCATGCGAGTCAGAGCGATGACGGCGGGCTGTCGTTGGCCAAATCCGTTGCAGCAGAGGGGTTTGCGGTGGTCTCCAGGGGATCGGCCCCGCCCAGAATCGCCAGGACATCCGCACCGTAGCGTTCGAGCTTGCGCGCTCCAACTCCCGATATCCCGGCGAGCTCGCCGTGGCTCGCGGGACGATTCTCGGCGATCGCGGTCAACGTCGCGTCGGTGAAGACAACGTATGCCGGGACCTTGGCCTCGCCCGCGACCGCAAGCCGCCAGGCCCGCAGCGCCTCGAACGTCGCCTCGTCGTAGGTCGGCGGGCAGTCCTGGCAACGCCCCACCTTGCGGGTCGCCGCGGTGACCAGATCCTGGCCACAGCCCCGGCAGGTGGATCGCTTCGCCGCCTTCGGCAACCTCCCCGCCGTAGCCGATCTGCCTGCCGTGCGGCCCGCACCCGCGCCCTTCACCCGGGCCGAGGACCGCGCACCCTCGCCGAGGATGCTGGCCGCTCCGTCGAGGAATCGCGACGGTCGCCGACTGGCCCGCCCGCCGGGGTTGCGGGCCCCGGACCAGGACAGCCGAAGCTCGCGCCTGGCGCGCGTCAACCCGACATACATCAGTCGGCGTTCCTCCTCGATGGCCGCGGGCCCCTCCGCCATGCTGATCGGAATCAGACCATCGCTGCAGCCGACCAGGAACACGGCGTCCCACTCCAGGCCCTTGGCCGCGTGCAGCGAGGCCAGGGTGACGCCCTCGACCGTAGGTGCATGCTGGGCCGCCGCGCGCTCATCCAGCTCGCTCACCACATCGGTCAACCGCGCTGGCGGATTGACCGCTACGAAGTCGTCGGCCAGCCCGACCACGGCTTGCAGGGACTCCCAGCGATCACGGGTCGCCCCACCCGCAGTCGGCGCCCGCTGCGTCCAGCCGGCCCCGGCGATGACATCGCGGACCAGCTCACCGAGCGGCTTGGTGCCGTCATCGGCTCTGGCCGCGCCGCGCATCAACAGGATCGCCCCGCGGACCTCCTTGCGGGCGAAGAACCGCTCGCCCCCACGGACGAGGTAGGCGACGTCTGCGTCCGCGAGCGCGGACTCATAAGCCTCGGACTGGGCGTTGGTGCGAAACAGAACGGCGATCTGACTCGCCGGGGTGCCTCGGGTGACCAGGTCCTTGATCGCCTTGGCCACACCGGTCGCCTCGGCGGTGTCGTCGCTGTATGCCGTGAGGCTGGGGGTGGGGCCGTCCTGCCCCTGCGCGCGAAGCTGGAGCACCTCGGCTCCGGGAGTGCCGGCCTGCCCGTGACCGGCACGCACCAGGAGGTTGGCCAGGGAGACGATCTGCGGGGTCGACCGGTAGTTGCGCACCAGCTGGATCACCTGCGTTGTGGGGTAGCGGCGCGGGAACTCCAGCAGATGCCTGGGCGACGCGCCGGTAAAGGAGTAGATCGTCTGGGCCGCGTCACCAACCACACACACGTCGTCGCGCTCCCCAACCCACAGGTCGAGCAGCCGTTGCTGGAGAACGTTGACGTCCTGGTACTCATCGACCACGAAGTGGCGGTACTGCGATCGCACGGCCCGGGTGATGTCCTCGCGCTCCGCGAGAATACCCACGGTCAGCAGTAGCACGTCCTCGAAGTCAATGACGCCTCGCTCAGCCTTGACCTCCTCGTAGGTCTGCAGCACCCGGGCCATCGCCGTGGCATCCAGGCCGGCGGGGTCGCGGCCGGCACGACGAGCGGCGACGGCATACGTCTCGGGCGTGAGCATGCTGACCTTGGCCCACTCGACCTCGGCGGCCAGGTCGCGCACCGCCACGCGGTCGAGCTGCAGCCGCAGGCGTGAGCCCGCCTCGGCGACCACGGATGCCTTGTGTGGCAACACTTCTGGGGCGCCTCCACCGATCGCCTGGGGCCAGAAGTAGTGAAGCTGCCGAAGTGCCGCGGAGTGGAAGGTGCGGGCCTGAACGCCCGGGACACCGAGCTCGCGCAGTCGAGTGCGCATCTCGCCTGCGGCCCGGGCCGTGAACGTGACCGCCAGCACCCGCTGTGGCTGGTAGGCGCCGCTGTGCACGCCGTAGGCAATGCGGTGGGTGATGGCCCGGGTCTTTCCGGTGCCGGCGCCGGCCAGGACGCACATGGGCCCCCTCGGCGACGCCGCTACCTGACGCTGCTCGGGGTCAAGGGCGTCGAGAACGTCGTCGGCAGTCGGGGTGCCGCTGGATCGGTCGGGTGGAGGAGACATCGTCTCAGATCCTCTCAGACCGGGGTGTCAGGTCCGTGCCGGGAACGAAAGGAGGCAAGGCGTGGTTGATGAGGTCACCCACTAACTGACGTTTGAGGAGACCTTGCATGTACGCGGCCCCCGCCCTGCCCTCCGCCGGCACCATCACGATGTTCAGCACGCAATGGTGTGGCTACTGCCGAGGGCTCAAGAGTGCTCTGGACCGCGAGGGGATCGACTTCACCGAGGTCGACATCGAGCGGCATCAGGCAAGTGCCGACTACGTGATGAGCGTCAACGGTGGCAACCAGACCGTGCCGACCGTAGTTTTTCCGGACGGCTCCGCGGCCACCAACCCGTCATTGGCCGAGGTCCGACTTCGCCTGGCCTGACCCACGACCGGCGGCAGCGCTGCGGTCTGGGCTCCTACGGTCTCACAAGGCCGTAAGCGCGTTCGATGTGCAGCGTGGCCACCAACCGGTGGTCTGCCACCATGGCCGCGCGGTAGTCGTCCCAGTCGGGGTGGTCTTCACCCCTGATGGCACGAAAGACGTCGACCAGCTCTTCGACGGTGTCGTCATCCGGAGCCAACGCCACCGGTGACAGCTGGACCATTCCTTCGAGCACGGCATACGTCCAGCCATCGGGGCTGGTGACAAAAATCGACGCGCGTGGGTCGCGACGCAGGTTATGCACCTTTGCCCCGCTTTCGACCACGGAAATCCGGGCCGTCCCCGCGGCAGGGTCAAGCGTGAAGTTGACTGCCGAGAGCTGCGGCCGGCCGTCACGCTTGATGGTGGCCAGCGCGCCGATGTTGCGGGCGGCGGCCAGAGCGACCAGATTCGGGTCCAGTGTCATCGCGCGAGCTCCGTTCTCCTGGGGCGCGTGATGAGCCAACCTAGCCGGTGTCAGGTTTGCCTCGTTCGGAGGGCGGACCATGAGGTCGCCGTTCAGCCACATCAGGCTGACTGGTCGATCGGCCCGCCGTACCAGTGCTCGATCATGCGTCGCGCGATCGACACGGTGGGCGAGATTCCGAAACAACCGGCCAGCACCATCTCACGCAGCTCGGAAGGACTGACCCACACAGCCTCGGCGATCTCCTCCTGATCCAGGTGCAACGTCGGGTCGATGGCTCGCGCGGTGAAGCCCACCATCAATGAGGACGGAAACGGCCACGGCTGGTTGCCCAGATAGCGCACCTGTTCGACGACCACACCGACCTCCTCGAACACCTCCCGCGCCACCGCAGCCTCGAGGGACTCCCCTGGCTCCACAAAGCCGGCCAGCACCGAAAGCCGCCCCTCCGGCCAGTGCGGGCTACGGGCGAGCAACAACCGGTCGGCAGCGTCGGTCACCGCCACGATCACGGCCGGGTCGGTGCGCGGGAAGTGCTCGGTGACGCACTTCGTGCAACGGCGGATCCAGCCGGACTGATCGGGCTCCGTCCTCGCACCACATCTGGGACAGTGCGTGTGCGAGGCGTGCCAGTTGGCCAGCCCCAGCAACGTAGCGAACAAACCTGCGTCCCTGTCCGAGAGAAGGACGCCCACCTCTCGCAGGGTCCGCCACTGCGGAGCCTCGGGCGGATCCGGGGCGTCGCCCACCACTCCCACGTATGCCGTGCCGCTGCCGTCCTGCCCCAGGAAGACTGCCAGCCGGTCCACGTCCTGCTCTCCTGGCGAACGAAGGAGAAGGGCCACGTCGCCGTCGGACTCGATGACCTGTGACCGGCCCGCAACCAGCTCCACGACGCGCGTCGAGCGTTCCTTGAGCAGCAAAGGCAACAGGTCAGGCTCCCTGCGCCGGAGGCCGGCGCGGTCCAGCGTCCCGCGCGCGAGGGACAAATCGCGCAAAGTTTCCGAAGAACGGCTCACGCCTTCCAGCCTATGACGCGCACTCGACATACGGTGTCGGGGTGACCCGCACTCCCCTTGCCCTCGCCGCACTCGCCAGCGCTGCCGTGCCAGGGCTCGACCCCGCGACCGTTGAGGGTGCCGTGCAGCTCCCAGGGCATCAGTTCGAGGTCGCCTTCATCCACGACACGCAGCATCGCCGTTGGGTCGTGCGCGCGCCGACGAATGCCGCCGCCGGGGCCCAGATGGATGTCTCCGTGTCACTGCTCGGGCTGTTGGCGCGCCGGCTGCCGTTCTCGGTGCCAACGCCCAAGGGTTTCGTGCCTCTCAAGGAAGGCGGCCGAGCAGTGGTCTATCCCCACATAGCCGGGCGCCCGCTGGATTTCGCGCATCTGCCGGGCGGACCGGGGATCGCCGCCGAGGTGGGCCGGGCCCTGGCGGCGCTGCACAACGTCGACCTGGCACTGTGCGAGGAGGCCGGACTGACGTCCTACGACCCCGACACCTATCGCACCCGCCGGCTGGCGGACCTCGACCGGGCGGCAACTACCGGACACGTCCCGACCGGTCTGCTTGCCCGCTGGGAACGGTCGCTCGAGGATGTGTCGCTGTGGCGCTTCGCTCCGACTCCCACCCACGGCGACCTGACTGGCCAGGATGTCCTCGCGGTCTTCGACGATGATGACAATGCCGCGTCGGGCCGCATCCGCGGGCTGACCGGCTGGGAGAACGCCAAGGTCGCCGACCCTGCGGACGACTTCGCGACCCTGGTCACCTCGGCGTCTCCCGCAGCTCTCGACTCGGTGTTCGAGGCTTACGCGCATGCCAGGGTCGACCGGCCCGACATGTATCTCGAACGGCGGGCCCGGCTGGCGGGGGAGCTCAAGCTGGTGTCCGAGCTGCTGAGCGCGGTCGGTTCAAAGGACCAGAGTCGCATCAATGCCTGCGCGGACAGGCTGCGCCGGCTGGACGCTGACACCTTCGATGACGAGCCGGACGCTGAGCCCGTGGTGCCCACCGCTCCAGCAGGGCCCGTCCTCACTGAGTACCCCCTGACTGAGCACCCCCTGACTGAGCACCCCCTGAAACCCCAGCCTGATGAGGCCGAGCTGGACGGCCGCGCCCATGCCGACGTCAACGAATAGTCGCCACGCGACGTCAACGAACAGTCGCCACGCG
>DHJN01000017.1:8634-56416 GCA_002404345.1 Actinobacteria bacterium UBA4719 | reverse complement strand
TCAACGAACAGTCGCCACGCGCCCCTGATCGACATCCTTTAGGCCGGGATGGACCCCAACAAGGTCACCAGCTGTTCCTCGTCGGGCAGCTCCGGGAACACTGTCTCGCCCGTGCCGGCGTAGTAGAACGCCGCATCGACCTCGTCCAGCGCGAGTCCCCGGAGCCGAGCGAAAGCGAGGCGGTAGGCCCCCAGCTGCACGGCACGAACCCTGGCCTGCGCACCTGACGGTTTGGCGCCGGTCTTCCAGTCCACGACGGTAAACCCACCCCCCGGACGAGGGAAGACCGCATCGATGCGACCCCGTATCGCCATCTCTGCGACGGTCGTCTCGATGGCGATCTCGATGGCTTCCGGACGCCGGTGGGCCCATTCGCTGGCCAGAAACCGCTCCTTCATCAATGGAAGGTCCCCGTCCTCTGATGGGCCGTCGTCGGCGCTGCCCGGCAGGTCGAGCAGGTCGACGAATGCGGCCCGGGCGAAATGCTGCTCGACCCAGGCGTGAAAGGCAGTACCACGACGGGCCGCGACCGCGGGAGGTGAAGGCATCGGCCGACGAAGCCCGCGAGCGAACGCCTGCGGATCACCGGCGAAGGACACCACCGCGGATGCGGACAGGTGGCGTGGAACCCGGACCTCGATGTCACGGGACCAGGCCGCGGAGTCGCGTTCGGCGAGCAGGATCCTGAGCTCGCGTTCGCGGCCATCGAGATCGGGGCCAACGCGATCGGGGCCAACGCGATCGGGGCCATCGCGATCATCCCGCGGCCCGAGGTCCGCCATCGCGTTCAGCACCGCCTGCCCGGCATCACTGAGCCTTTCGCGCCGGGTGGCCATGGGATCTGCGGGCCAGATCGCACTCACGGGATCGCTCTGGCGCGGGTTGGTGGGCTTGGCGTCACCGTCCGGCTCGGGCAACGGCTCCCACGCGAGAGGCCGCAGCTGGAGGTCGGGGTGATCAACCAGCTCGGTCAGGAACCGTGAGGTGATCCGGGGGGTAGTGGGTTCGGCCCACACCGGCGCGGTCAGCAGCAGCTCGCGGCGAGCACGGGTGAACGCCACGTAGGCCAGCCGACGTTCCTCGTCGATGCCGTGCTCGCCGCCGGCGCTGATGAAGTCACTGACCTCGTTGCCCAGGGCCAAGAGGTCGGGGGCCGACTTCCACCGCAGCACCGGTAAACCGTCGTAGTCCCCACGCAGGTCGTACGGGACACCGGACAATCCCCCGATCCAGCCCCTGTCGCTTGGCGGGCTCATCCTCCACTGACCGTCCTTGAACGAGGTGGCCGAGCTCGAGCGTGCCGGGAACGAGCCCTCGACCAGTCCGGGGACGGCCACCACGTCCCACTCCAATCCCTTGGCTGCGTGCACGGTGAGCACCTGGACGGCGTCGGTGGTCACCTCGATGTACCCCTTGTCCAGCCCGCGTTCCTCGGCCCGGGCGGCATCGAGCCACGACAGAAACCCACCCAGCGTGGGTCGATCGGCTGAGGTGGAGAAGTTGGCCGCCACCTCCGCGAACGCGTCGAGATGGGCCCGGGCCGTCGCCGGGGTGTGCTCCGGACGGGACAGGACCTCGATGTCCAGACCGAGAGCACGCTCGGCCTCGCCGGCCAGGTCCGCCAGTGGCATGCCCGTCAGCGAGCGCAGGCGCCGGACTGCCTCACGAAGTCCGTGCAGACGCAGCAGAGCCACCTCCGAGATGTGGGAGCCGCTGGGGTCAACCCAGTGCGCTGACGGCAGCTCGTCCAGCGCCTCAACGAGGCTGAGACGGTCGGCGCTGTCGAGCCCCTGGTCCCTGACAGCAGACTGAGCGACCTGGGACCGAGCCGCATCCGAACGAGCCACATCTGCACGATCCACATGTGCGCGAGCCGCATCAGAGCGAGCGGCGTGCCGACGTTGGAGAACCCTGGACCAGACCGCGAGTCCGTCGAGGTCTGCGGCGCCCAGCCGGCACAACGGCCCGGTCAGCAAACGCATCAGCTGGTCCCCACGGGTGGGGTCCTGAACCACCCACAGCAGAGCCACGATGTCGCAGACCTCGGGTGTGTTGAGCAGCCCACCGAGCCCCACCACCTCCACCGGCAGACCGGCCAGCTCCAGGGCGTCGATCACGGCGGCGAACTGCGAACGCTTGCGGCACAGCACCGCTGCCGAGACTCCGGTGGGACGGGCGTGCGCATCCAGCCAGTGCTGCGCGATCCAGCCGGCCAGGTGTGCGGCTTCGGCCTCGGTGGTCAGCAGCCGGGCCGCGAGCAGCCGCCCGGGGCCGGCATCGGCGCGTGGACGGAGCACCTCCACATCGACCCTCGACTTGGCCCTCAGCGGACCCGACGTGATGTTCGCCGCCAACAGGATGGCGTTGTCGTTTCGCCAGCTCGTCGAAAGGGGCAGGACATCCGCGTCGCCGCCATCATCGGCGAACTCACGCGGAAAGCGGGTCAGGGTCGTCGCACTCGCCCCCCGCCAGCCGTAGATGGACTGGTTGGGGTCGCCAACCGCGGTGACCGGCACGGACTCCCCGGCGGCGACGAACAGGTGCCGCAACAGCACCAGCTGCGCCTCACTGGTGTCCTGGAACTCATCGAGCAGAACGGCCCGAAACCGTTGGCGTTCCATCGAACCGATGTCGGGAAACCGCTGAGACAGGGTGGCCGCAAGAGCCATCTGGTCCGCGAAGTCGAGCGCATCACGGCTGCGCTTCAGCTCGAGGTAACCATCGACCAGCGGCAGCACCTGACGACGCGCCTTCAGCGCGGTCAAGGCGTCGGCCACCGTCCTAGGCATCGCTCGCGCACGGCTGGCCCCTGGCGGCAGCCCGAGGACCCTGGCCTCGAACCGGTCGATCAACCGCTGCAGATCCGCCGGCACCCGCAGATGCTCGGCCATCTCCCCGGCCAGGTCGACCACGGCATGGATGATCGTTGACGCCGCAAATGGAACGTCATCCATGGGTCCGTCATAGCGCTCGACCACCTCGGCCGCGAACTGCCAGGCGGCAGCCTCGGACAGCAGCCGCGACTCGGGCTCCACCCCCAGACGCAGCGCATGCTCGCGAACCAGACGACCGGCATACGAATGGTAGGTCGAGACCGTCGGTGTGCCACCGAGCACCTCGGCGCCGTCCTGGTCCTGGGCAGGAGTCCACATGCCAACGTGGCGCAGCCGGCGCAGGCGCCGCGCGATGCGCTCGGCGAGCTCGGTGGCCGCCTTGCGGGTGAAGGTCAGCCCCAGAACCTGGTCGGGCTCGACGTAACCGTTGGCGACCAGCCAGACGACCCGCGAGGCCATGGTCTCGGTCTTGCCCGAGCCGGCGCCGGCCACGACCAGCAGCGGACGCATCGGCGCCTGGATGACGGCCCGCTGCTCGGCGGTCGGCGCCGGGTTGCCAAGAGCGTCGGCGATCGACTGGGCCGAGTGCCGCACGTCCGAATCCCGCACGTCCGAGTCCTGCACTTCCGAGCCCTGCACTTCCGAGTCCTGCACGGCCGAGTCCTGCACGTCTGAGTCCTGCACGTCTGAGTACGGCATCAGATCACCCTGCCCTCGGGCTGGGCCGGGCAGCTTGACCTGACGGCGCAGAAGGTGCACACAGGGCCGATGGTGGCCAGGAAGCTGCTGCCCGCCATGCCCTCAGCCGTGTCCGTCACCAGCACGTGCGCCCACGCCGGATCGTCGTCCGCCGACAACGGCGCCTGCTGCTGCAGCGTGGGGCTGACCCCGGCAGCCTTGCCGACCTGCAGCAGCGCCGCCCCGGCCGAGACGGCGCCATGGTCCGCGAACGCCCCCTGCTCGACCGCGACCTGGTAGGCGCCAAGCTGGGCGTTGCGGAGCAGGTCGCCCTTGGTGGGTTTGTCGGAGCCGGTCTTGAGATCGACCACTCGCAGACCACCGTTGTTGTCGCGCTCAAGGCGGTCGACGCGGCCTCGCAGCACCGCACGTCCCAGCTCGACCTGCAGGTCGAGCTCAACGCCGATGCGTTCCCAGCCGCTGGTCGCGGACTCCTGGAAGTACCGCGCCAGTCGGGCCACCATCGCGTGGGCCTCGGACTGCTGCCGGCGCGACAGCCAGCCCTCGGGCAGCCCCAACCGGCCCCATCGGAGGTCGACCTCCGCCCGCATGGTGGCCTCGTCGACGTCACCGAGGTCGGCGGCGATGTCGTGGATCAGGGTGCCGATGTTCGCGGCGCCGACGCTCGGTCCGTCCCCGCCACAGGCCGACAGCAACCATCGCAGGCTGCAGTCGCGGAAGCTCTCGATCCGCGATGGCGACACCGGGATGCTCACCCCCTCGGCTCGCAACGGTCGCTCGTCGCTCAACGGCGTCAGCGCCCACCACGAGGCCGGGTCGGCGCCCACGACCCGCGCGGCCGCGAGCCGTGCCAGCTGCGCCGCGGCGGTATGCCGGTCGCTCGCCGTCGCGCCCCCGACCACCTCACGGCGTAGCTCGGCCACCAGCCCCGTCAGTGTCATCGGACGCGGCACCTCACTGAAGGACCTCAGCTCGTCCCCGTCGTCGGACTCCTCCGGCGGGTCGACGATGTCGAGGTAGACCGATGGCTGCTCGTCGTCACTGCGCACGGCCGTAACCAGGAGACGCTCGGACGCCCGGCTGACGGCGACCAGGAAGAGCCGTGTCTCGTCATACCGGACTGCCGCCTGGGCCGCGCGCAATGACTGCCCGCGGCCGGTGATGACATCGACCAACCGCTCTGAGCCCAGCAGGGAACCACGCAGGCGCAGGTCGGGCCAGACCCCTTCCTGGACGCCCGCGACCACGACGAACCGCCACTGACGTCCTGCCGCGCCCGCAGGGGTGAGCAGCGAGACGCTGTCTTGGCTGGGGGCACGGGCCACCAGGGTGTCGCCCGCGACGTCCTGCCCACGAAGGTGCTCCAGGAACTCACGCGGTCCCATCTGGGGCAACCGGTCGACATACTTTGCCGCGGCGTCGAACAAGGCGACGACGGCATCGAGGTGACGGTCGGCGCGGGCACCCGAGAGGCCGCCGCCGAGCGCCACCCGGCGCCAGCTCTCCGCCAACCCGGTCGCGTCCCACAGGGCCCACAGCACGCTCTCGGCGGTCACCCCCGGCGCCCAGCGCGAGCCGCCAGAGCCGCCCGAGCCGCCCGAGCCGCCCGAGCCGCCGGAGCCGCCCGAGCCGCCCGAGCCATTGACCGTGCGTGCAGCGCTCACTCCCGCGGCGATCGCCCTGGCGACCCGGCGTGCCGGCGCACCCTCAGGACCCAGCATCTCCAACGTGTTTGGCGCGACGAGACCGTGGGCGAGCAGCTCGTCGCTGGTGCGTCCTCCCCCGCTCTCGAGCTCGTCACGGCGCAGGGCTCTGCGTAGTCGGCGTAGTCCGACGGCGTCGGCTCCACCTATCGGGGACAGCACGGCGTCCACCGCGGTCTGGCTGTCGATCGGGTCAGGGTGTCCGGTCGCCACGTTGAGGGCCACCTCGAGCAGTGCGAGCAGGGGACGCACCGCCACCTCGTCGCGCACCGGGACCTCGGTGGATGGCACCGCCACCGGCACACCGGCCGCCATGAGAACGCGGCGCAGGGTGCTCGTGCGTCCCTGCCCCCGGACGACCACGGCCATCTCGGACCACGGAATACGGTCCAGCAGGTGCGCCGCTCGCAGCTCTGCGGCGATCAGCGCAGCCTCTTGCGATGTCGCACGCAGGAGATGCACATCGGCGCGTCCACCCTCAGGGACATGTTCGAGCTCGCGGTGGGCTCCCCCACCTAACGCGCCGATGCGCCGGGTCACCCGGTGGGTTACTTCACGCAACGCCCGGGGCTGCCGGTATGACGTGGCGAGCGTGATCGTGGGACCGTCACCAAATCGGGAGTGTTCCGCGCCCAGGATGGCCGGGTCGGCGCCGCGGAAGGTCTGGACAGCGGCGTCCGGGTCACCGATGAGGACGAGGTCGATGTGCGGGCCGCGGACGACCCGCAGGAGCCGGGCCGCCGCTGGCGTGAGCTCCTGGGCATCGTCGACCACGATCAGACGAAGCAATGACGCCAGGCGCTCGGCTGTCCCCGGGTCGTCTTCGAGCAGGTCGGCGGCCGCGCCCAGGATCGACGCCGGGTCGTAGGAACCCGGACGCGAGAGGGCCGTGACCTCGTCATACTCAGCCAGAACCTGTGCAGCCGCAACCCATTCGGGCCGATCATGGGCAAGTCCCAGCGCCGCGAGCCCGCCAGCCTCGAGGCCGCGCTCAACGGCTCGCATCAGCAGATCCCGCAGTTCGGTGCGGAACCCCCTGGTAGCAAGTGCGGCATTCAGGTGCGACGGCCAGTCCGGGGCCTTTCCCTCGCTGCGGGCATGACCGGCGAGAAGCTCTCGCAGGATGACATCCTGCTCGGGCCCGCTGAGCAGCCGGGGGTTCGGGTCCCCGCGCAGCCCGGCCGCCTGGCGCAGGATGCCGAAACCGAGAGCCTGGTGGGTCCGGGCAAGCGGTTCGGTCGTGGTGCCACCGATCCGGGCGGTGATGCGTTCGCGCAGATCGGCGGCCGCGGTCCTCGAAGCCGTCAGGACCAGGCACTGATCCGGCGCGATCCCGTCACGGCGGACCCTGTCCACCACGACCTCGATGGCGGTGGACGTCTTGCCCGTGCCCGGGGCGCCCAGCACACGCAGCACCGATCCGACATTGGCATCATGACGCCACTCGGCGTCATGACACTTAGTGGTCGTGGCGTCATGGCACCACCTGGCGGCGCGGTGGGCGACAACAGCAGCCTGCGCATCGTCCAGGATCGGGGCATCGGCGACCAGACTGGGCGCCCTTCGCAACATCAGCACGGGCCGATTCCATCACGGCCCACCGGCACCCCTTCGCGAGGCGGTTGCAGACCTGCACCAGACGCACGAATGCCCCGGCTGGAAGGCCGGGGCATTCGTGGTTCAGAACAGGTTCTGCGAGCTCAGAGTTCTCCGAGATTACTCGGAGTTCTTCGAGATTACAGTTTCGAGATTACAGTTTCGAGATTACAGTTTCGAGATTACAGTTTCGAGATTACAGTTTCGAGATTACTCAGAGCGGGCGGATGTTCTCCGCCTGCGGGCCCTTCGGGCCCTGGGTGATGTCGAACTCAACCTTCTGGTTCTCATCGAGCGAGCGGTATCCGCTGCTGGCGATGGCCGAGTAGTGCGCGAACACGTCGGCGCTGCCGTCCTCGGGAGCAATGAAGCCGAAGCCCTTTTCAGCGTTGAACCACTTCACGGTGCCAGTTGCCATAACTATTTTTCCTCCAAGAGCGCTTTGTCGATCCCGAGTGCCGGGGCCGATCGTCGCGGTGTTCGTCGTCCGCTCCAGACTGGAACAAAGCGCACCCCCGGCACAAGGCCGCAAGCGTTCAAGACGTGCGATGCACAGCAACTACGGGAAGGACACTACCCCAAGACGGGGCGATACCTCATGTTGAGTCGGCCTCATCGAGGACAATTTTCTGCCCGCCTCCTCGCAGACGTCTCGGTCCGTCCGCCCAACCCAGCCTCGCCGTCCCATCGGGCCCGTTTCATGTCCACCCGGCGTCCCGCGAGAGCGCCTCGCACGAGCGCAGTTCCCTCCGCACACCAGTGCGCCAGTGCTTCGTCCTGCAGCCTCTGGGGTGCCTCGCCGCTCGCGCGGATCACCCGCCACCAGGTAACCGACGAGCCGTAGCGGGACATCACCGACCCGACCTGCCGAGGGCCGCCCTGCCCGATCAGCTCCGCGACGTCTCCGTAGGCCAGAACCATGCCCGCCGGGATCTGGTCGACGATGTCGAGCACCGCCTCGGCGAAGTGCGGCAGTTCCACGGCTCAGTAGCTCGGCTGGGCGGGGTCGATTTCGCGAACCCAGGCGAGCACTCCCCCCTCAAGACTGCGCACGTCCGGGTGGCCCGCCTCGATCAGGATCCGTGCGGCCTCCTCCGAGCGGCTGCCCACCTTGCAGTGGATGACGACCGGGTGGTCGAACGGAATCCGCAAAACCGCTGTGCCAGAACGGAACTCGTCAAGATGGATCGCCTGCGCTCCTGGGATGCTCGCGATCGCCTGCTCTTCGCTCCCGCGCACATCGACCAGCAGTACACCCGACGAGGCGCCTGATGAATTACTGCCAGACAGCAGGTCCGCCAGCTCTCGCACCGAGATCAGGGGAACCGCGCCAGTGCCGGCTGTGGCCGATCCACCCGGAATACCGCAGAAGTCTTGGTAGTCAACGAGTTCGGTGACGGTCGGCGACTCACCGCACACGGCGCAGTCAGGGTCCTTGCGCACAGTGAGGACGTCCCAGCTCTGGCGCAGTGCGTCGTGCACCATCAACCGGCCGATCAACGGATCCCCAATGCCGACAATGAGTTTCACGGCCTCGGCGGCCTGGATGGATCCGATCGACGCGCAGAGGACCCCGAGGACCCCACCCTCGGCGCAGGACGGCACCAGACCCGGTGGAGGCGGCTCGGGGAACACGCAGCGGTAGCACGGACCATGCTGCGCCCACCAGACGCTGACCTGACCGTCGAAGCGATAGATCGACCCCCAGACATCCGGATTGCCGAGCAGGACGCACGCGTCGTTGAGCAGATACCGGGTCGGGAAGTTGTCCGTCCCGTCCAGCACGAGGTCGTAGTCAGCGATGATCTCAAGAGCGTTGGTCGAGTCGATCCGGACGTCGTGCCGCACGACGCGCACCAACGGGTTGACCGATGCCAGCGTCTCCGCTGCGGACTCGGACTTCAACCGGCCGACGTCCGCGACTCCGTGGACCACCTGCCGCTGCAGGTTCGACAGCTCCACCACGTCGGCGTCAACCACACCGATGGTTCCGACACCGGCCGCCGCGAGGTAGACCAACGCGGGCGACCCCAGACCCCCCGCGCCGACCACCAGGACCCGCGCGTTCTTGAGGCGGCGCTGACCCTCCATGCCCACGTCGGGGATGAGCACGTGCCGGGCGTAGCGCTCGACCTCCTGGGTGGACAAGGGCGCCGATGGCTCGACAAGAGGAGGGAGTGCCATGCTTGTGAGGTTACTCCCGCGTAGGATGCGTTTCGCCTGTCGGATACCCGCCCCGGATGTCGCGTCCTGGCACACGGACATCGGCCACGTGAACCGACCTCACCCTGGGTCATCGGCCTCACCCTGGGTCATCGAGCTCAACCTGGGTCATCGCCCAAAGGAAGGGACACCACCAGTGTCGATCCGTCCTGACACCCGCGGCCGCGGCGTGCGGCTGCCTCGCTCCGCACGTCGGGCGCAGCTGCTCGAGGCCGCGCAGGAGGTGTTCGTCGAGTCCGGCTACTACGCCGCCGCGATGGACGAGATCGCCGACCGCGCCGGGGTCTCCAAACCCGTTCTGTACCAACACTTCCCGGGCAAGCTCGATCTCTACCTCGCCCTGCTCGACCAACACTCCGGCGAGCTCCTGGACCTGATCCGGGCAGCCCTGGCGTCGACCACGGACAACAAACAGCGCGTCGCAGCCACCATCGCCGCCTACTTCGAGTTCGTCGCCAGTGACGGCGCACCGTTCCGACTGGTCTTCGAGTCCGACCTGACCAATGAGGCTGCCGTCCGAGAACGCGTCGACCAGGTCTCGAAGGACTCCGCCGAGGCCATCGCCGAGGTCATCAAGGAGGACACCGACCTGCCCGACGCCGAGGCACATCTGCTCGGCATGGCGCTGTCGGGTATGGCCCAGATCTGCGCGCGCTTCTGGCTGTCGCAAGGTTCGTCGATCCCCCGTGACGAAGCGGCCCGCCTGCTGGCGACGTTGTCCTGGCGTGGCCTGGGCGGCTTCCCCAAGATCGAGCGGGAAGGATCTGGCTCCGACCGGGAAGGATCTGGCTCCGACGCGGGTTAGCCTTCGACGAAGGACGACGAGCACACGATGCCTGGCGTTGCAGACGAGCGGGCATCACATGCTGACGTTCACCCTGACATCAAGTCTGAAATATCAAGAACATCAAGTCTGAAACATCAAGTCTGAAACATCAAGTCTGAGGAAAGGCTTTCCCGTGGAGGTCAAGATCGGCGTGCAAAACGTCGCGCGCGAGATCGTGGTGGAGTCCGAGCAGTCCCCTGAGGAGGTCGAGGCCCTGGTGACCGCGGCGTTGACCGAGGGGGGTCTGCTCAGCCTGGTCGACGGTTCGGGTCGGCGCGTGATCGTTCCGGTGGCCACGATCGGCTACGTCGACCTCGGTGCAGCCAAGAAGGGCTCCGTGGGGTTCGGCACGATCTGAACCGGCTCGGGCCCACGATCTGAACCGGCTCGGGCCTCAGGCGTTCAGCCCAAGCCGCCCCATCCGCCGGATGTGCTCGTCGGTGAGCCGGGTAAACATCCGCCCCATCTCGGCCAGGTCCGCACCGGGGCGGTTGGTTCCGCCCACGAGCAGGCTGGCCAGGTCATCGCGTTCGACGGCCACGCGCTGCGACTGGGACAGCGCCTCGCCGACCAGACGACGGCCCCAGAGCGCGAGACGTCCTGCCACCGAGGGGTCGGCCTCGATGGCCTCCCGGATGGCCTTGACGGCGAACTCGGCCTGCCCAACGTCCTGGAGCACCGAACGGACCAGTGTCTGTGTCCACGGATCCACATAGGCCGAGATCTCGCGATAGAAGTCCGTCGCGATGCCATCGCCCACATAGGCCTTCACCAGGCCCTCAAGCCAGCCGGTGGGCCTGGTGCGGTCGTGGAACCCGTCGATCGGCGCGATGAAGGGCTCCATGGCCGCATCGGGGTCCACACCCATCTCGGCGAGCCGACCGGTCAACGCCTCGTAGTGATGGAACTCAGCCACAGCCACCCGAGCCAGCGCGGCCTTCGCCGGTTGGTTCGGAGCCATATCGGCATCTGCAGCCAGCCGGGAGAAGGCAGTCAGCTCACCGTAGGCCAGTGCTCCGAGCAGGTCGACGACCGCCGCGCGATAGGTCGGGTCATCGGAGAACGGATCGCCCGCGACGGCACCGGAGCTCTCGACCTCAGCAGGCTCGCCCTCGAGCCCATCGGCGAGGGATTCGTGCCCTTCCAGATCGTCCATGAACGCACACAGTAGTGCTCACCGCTAGACTTGGTTCTGACATCGGTGCCCGGTCGGCACAAATCAGCAGCCAGACGAACTGTGCTGCACCCACGAAGAACTCCGATCGGCCCGCTTTGCAGCGTGGCCCGCATCCTGCCGAACCCTTCGGACACGCGTGGCCCTCGCCCGATCGAGAGAAATTTCATGACCACCGAAGAAACCACGGCAGCGTCTGACGCTGCCGAGACCAACGCCGTTCCTCACGCCCCCGAGCCCACGTTTGCCGACTTCGACGTTCACCCTGACATCGTCGCTGCCCTGGCCGACGCCGGCATCATCCACCCCTTCCCGATCCAGGCGATGACGTTGCCGGTTGCCCTCGGTGGCCACGACATCATCGGCCAGGCCAAGACCGGCACCGGCAAGACGCTGGGATTCGGCATACCCATGATCCAGCGGGTGATCAGTCCCAAGGATGACGCGTTTGCGACGCTGACGACCGCCGGGAAGCCGCAGGCCCTCGCGGTGGCACCCACCCGCGAGCTCGCCGTTCAGGTCTCCGGTGACCTCGAGCACGCCGGCAAGGCTCGCGGCGTCCGTGTCCTCACGATCTACGGCGGCCGCGCCTTCGAGCCGCAGATCGAAGCGCTCCAGCGCGGTGTCGAGATCGTCGTCGGCACGCCCGGAAGGCTCATCGACCTCGCCAAGCAGGGTCACCTCGACCTCTCCTACGTCAAGAGCGTCGTGCTCGACGAGGCCGACGAGATGCTCGACCTCGGCTTCCTGCCGGACATCGAGAAGCTGCTCGCGATGACGCCCGCCAGCCGGCAGACGATGCTCTTCTCGGCCACGATGCCGGGCGCCATCGTGGCGCTGGCCCGTCGCTACATGAGCCAGCCCACCCACATCCGGGCCATGGGCGAGGAACAGGACGGTCACACAGTGAAGGCGGTCGAGCAGTTCGTCTACCGCGCGCATGCCATGGACAAGGTCGAGATGCTGGCCCGGATGCTCCAGGCCAGGAACCGCGGTCTGACCCTCATCTTCAGCCGGACCAAGCGCACCGCCGCCAAGGTCGCCGACGACCTCATCGAGCGGGGCTTCGCCGCGGCGCCCATCCACGGAGACCTCGGCCAGGGGGCGCGCGAGCAGGCGCTGCGCGCGTTCCGCAACGGCAAGGTCGACATCCTGGTCGCCACCGACGTGGCAGCCCGCGGTATCGACGTGGACAATGTCACGCACGTGATCAACTACCAGTGCCCCGAAGACGACAAGACCTACCTGCACCGTATTGGCCGGACGGCCCGCGCGGGCAACACCGGTATCGCCGTCACGTTCGTCGACTGGGACGACCTGCACCGCTGGGGCATGATCAACAAGACCCTCGACCTGGGTATCCCCGGGCCGCAGGAGACCTACTCCTCGTCCGAGCACCTCTTCACGGACATGGACATCCCCGCGGGCGCGACCGGCCGGCTGCCCAGGTCCAGCCGGACCCGTGAGGGCCTGGCTGCCGAGAAGTTCGAGGACCTCGGCGAGACCGGCAAGGGCTCCAAGGGCGGACCACCCGACCGTGGCCGTTCCTCCGCTGGTCGCAGCGGCGGCGGCCGCTCCGGTGGCTCAGCTGGCGGCGGCCGCTCCGGTGGCTCAGCTGGCGGCGGCTCTCACTCCTCCGAAGGCCGCGAGCGTCCCGCCGCAGATCGCCCGAAGAACTCCGAGGACGCCAAGCCAAGACGGAGCCGTAGCCGTCGTCGCACCCGCGGCGGCCAAGGCGACTCCGCCGGCGCGGGCACTGCCACCGTCTGACGGGTCAAAGGTGGGGCGCTGACAGGTCAGGCGTCGGCACTGACCGTCACAGGTGAGGCAGCAGGCTGGCAGCGATGTCGCGGTAGGCCTGGGCACCCTTGGACGACCGGGACGTCACGAGGATCGAGCGGCCCACTGCCGGAGCTTCGGCGAACCGAACCGTCTTCGGGATCGGCGGGCTGAGCACCGGAAGTCCGTAACGCTCCCCCACGTCGGCCAACACGGCCCGCGCGTGCTTGCTCCGGCCGTCGAAGAGCGTGGGCAGTATGCCGAACACCTCGAGCCCGGGGTTGAGGATCGCTTTCACGTCGTTGACCGTGTCCAGGAGCTGTCCCACACCGCGGTGGCTGAGCATCTCGCACGGCATCGGGATGATCACACCCTGCGACGCGGTCAGCGCATTGAGCGTCAACACACCCAGCGACGGCGAGCAGTCCACCAGGACCACGTCGTAGTCGACCCGCACCGGCTCCAGGACCGAACGCAGGATGTACTCACGGCCGGGCCGCGGCAGCAGCTGCGCCTCGGCGCCCGCCAGCTCAATGGCGCTCGGGATCAGGTCGACGCCATCCGCGCACGCCACGATCGCGTCCCGCGCCGAGACACCACGCCCGACCAACACCTCATTGATGCCCAGGTCGACCTCGTCCGGGTCCACTCCGAGGCTGAACGTCAGGCAGGCCTGCGCATCGAGGTCGACGAGCAGCACCCTCTTGCCAAGCTCGGCGAACGCCGCCCCCAGCGAGGCAACCGATGTCGTCTTGGCGACCCCTCCCTTCTGGTTGGCCACGGCCACGATCCTGGCCAAGCGCGTCACAGGTCACACGTCCGGATTGCGGTGTCGTGCTGCTCGTGATTTCGAGATGCCTGAGTCACTGTTGACGCCTCTCCGACGGCTGTGGAATTGGACACAGTCTGTCAGCGTGACGGCGTGACCGCGACTACCACCACAGGTCACACCGCAAGTGTGTGGACCCGCCCCATGCCGGGCCCGCCGAGCCGCCGCTAGCGTCGGGGCATGACCTCAGCAGCCCGCCAGAATGATCCGCGGCCGCTGGCAGGGCGACGCGCACTCGTGACCGGCGGGGCCTCCGGGATCGGCCGGGCGATCGCGGTCGCGTTTGCCGGAGCCGGGGCCGCGGTGACCGTCCTCGACCGAGACGCCGATCCCGCCAAGGCCGTCGCGGACGAGATCGGGGCGCTCGCCGTGATCGCCGATCTGTCCGATCTCGACGCCATCGCAGACCTCGACCTCGACGTCGACATCGTGGTCAACAACGCGGGAGTCCAGCACGTCGCCCCGCTGGAGTCGTTCCCACCGGAGAAGTTCTCGTTCATCCTGCGGGTCATGCTGGAGGCGCCGTTCCGCATCATCGCGGGCGCGCTGCCCCATATGTACGAGCGTGGGTGGGGCCGGATCATCAACGTCTCCTCGGTCCACGGGCTACGCGCCTCTGCCTACAAGAGCGCCTACGTGTCGGCCAAGCACGGGCTGGAGGGCCTGTCGAAAGTCGCGGCCCTCGAGGGCGCAGCGCACGGGGTGACGTCGAACTGCATCAACCCCGCCTACGTGCGCACGGCACTGCTCGAGGCCCAGATCGCTGACCAGGCGCGCACGCACGGCATCTCCGAGAGTGATGTTCTGGAGAAGATCATGCTCGCGCCCGCGGCGGTCAAGCGGCTCATCGAGCCAGAGGAGGTCGCCTCCCTCGCACTCTTCCTGTGCGGCGCGAGCTCGGCCTCGGTCACCGGCAGCTCGTTCTGTCTCGACGGCGGCTGGACCGCACACTGACAGCCGCGGTGCCTCCCCCTGCCCGATTCCGCCCGACCAAGGCAGAATCGGGCGCATGTCTACCCTCGCCATGCTCGAGCTGCTCATCCGGGAGGCCGCCCCCGCGGAGTTCGAGGCTCCCATCCTCGCGGCACGATCCCGCGGGGACGACCCCGAGGTCATCGCCGAGCTCGAACGGGCGCGCACCCTCGCCCTGCACGTTCGCGCCATCCTCGACCAGCGACGCCGGCGCGAAGCCGAGCTCAGTGCCCTCTACGAGACTGCCAACGACCTCGCCGCCTTGCGTGACGCCGACGCCGTGCTGCGGGCGATCGTCCACCGGGCCCGGCTGCTCCTCGGCAGCGACGTCACCTACCTCTCGCTCAACGACGACACCGTGGGTGACACCTACATACGGGTGGTCGACGGCATCAACTCACCGGCCTTTCGCAGTCTGCGCCTGCCGATGGGTGAAGGCCTCGGCGGCCTGGTCGCACAGACCGCAACCCCCTACAACAGCTCCCGGTACTTCGAGGACGAGCGGTTCCACCACACCGGCCCGATCAACGACGCGGTCGCCGAGGAGGGTCTGGTCTCGATCGTCGGCGTGCCCCTCATCCTGGGTGCCAACGTCATCGGCGTGCTCTATGCCGCCAACCGCAGCGAACGCCCTTTCGACCGCGATCACGTATCGCTCCTCGTCTCCCTGGCCGCGCACGCCGCGATCGCTCTCGACAACGCTCGACTGCTCAGCGAGACCAGCGCGGCGCTGCAGGAGCTGAACATCACCAGCGGGCTGTTACGCGAGTACAGCCAGGGCATTGAACGCGCATCCGACGCGCACGACCGGTTCACCCAGCTGGTGCTGCGAGGCGGCGACGTCGACGACGTGGCCGCCTCGGTCTCCGAGGTGCTCGGAGGGGCCCTGTGGATCCTCGACACCGACGACCGGATCCTCGCCACGACCGTCGAAGCCCCAGACAATGTGACAGCAACCACTACGACAAAAGCCACTACGACAGCGGCCCCAACGACAGCGGCCACTACGACAGGGAACAGGGTGACGGTCGACAACCTGAGCATCGACGTCCCGGTGCTGACCGGCGCTGCGCGCACGGCGGGTCGAACAGTGCGGCGCGACGACTGGTGGGCGGTCTGCGTGACGGCCGGACCCGAAGCTCTCGGGACCCTTTTGCTGCACCGCGACCTTGACCTCAACGAGTCCGACCAGCGCACTTTCGAGCGGGCGGCGCTCGTCACCGCCCTCCTGCTCCTCCTTCGCCGCACGGTCGCAGAGACCGAGAGCCGGGTCAAGGGCGAGCTCCTCGACGACCTGCTGGACGAGCCCCTGCGTGATGTCGCGAACCTGGGCGAGCGGGCCCGCCGCGTAGGCGCGGACCTCGACGCACGTCATACGGTCGTCGTGGCACGCAGCGCCTCCGGTGACCGGTCTCGTCTGGTTGCTGCGGCGTCGTTCCTGGCCGGCCAGCTGCACGGGCTGGCGACGGAACGGCAGGGCGCGGTCGTGCTCCTCCTCCCGCTGGACGACCCGAGCGACGCGGCCCGCAGGGTATGCACGGAGCTCACGGGGGCGCTGTCCGCGCCGGTGACCGCGGGTGCATCGGCCGCCATTGACCGACCCGAGCAGGTGCCGGCAGCCCGCCGGGAGGCGGTTCGCTGCCTCGAGACGCTGGAGGCGCTCGGGAGAGCCGGTGAGGGTGCGAGCTCTACCGAGCTCGGCTTCCTGGGCGTGCTGCTCGGCGACCGCCGTGACGTCATACCGTTCGTGCAACGCACCATCGGACCAGTCCTGGACTACGACGAAGAACGCGGCACCGAGCTGGTCGGCACCCTCGAGGCCTACTTCAGCAACGACCGCAACCTGGCCCGCACCCGCGAGGCCCTTCACATCCACGTCAACACCGTCACCCAGCGCCTGGAACGCATCACCACGCTGCTCGACGACGGCTGGCAGCAGCACGATCGTTCGCTGGAGGTGCAGATCGCCCTGCGCCTGCACCGCATCTCGCGCCCGTCCCCCTGATGTGGCCGTTCAGTCCCCCTGGTCGCGTCGGCCGGCCATGGTTCGCTGCAGCAGGTCTGTGGCCGTGCCCCATATCCCGTGACGAAACAGCAGCACGATCACCACGAAGATGGAGCCCAGGATGATGCCGGTGCCCTCGAATCCGGACGAAGCCAGCCTGTCCTCGAGCATGACCACGATCGCCGCGCCCACCGGACCGCCCCAGAGGGTGCCGATCCCACCGAGGACGGTGATGAGCACGACCTTGCCGGACGTGGTCCAGTTCAGCTCCTCCAGCGAGGCAAATCCGTGGCTGATGGCGAAGACGCCACCGGCCAGCCCGGCCAGGCCCGCCGACAGAACGAAGACGATGATCTTGTAGCGATCGACGTCGTAGCCCAGGGCCCGCGCGCGGGCAGGATTGTCACGGATGGCGACGAGGACGCGCCCGAACGGGGAGTGGATGATCCGCCAGGCGGCCCAGACGCCGAGGAGGATCAGGCCGATCGCGGCGTAGTAGAAGTAGAACGAGTCGGTCTCGACGGACTCCACGCCGAAGAAGCTCTTCGGGATCGACTGGAGGCCATTCTCGCCCCCGGTCAGGCCGCTGAACTGGTTGGCGATGAAGTAGATCATCTGGGCGAACGCCAAGGTCACCATCGCGAAGTAGATGCCCGTCCGGCGTACGGACAGATAGCCGATCGGAACGGCGATCGCCATGGCGAAGAGCATGCCGCCGAGGATCGCGACCGGGAACGGCAAGCCCCAATGGATGGCGATGAGACCTGTGACGTAGGCCGAGGACCCCCAGAACGCGGCGTGACCGAACGACAGCAGACCGGTGTAGCCCAGGAGGAGGTCGACCGAGATCGCGAACAGGGCCCAGGCCGCGATGTCCATCGCCACTGGCGGGTAGACGAGCTCCGGCAGTACGAGGGCGGCGACCAGGCCGACCGCCAGCATGATCCACCGCAGTGCGTTGCGGCGACCGGGGCGCAACAGCGCGGTACCGATGTCGGCCTCGGACCCGGATGCCTCCGGGGTGTCCGATGCCTCCGAGGTGTCCGAGGTGTCTTTCAAGGGATGGGTCATGCGGTCTCCTCCCGTCCGAAGAGTCCAGCGGGCCGGAAGAGGACGACCCCGGCCATCAGCACGAAGATGACGACCTGCGCGAACGCCGGGGCATACGCCTGGCCGTAGGCCTCGACGAGTCCCACCAGGAAGCCGGCGACGACCGCGCCCAGGATCGAGCCGAGGCCGCCGATGACGACCACGGCAAAGAGGATGATGACGAAGTTGCTGCCCATGTCGGCGGTGATCGCGCGGAATGGTGCGGCCATGACCCCCGCGAGGCCGGCGAGGGCGATGCCGAAGCCGAAGACAGGGGTGACCCAACGGCCGACGTTGATGCCCAGTGCGCGGGTGCGCTCGGCGTCCTCGGTCGAAGCGCGCACGATCATGCCGACCCGGGTCCTGGTGAGCAGGAGCCAGACCAGGCCGCAGATGAGGAACGAGAAGAGGCAGGCGAACACCTGGTACGTCGAGAGGCCGAGGGCACCGATGTGCAGCTGGCCATCCAGCCCCGCCGGCCGTTCGTAGGGAAGGCCCGACACGCCATACCGACGCTTGACCACGTCGACGAGGATCAACGAGAGCCCGAAGGTGAGCAGGAAGTTGTAGAGCGGGTCCAGACGAAGTAGCCACCGCACGAGCAGTCGCTCCATGAGCACTCCGACGACGAACAGCAGGATCGGGACGACCACGAGGGCAACCCAGAAGTGCATCCCCACCACGTCCAGCAGGACCGCCGCGGCCACCGCGCCAAGCATGTAGCAGGCGCCGTGGGAGAAGTTGACGACGCCGAGGACGCCGAAGATGACGGCGAGACCGAGGGCTGCCAGGGCGTAGAAGCCGCCGGCGGCGAGCCCTTGAAGGGTGTACTGGACGAATGCGCTCATGAAGCTCCTCGAGCTGGCCTGAGTTCGATCTGACGCCTGAGTTCGATCTGACAGAAGGGCTCCGGGGCCCGGTCACCAGAAGCGGACCCCGGAGACCGGATCACATGTGGCAGTCGGGTGAGACCGGCTCGAAGGCGTCGGCGGCCGGAATGGTCTCGACGATCTGCTCGTAGTCCCACGGCTCCTTGACCTGGTTCTTGCTCTTGACCTTGGCCAGGTAGACGTCGTGGATGACTCTGTGGTCGGAGCGGACCTCGCCGTTGCGCAGGAAGATGTCGTTGATCTTCTTGCCGTCAAGGGCCTTGATGACGGCCTCGGATGCATCAGTGCCGGCGGCCTGGACGGCCTCGAGGTAGTTCATCGCCGCGGAGTAGTTGCCGGCATGGGCGAACGAGGGACGGGTGTTGGTCTTGGCCTGGAACTTGTCAGCCCACGCCCTGTTCTTGGCGTCGAGGTTCCAGTACCACGGGTCGGTGAAGCTGGTGCCGGCGAACTGGTCGACCCCCAGGGAGTGGATGTCGGTGATGAACATCAGCCCGACGGCCAGCTGTGCCTTGCTCTGCATACCCGCCTGGTTGTACTGCTTGACGAAGTTGATCAGGTCGCCACCGGCGGCCATGATCCCGATGACCTTCGGGTTGGTGGACGCCGCCTTGGTGATGAACGTCGCGAAGTTGTCATTGGGAAACGGCGTTGGGATGTTCTGCTGCACCGTGCCGCCCGCGTCGGTCACCGCCTTGGTGAAGGACTTCTGCATGTCCTGGCCGAACGCGTAGTCGGGGTAGACGATGCTCCAGCTCTTGCCGCCTTTCTTGACCACGGTCGTGCCGGTGCCCTTGGCGAGCATCGCCGTGTCGTACGCCCAGGCGTAGGTGTACTTGTTGCAGGCACTTCCAGTCAGCTTGGTCGTGCCGGCGGTCACATCGATGAAGAGCTTCTTCTTGGCCTTCGCCTGACTCGCGACGGCCAGAGCAGCCGACGAGGTCGGGACGTCAAGGATGACGTCGGCGTTCTGCCGGTCGTACATCTCCTGCGCCTTCGTGTTGGCGATGTCGGGCTTGTTCTGGTGGTCCGCGGTGACGATCTCGATGGTCTTGGCGACGGCCTTGGCTCCGTACTTGGCCTTGTAGTCATCGATCGCCATCTGAATCGCGATCTTGGCGTTCGGGCCGGACAGGTCCTTGTACACACCGGACTGGTCGTTCAGCAGGCCCAGCACGACCTTGTCGTTGCTCAGCTTTCCGCCGCCCGAGCTAGGGCCGCCGCCGCCGCACGCTGCGAGGGCCAGGCTGCCACACACTGCTGCCGCGACTGCCGCGGCTGGTTTCTTGCTTCGCATAGTCCCCTCCAGGGGGTGTCGGTGGTGTCGTGTCTGTCATGTCACTGCCGTATGGCGAGTCGTCGCCAGCCGGGTCCTGCTGTCAGTGGTCGGGGTGGGTCACATCCCCAGGTAGGTCAGCAGCTCGCTCTCGCGGGCCTGGAAGCTGTCGTTGTCCAGGGACTCCACAACACGTCCCTGGGCCAGCAGGTAGTGACGGTCCGCGACCGTCGCGGCGAACTTGACGTTCTGCTCCACGAGCAGGACCGCGACACCGGCAGCCTTGATCTCACGGATGATCGCTCCGATCCGCTGCACGATCACCGGGGCAAGGCCCTCGCTCGGCTCGTCCAGGAGCAGGAGCCGGGAGCCCATCCGCAGGACGCGTGCGATCGCGAGCATCTGCTGCTCGCCTCCGGAGAGCTGGGTGCCCATCGAGCTTCGGCGGTCGGCCAGGACCGGGAATGCCTGGTAGACCTGCTCGAGCGACCACCCGTCCGGGTGCACGACCGGAGGCAGCAGGAGGTTCTCCGAGACCGTGAGGCTGGCGTAGATTCCGCGGTCGTCAGGAACCCACCCCAGGCCGGCCCTGGCCCGGGCGTCCGGTGACCGGCGGCCCAGCTCGGTTCCGGCGAAACGAACCGTGCCCTCGATCTGGCGATGCAGGCCCATGACCGAGCGCAGCAGTGTGGTCTTGCCGGCGCCGTTGCGGCCGACGAGGGTGACGACCTCACCCTCATGCACGCTCAGGGAGACGTCGGTGAGAACGCGCGCCTCGCCATACCACGCAGACAGTCCGTCTATTTCAAGCACGCGGTTCTCAAGCATGAGCCTGCCCCAGGTAGGCGGTGATGACGTTTTCGTCCAGACGCACCTGCTCGTAGCTGCCCTCGGCGAGGATCTGGCCCTGCTGCATCACGGTGACCTGGTCCGAGAGGCTCCCGACGACGTGCATGTTGTGGTCGACGAACACGACGGTCCGGCCCTTGGCGACTTGTTTGACCAGGGCGATCGTGCGGTTGACGTCCTCCAGGCCCATGCCCGCCGTCGGCTCGTCGAGCAACAGCAGGGAGGGCTCGAGGGCCAGGGCCAGAGCCAGCTCGAGAGCGCGTTTCTGCCCGTAGGCCAGGCTGCCGGCGGGCTTGTCGGCAAGGTGGACCAGACCGACCTGGTCGATCAGCTCCAGGGAACGTGCCCGGAACTGGCCCATCTGCCCCTCCGAGCGCCAGAACCGCATGCCCAGACCGGTGGGGCTGGCCAGGGCCAGCTCGAGGTGCTCGAGGCCGGTCAGCTGGTCGAAGAGACTGGTGATCTGGAAGGACCGGGCGATCCCGAGGTGGGCGATCTGCTCGGGCGCCTTGCCGGTGATGTCCTTACCGCGGTACCGGATGGTGCCCGAGGTCGGCGCCAGGAAGCCGGTCAGCAGGTTGAACAGCGTGGTCTTGCCCGCGCCATTGGGGCCGACGAGGGCGTGGATGGTGCCCTCGTTGATGCTGAGGTCGACCTCGTTGACCGCACGGAAGCCCTGAAACTCCTTGGTCAGGCCAGATGTCTGCAGCAGCGGGACCAAGGAGTTCACACTGATCACACTATTTAGCCGGTCCAGGCACCTCCATGTCCCTACGGCCCACTTCCCCCCCAGACAGTGTGGCTGGAGTCCACACCTGGTCCGCACGGGTCGCCGGTCTCCAGCCCCGCCCAGTCGGCCTTCTCCGGCCCGACCCGCTGGCCCTGCGGGCAGTGGGCCCTGAAGTCGCACCACATGCAGATCGGCGAGACCCGCGGCTCGAAGAACTGCGACCCAACCCCCTTCTCGGCGTAGTCGGCGTCGGCCCTGCGCAGGTCGGAGGCGATCGACTCGGCTTCGGCCACCTTGCGCGACAACGTCTCCGCAGTGTGCTCGTGCGCGAGCACCTCTCCCGTCGGCAGGTGGTGAAGCTCGACCCGAGCGCAGGGTCGACGGAACATGCCAGCAGCCGCGACGGCATACAGCGCCAGCGGGAGTGAGGTGCGTGCGTCGTCGTCGGTGAGCCGCGCTCGCCCGGTCTTGTAGTCGACCACGACGAGCTCACCGTCGCGGTCGTCGAGGCGGTCGAGACGACCGGTCACGGCGAGGGTCTCGGTGCGAAGGGAGACGGTCCGCTCGACGCCCAGCGGTTGTCGGTCGCGGTCGACACCCCGCAGGTATGCCGTCACTCGCGTCGTCGTACGAACGCGCCAGTCCGCGGACTGGGCGGAATCGCGAAAGCCGACGTCGATCCACGACTGCCGCACCAGCCGCTCCACGGCGGTCGGGGTGCGCTCGCCCGGGGGCAGGTCCCAGAAGTCGCGCAAGGCGTTGTGCGTGGCCACCCCGACCGAGGTGTGCGCCCGTTGTGGCCGGGCAGCAGGCCTGGGGCGGTCGAGGTACTGCATGCGGTAGCGGCGAGGGCAGTCGAGCCAAGCCAGCAGCCTGCTGGGGCTCGCTGAGTAGAGACGCATTTCGCGAGGCTAGCTGGCGGTGGCGACAAAGGCTCGGACGCTGTTGGCCACCATCTGCACGGCGATGGCAGACAGCAGCAGACCGGCGATCCGGGTGACCAGCATCGTGCCGCTGTCTCGCAGCACCACCAACGCCACGTTGACCCCCGCATCGGAAGAGACACCCGACTCCTGGCCGACGAGCAGCTGCAGCGCCACAAGGAGGAGCAGCAGACCACCGGCACCTTGCAACGCCGGGAGGCTGATGTGCAGGTAGCTCAGGATCTGCTGCCCGAACACGGCGAACGCCGCGATCACCCCCAGAGCCACGAGCGAGGCGCGCCGCGCCGCGACGACCCGCTGCTTGTACGTCAGCGACCCCGTCAACGCAAGGAAGATCGGAACGGCCCCGGGCGGGTTCATGATGACCAGCAGCGTCACGATCACCGAGTTGAAGAGCTGCAGATCGAAGCCCGAGCTCATGGGCGCAGGACCTTCGCCCCCGTCGCCAGACCCTCGATCTGTTCCAGGACGCTGGGATCAGTGGTGTTCTCACCGAGCAGATTGCTCTTGCCGACCCCGTGGTAGTCCGAGGAGCCCGTGACGAACAGGCCCAGCGATGCGGCCAGATCCACCCCATGACGCACCTCGTCGCCGGAGTGGTCCCGATGGTGCACCTCGAGGCCGGCCATCCCGGCAGACGCCATGGCCTCGATGACCGCGTCATCAACGACGCGACCGCGCTTGCTCGCGAAGGGGTGCGCCATGACGGCGACGCCACCGGCCTCCCCCACAAGACGCACCGCCCGCACCGGATCGGGCGCATAGTGAGGGACGAAATAGGGGGATCCGGTGTACAGGTACTCAGCGAACGCCTCATAACGCGAAGCGACGATCCCCTTTGCCACCAACGCATCCGCGATATGCGGGCGACCGATCGTGGCTCCGGGATCGACGTGCTCGAGAACGTCGTCCCAGTGCAGCTGCAGATCTTGGGACAACAGCTCGACCATGCGTTGCGCCCGCGTCTGACGGCCCTGCCTCGAACGCACCAGCTCCTCGAGCAGCCCGGGCGCCGTCGGGTCCTGGAGGTAGCCCAGCAGGTGGATGCTGACGCCCTGATGCTGACAGGAGATCTCGATCCCGCGGACGAGCTCGATCCCGTGATACGCAGCAGCAGCCGCGGCCTCGTCCCAGCCGGTGGTCGTGTCATGATCGGTCAGGGCGAACACATCCAGCCCCGCCAAGGCTGCGGAGGACACGACCCCGGCCGGTGGCTGAGTGCCGTCACTGGCCGTGGAGTGCGTGTGGAGGTCGATGCGCATCGCCCAAGATTAGGGCACCCCCGCGGGACCCACCTCTTGGGCGGGACTCACCTCTTGGGCGGAGGCTCCACCAGGGTCGGACGGCCGGGGTGCTCGCCACCACGCGCCTCGAGGTAGCTGTTCTTCGGGACCATGACCTTGCGCTTGAAGATGCAGACCAGCGTGCCGTCCTGCTTGTAGCCCTTGGTCTCAACGTAGACAACGCCCCGGTCGTCCTTGGACGTGGACTCCCACTTGTCGAGAACCGTGGTCTGGCCGTAGATGGTGTCCCCGTGGAAGGTCGGCGCAACGTGGCGCAGTGACTCGACCTCGAGATTGGCGATGGCCTTGCCTGAGACGTCGGCGACGCTCATGCCCAACAACAGCGAGTAGATGTAGTTGCCCACCACGACGTTCTGCCTGAACTGCGTCGTCTCCTGGGCATAGTTCGTGTCCAGGTGCAGCGGGTGGTGGTTCATCGTCAGTAGACAGAACAGGTGGTCGTCGTACTCGGTGACCGTCTTTCCGGGCCAGTGCTTGTAGACCGCGCCGACGTCGAACTCTTCGTAACTTCGCCCAAATTGCATATGGGCCATCGTGCCCGACCAAGCGGTATGACGGGAGGGGTAGGCCTAGTGCCCTTTCTCACGTCTGGTCGGCCCAACTACTCGCGGGCGTCACCCGCTGCCCGCCGCAGGGCCCTTCTCTGGCCACGATCGAGCTCAGCGTGCAGGGGTCGGGCCAGGAAGGTACCCATGCTGACGCCGGCGGCGAGTCCCATCCCGACACCAGCCGCACCAAGCAATGTCGTCAAGCCCGTGGACAGCCCGGCACCCGGCGTGCTCCGCACGATCTCGAAAAGCCCTTGGTACACCGCCAGCCCGGGCAACAGGGGCACGATGCCGGCCATGCTCAACGCCAGTGACGGGACCCGCAGGCGGCTGGCGACCCGCTGTGACAGGAAGCCGGCGATGAGCGCGGCCAACGAGCTGGCTGCCGCCGGCCCCATGCCGATGCGGATCGCGCCCAGGTAGGCCAGCCACCCCAGACCCCCGGTCAGCGTGGAGTAGAAACCGGCGCGCGGACCGGCATAGGCCGACACGGCGAAGGCCCCCGACACCACCATCGCCGCGAGCACCTGCACCACCGCGTTGGTGGACAGCTGCGCGGAGGCGGTGAACTCCATCGAGACCCCGGCACGCTGGGCCATCGCCAGGATGACACCGATGCCCACCACGATGCCGAGGGTCAACACCAGGACCTCGAACGCCCGAGCGCCTGCGGTGACGTAATAGCCGTCGATCGCGTCCTGGGCGGCCCCGACCACTGACAGGCCGGCGAGCAGCACCACGATGCCTGAGGCAACGACCAAGGAGGGCGAGATCCCCTGCAAACCGGGAACGCCGGCCGACATGGCGGCTAGCAACCCCACTGCCACGACGGTCGGGATCGCGCCACCGGCAACCTGGGTGAAGAAGGCAGCGATCCCCCGGTGCGCCAGCCACCGCTGGACCCGGTCAACCATTCCCGTCGTGACGAAGCTCAGCCCCATGATCAACCAGGTGCCGCCGAGCAGCGCTGCCACGGCAGCCGCCACGATGCCCAGGGAAGCCGTCACCACCCACCGCCGATATGGATGCGGCGCCCTGATCAAGTCATCGAAACGGGTCCGGGCATCGTCGATCTCGACCCAGTCGTCGGCGATATCCCGCACCAGCGTCTGAAGGCGCTCGAGGCGGGTCAGATCGGTCGAACGCACCTTGATCACGCGCATCACGGTCATCGGGTCGGCGTCGGGACCACGGTGGTAGGACACCGAGATGGACGTGAAGTTCACATCGACATGGACCGAGCGAAGGCCGTAGGCATCGGTGAGCCGCAGGACCGTCGCCACCACGTCGGAGGCCGAGGCGCCGGTGGACAGCAACGTCTCGCCGACCCGCATGGCCAGGTCGATGACAGCCCGGGCGGTGAGCTGGTCCACGCCGTCGGCACCCTGCCACAGGGACAGCGAGTCACCGGGCGGGCCACTGTCCCGCACCGCACGCTCGGCCCGCTCCCGCAACGACTTGCCCGCCACCCGGGAGGATCGGGGCGGGCGTGGGATGGGGGTGATAATCGACACGCCACCACTGTTGCAGAGCGGTGGCGCAGCGCCGAATGCGCACCGCCGAATGTGCCGTGGCACCATGTGGGAGTGAGTGAAGAACAACACAAGGCAGAGCACCGTGGGCGCCCCACCAACGACGAGTTCCGGGCGTTCGTCGCCGCCGAATGGGCCCCCCGATCCACAGACCTGCCCACCGAGTCACCGGCCGCGCCGTATGCCGCGCTGCGCCGTTCAGCGGTTTCGGCCGCCTTCCCGGGCGAGCGACTCGTCATACCGGCTGGTGGTCTGAAGGTACGCAGCAACGACAGCGACTACGTCTTCCGCCCGCACAGCGCCTTCGCCCACCTCACCGGTCTGGGTAGCGACCGCGAGCCCGACGCGGTCCTGGTGCTCGAGCCGCGCGAGGACGGCTCGCACGAGTCGATCCTGTATTTCCGCCCTCTGGCCGGCCGCGACACCGAGGAGTTCTTCGGGGACTCCCGCTACGGCGAGTTCTGGGTCGGCGCCCGCCCCGGCCTGGCCGATGTCGAGGCCGAGCTCGCCCTGTCGGCGCGCCACATCGACGAGCTCACCGAGGGCATGGGCAAGGATATCGGCACCACCGTGATCCGCATCGTGCGCGACGCGGACCGCGACCTGACCGCTGCCGTTGACGCCATCCGTGAGAGCGTCACCGAGACCGACGAGCCCCGCGAGTCAGAAGCCCTGCGCGATGCCGACGACGAGCTCGCGCACTTCCTGTCCACGCTGCGACTCGTCAAGGACGAGTGGGAGATTCGGCAGATGCGTGACGCCGTCGATGCGACGGCCAACGGCTTTGACGCCGTGATCGCAGCCCTGCCCGAGGCGCTCCAGCGCGGTCGCGGCGAACGTTGGGTCGAGGGTGTGTTCGGTCTGCACGCCCGCCACCAGGGCAACGGCATCGGGTATGACTCGATCTGCGCCGCAGGGGACCACGCCAACACCCTGCACTGGATCAAGAACACCGGTGACATCACCGGCGGCGACCTGCTGCTGCTCGATGCGGGCGTCGAGGTCGACTCGCTGTTCACGGCCGATGTCACGCGGACGCTGCCGGTCAACGGTCGGTTCACCGCCGCGCAGCGCAAGGTCTACGACGCCGTCTACGCCGCGCAGGAGGCCGGGATCGCCGCGGTCAGGCCGGGCGCAAAGTTCTCCGACGTGCACGACGCCGCGATCCGGGTCATTGCCGAGCACCTGCATGCCTGGGGTCTGCTTCCCGAGGGCATCGACGTCGGGGCCACGCTGGACAAGGAGCACGGGCACTACCACCGGCGCTGGATGGTCCACGGCACCAGCCACCACCTCGGCCTGGACGTGCACGACTGTGCGCTGGCCCGTCGCGAGGAGTACCTGGGCGCCGAGCTGGCGCCCGGCATGATCCTCACCGTTGAGCCCGGGCTCTACTTCAAGGCCGACGACCTCCGGGTGCCCGTGGAGCTGCGCGGCATCGGGGTGCGCATCGAGGACGACATCCTGGTCACCCCAGATGGCTGCGAGAACCTCTCCGCAGCCATGCCGCGCACCTCCTCCGACGTCGAGGCCTGGATCGCCCGCATCCAGAAGAGCTGACTCCCCCCGCAGCAGCGCGAGGCTGCTACGCCGTGCGGTGGCAGTGCAGGCGGCTACGCCGTGAGGGGCTGAGCGCCGGGCATCTTCGCCAGCATCGCGCGACCCTGCTCGGCGAGCTTGTGCTCCACCAGCACCTCGTAGCGCGTCGCCACCACCTGGCTCACCGACGTGAAGTCCCGCCGACCCTTGGTCGCCGCATACCCCAGGAGAGCCCAGACGACGCCGAAGACCGCGCCAAACGCGACGGTCGACATGACAGCCAGCGTGCTGCCCTGGCTGCCCTGGTCGAACAGCGTGAAGATGAGACCGACGAACAACCCCATCCACATGCCCGACAACGCCCCGGCCCCGGCAACCCGCCCACGCGTCAACCGCCCGGTCACCCGCTCGACCTGCTTGAGGTCGGTGCCGACGATCATGCAGTTCTCCACGGCAAACTGGTTGTCGGACAGGTAGTCGACCGCTTTCTGGGCGTCCTCGTACTTGTCGTACGTGCCCAGCGACATCGGGTACTCCAGGATGAGCCCACCGATCGGGATCCGCGGCCGCCCTGGCATGTTCGGTTGAGAGCTCATGAGGACATTCTTGCCCACTACCCGACACGGTTACACGGTCGGGCGCCCCTCAACCGCGCAGGGCATAGTCCTCGAGCAGACGGCGACCGATGATCATCCGCTGGATGTCCGCCGTGCCCTCACCGATGAGCAGCATCGGCGCCTCACGGTAGAGCCGCTCGATCTCGTACTCCTTGGAGTAGCCATAGCCGCCGTGGATCCGGAACGAGTCCTCGACCACCTCGGCGCAGTACTCGGAGGCCAGGTACTTCGCCATGCCGGCCTCGAGGTCGTTGCGCTCGCCGGAGTCCTTGCGACGCGCCGCCCGGACCATCATCTGGTGACCGGCCTCGATCTTGGTGGCCATGTCGGCGAGGCGGAACAGGACCGCCTGGTGCTCGGCGATCTTCTTGCCGAAGGTCTCACGCTGCTGGGCGTAGGCGATCGCGAGCTCGAACGCCCGCAGTGCCACACCGCAGGCGCGTGAGGCGACGTTGACCCGCCCCACCTCGACGCCGTCCATCATCTGGTAGAAGCCCTTGCCCGGTTCGCCACCCAGGATCTGATCCGTCGTCGTCCGGTAGCCATCAAGAATGAGCTCGGTCGTGTCGACGCCCTTGTAGCCCATCTTCTCGATCTTGCCGGGGACGGTGAGGCCGGGCTCGACCTCGCCGAAGCCGGGCTCCTTGTCGACCAGGAACGTCGTCATGTTCTTGTAGACAGAGCCCGCACCCGTCTCCGTCTTCACCAGCACTGCAACGAGATTCGAGCTTCCGCCGTTGGTCAGCCACATCTTCTGACCGTTGATCGTCCACTCGCCGTCGCCGCTGGACACGGCCTTGGACTTGATCGCGGCGACGTCGGAGCCGCAGCCCGGCTCGGACATCGAGAACGCTCCCCGGATCTCACCGGTGGCCATCTTGGGCAGATACTTCTTCTTCTGCTCCTCGGTACCGTGCTGCAAGACCATGTAGGCGACGATGAAGTGCGTGTTGATGATGCCGCTGACGCTCATCCAGCCACGAGCGATCTCCTCCACACACAAGGCGTAGGTGAGCAGCGACTCGCCCAGGCCGCCATACTCCTCGGGGATCATCAGGCCGAAGATCCCCATCTCCTTCATGCCCTCGACGATCTGCGTCGGGTACTCGTCCTTGCGCTCGAGCTCCATGGCGACCGGAATGATCTGCTCGTCGACGAACGTGCGCACCAGCTTGAGCAGCTCGCTCTGCTCGTCGGTCAGGCCTTCGGTGTGTTGCAGTCGTGCCATTGCGGTATGCCGCCCTCATGTGTGGGTTCCAGGAACTACCTGCGATTATGCCCGAACCGCCCCCCGGCCGGGTCAGCCATCCATGGTGTGAGCCCAACACGGACCGCGCGCGCCAACTTCCAGGGAGGAAATCATGAGCAAGGGCATCACCCGTCGCGCAGTGTTGGCAGGCGCCGTCGCCATGCCGTGGCTGGTCGCGTGCGGCCAGCCACGGCATGGCACGGATAGCCCAGCGGGGCTCGACCTGCAGGACGGCACCTTCTCCTCCAGGTTCTGGCCCGGCCAGAAAGTGCGTTGGCGTCTGGCCCGACCCGCCCACCCAGGCGTCGGCACGAACCCAAGCGGGTGGCCGGGGTGGTCGCCGCCAGCGCGGCACTGTGGCAGTCGTCCCGCGACAGCGCCCCAGGCGCCTTTGACCACCAGGAGGACTTCGTCCGCAACGACGTGTTCGCCGCGCGAGCCGGGCTACGCGGCATACCGGTGCGTCTGGACTGCGGACGTGACGACCCGTTCATCGTGGCCAACCGGGCGTTCGCGCGCGAACTGCCTGATGCCACAGTCACATTCGACGACGGCGCGCACACCGAGGAGTACTGGACGGCTCACGCGGGAGCCCAGATGAGCTGGCTCCGTAAGCGCTTTCAGTGATCAAACAGATCAAACAGATCAAAACCGGCTTGTTGCCCCGAGACCGCCGATTCGACACCTCGAATCGGTCGAAACGGTGGTCTCGGGGCAACAAGGACGGTCAGGACTGTGGCTTTTCCCACTTCTCCTGACGGGTCATGGCTGCGGCGCGGCCCTTCGCTGAGATGACCAGGGCCATCTTGCGCGAGGCCTCGTCGATCATCTCGTCGCCGAGCATGACCGCACCCTTCTTGCCGCCAGCCTCGGAGGTGAAGAAGTTGTACGCGTCCAGGATGTTCTCGGCATGGTCGTAGTCGCTCTGACGGGGGCTGAACACCTCGTTGGCCGGGGCCAGCTGGCCGGGGTGCAGGACCCACTTGCCGTCGAAACCAAGGGCCGCGGATCGTCCGGCCACCCTGCGGAACCCCTCGACGTCCTTGATCTGCAGGTACGGCCCGTCGATGGCCTGCTTGTCGTAGGCACGTGCCGCCATCAGGATCGACATCAGGATGTGGTGGTAGGCATCGCCAACGTCGTAGCCCTGGGGCTGCTCACCGACCACGAGGCTCTTCATGTTGATGGAGGCCATGAAGTCGGCCGGTCCGAAGATGATCGTCTCGACGCGCTGGCTCGCGGCGGCGATGGCGTTGACGTTGGTGAGGCCGAGCGCGTTCTCGATCTGCGCCTCGATGCCGATCTTGCCGACCTCCAGGCCGGTGGCCTTCTCGATCTGGGTCAACAGCAGGTCGAGCGCGACGACCTGTTCGGCCGTCTGCACCTTGGGCAGCATGATGGCGTCGAGGTTGGCGCCGGCGCCCTCGACGACCTCGACGACATCGGCGTACGTCCACTGCGTCGTCCAGTCGTTGACGCGCACGGATCGGAGCGTGTCGCCCCAACCACCCTCGTTGAGGGCCGCGACGATGTTCTTGCGCGCGTCCGGCTTGGCCAACGGTGCCACGGCGTCCTCGATGTCAAGGAAGACCTGGTCGGCACCAAGGCCCCTGGCCTTGTCGATCATCTTGATGCTCGAGCCGGGAACCGCGAGGTTCGAGCGGCGGGAGCGCAGCGGGCGTGCGGGCATGGCAGGCATTTGAAACACAGAAGTCATGCTGGGAGGTTACCCAGACGTATGCCGTCCCGTCACCGCCGGGGCGGGTGACCTTCCCCACCCCACCCGGGCGCGTACTAGGCTCGACGGTGTGACCGACCTGAGCGCCCTCGTCTCCGAGGCGGGCAAGAAGTCCGGACTGCTGTGGGTCGACGTCCCCGGCGACCGGGCCTGGCCTGCGTGGCACGTGTGGCTTGAGGGCACGGCATACGTCGTCACCGGTCCCGGTGAGCAGAACCTGCCCGCGCTTCCCGCGGACCTCGCGCTGATCTTCCGCAGCAAGGACAGCGGCGGACGGCTGGTGACGGTCCCAGCCCACGCGACCGTCGTCACACCCGACGACCAGCGCTGGGAGGTAGCCACCACGGCCCTGAAGGCGTCCCGCCTCAACTCCCCCGCCGGTGACACCATCGCGAGGTGGGCCAGCGAAGCCACCGTCTATGCGCTGACTCCCCATGGCGACGCACTGCAGGGTCCGGGCAGCTACTCGCAGGAGTCCGGTGCGGCACCGCCGGCCCCGACCCCCGCGACCACGCGCAGCTGGCATCCCTGGCATTACAAAGGCCGACCGAAGTGGCGCCGCGGCACCCGACGCTGATCCCGATAGCCTTGGCGCCGTGAGCCCCATGACGCGCGTCTTCGTCGCACGCCTGGCAGAGCTGAGTGTGTTCGACCCGCTCGGCGATCAGGTGGGTCGCGTCCGTGACGTGGTCGTCCACTTCAGTTCGGGCCGCCGGGCTCCGCGCGTGATCGGTCTCGTGGTCGAGGTGCCGGGCCGACGTCGGGTCTTCGAACCGATGACGCGGGTCACCAGCGTCGACGCCGGACAGGTCATCACCACCGGCCTGGTCAACATGCGCCGATTCGAGCAGCGGACCAGCGAGACCCTGGTGCTCGCCGAGCTGTTCGAGCGGATGATCCGGGTTACCACCGCGGACGAGATGTTTGAGGCAACCGTCGAGGACATCGCCATCGAACAGGAGCCCAACCGGGACTGGGTCATCGTCAAGGTGTTCGCTCGAAAGGGATCCGGCGGCGCCCGCAGCATCTCGCGCCTCGGGCGGCGCCGTGGCGAGACCGTGCTGGTGGACATCCAGCAGGTGACGGGCCTACAGCACGAGGCCGAGAATCAGAGCGCTGCGAAGCTGCTCGAAAACTATGACGACCTGCGGCCCGCCGACCTCGCCGAGGTCATCCACGACCTCAACCCCAAGCGCCGGGCTTCGGTCGCCGCCGCTCTGGACGACGAGAGGCTCGCCGACGTCCTCGAGGAGCTGCCCGAAGACGACCAGGTCGAGATCCTGCGCGGCCTTGGGAGGGAGCGCGCTGCCGACGTCCTCGAAGCCATGCAACCGGACGACGCGGCCGACCTGCTCTCGGAGCTCGCCCCGGAGAAGGCTGAGGAGCTGCTCCGGCTGATGGAGCCCGACGAGGCCGCCGACCTGCGTCGTCTGCTCACCTACGACGAGGACACTGCCGGTGGGCTGATGACGACCGAGCCGGTCATCCTCGGCCCCGAGGCCACGATCGCCGAAGCGCTCGCCGTGGTCCGTCGCATCGAGCTCTCGCCCGCTCTAGCTGCGACGGTGTTCGTATGCCGTCCGCCCCTAGAGACCCCGACGGGCAAGTTCCTCGGGGTGGTCCACATCCAGCGCCTCCTGCGCGAGCCGCCACACGCGTTCATCGGCAGCATCCTGGACAAGGACCTGGAACCGTTGACTCCCGATGCCCCGATCGGCCGCGTCACGCGCATGCTCGCGACCTACAACCTCGTCGGTGTCCCCGTGGTCGACGAGGACGGCAGGCTCGTGGGCGCGGTGACCGTCGACGACGTGCTTGACCACATCCTTCCCGACGACTGGCGCGAGGAGCGGCACGAGGTGACCCATGGCCCGTGAGCGCCCCAGGCGGGCCCCCCGGCTGGATCAGCCGCGCGAGGCGAGCCGCGGCTTGTTCAACAGGCCGCAGATTGACCCCGACACCTTCGGGCGGTTCGCCGAGAAGTTCGCACGCTACATGGGGACGGCCAAGTTCCTCGTCTACATGACGGTCTTCGTCCTGCTCTGGATAATCGTCAACGCCGTCGGAATCCTGGGCCACAAGTGGGACGTCTACCCATTCATCTTCCTCACGCTCATACTCAGCCTGCAGGCGTCGTATGCCGCGCCACTCATCCTGCTGGCCCAGAACCGTCAGACGGACCGTGACCGGGTCGCTCTTGAGCAGGACCGAGCCAGCAACGAGCGCAACCTGGCCGACACGGAGTTTCTCACCCGAGAGGTGGCCTCGCTGCGAATTGCCCTGCGGGACATGGCTACCCGCGACTTCCTGCGCTCCGAGCTGCGCTCACTGGTGGACGATATGGAGGTGCGCGGCATACATCTCTCGGCCGGCGGCCGACCGCCAGCGCCCCGGGATCCACCGCCCAATGCGTGGAAAGGTTCGAGACCGACCTAGCATTGACCCATGCCAGCACCGTCGCAGGACGCCCTCTTCGCCGCCCTCTCCAAGGTCATCGACCCCGAGATCCGCAAACCCGTCACCGAGCTCGGCATGGTCGAGTCGGTCAGCGTGGACGATTCCGGGCTTGCCGCGGTCACCATCCTGCTGACGATCTCGGGCTGCCCGCTCAAGGAAACCCTCACCCGAGACACGACCGCTGCGCTGCTGGCCGTCGAGGGCGTGACGAACGTGGATGTCACGCTTGGGGTCATGAGCGTCGAGCAGCGCACCGAACTGCGGACCAACCTGCGCGGCGGCAGCACCGAGCCTGAGATCCCGTTCGCCAAGCCGAGCAGTCTCACCCGGGTCTACTGCGTGGCCTCCGGCAAGGGCGGCGTCGGCAAGTCGTCGGTGACCGTCAACCTGGCTGTTGCCATGGCCCAGGAAGGCCTGAGGGTGGGCGTCGTGGACGCCGATGTCTACGGCTTCTCGGTGCCGCGCATGCTTGGCACCGATCAGCGCCCCACCCAGGTCGACGACATGATCCTGCCGCCACTGGCCCACGACGTGAAGGTCATCTCGATCGGCATGTTCGTCCCGGGCAACCAGCCTGTGGTCTGGCGCGGACCCATGCTGCACCGCGCGCTGCAGCAGTTCCTGGGTGACGTGTTCTGGGGCGACCTGGACGTGCTGTTGCTCGACCTGCCGCCGGGCACCGGCGACATCGCGATCTCAGTCGCACAGCTCATTCCGAACGCCGAGATCCTCATCGTCACCACGCCCCAGAAGGCCGCCGCCGAGGTGGCCGAACGCGCCGGTTCCATTGCCCTGCAAACACATCAGCGCATCGCCGGGGTCATCGAGAACATGTCGTGGTTGGAGCTTCCGGACGGCACCCGCCAGGAGGTCTTCGGAGCCGGTGGCGGCCAGACCGTCGCCGACTCACTGGCCCGCACCGTCGGCGCGCCGGTCCCGCTGCTGGGTCAGATCCCGCTGGACACCCTGCTGCGAGAGGGCTCCGATGTTGGTTTGCCGGTCGTGCTGAGTGACCCCAACAGCCCCTCGGCGGTTGTCCTGCGCGGGATCGCCCGTGGCCTCTCGACTCGTGCCCGTGGCCTCGCCGGTCGCTCACTCGGACTGACTCCGGCAGGTCGATAGGCCCCCCTGACTCCAGCAGGTCGATAGGCCCGCCGGGCCCGTTGCCAGGTGGCGTCCTCGTCTCGCTAGGTGGCGTCCTCGTCATACGGCGTGGGCTTGTCCGGATCATGGCGCTTGAATGATGAGGGCGCCTTGAAACCGCCAGCCTGGGCGTCACCCGGCGAGGACGGCTGGCCATCCTCGGATCCGTCGTCCATGAGCGCCTCACGAACGATCCGGCGGGGGTCGTACTGACGAGGGTCGTACTGCTTCCAGTCGACGTCATCGAAGTCCGGCCCCATCTGCTCGCGCAGCTGCACCTTGGCCGTGTCTGCCAGACCCCTGACCTGTTTGACCAGCTTGGCGAGCTTGGCGGAGTACTCCGGCAGCCTCTCCGGGCCGATCACCAACAGGGCAGCGACCAGGAGAATGATGAACTCCCAGCCGTTGATGTCGAACACTTGTGGACCTCGTGGTTTCCGTAGTTGTCGTGGCAGAGGCGGTCAGTTGGCCGCTTGCAGGGTCATCTTGACAGTTCGCTCGGTGCCTCCCCGCCGCACGGTCAGTTCAACGCCCTCGCCGACCGACTTCGCCCGGATCGCGACCACGAACTCGTCGGGATCGGTAACGGTCCGCCCGGCGAACCTGATGATCACGTCACCCGGTCGCAGCCCGGCCTTGTCGGCCGGACCCCCCCTGGTGATCGGCGGGCTGCCGTTCTTGGGAGCATCCGCGATCTTGACACCCTCACCCTGGTAAGAGGTGTCAATCATGATGCCGATGACCGGATGAGTTGCCTTGCCGCTGGCGATCAGCTGTTCAGCGGTCTTGCGGGCCTGGTCACTGGGGATCGCAAACCCGACGCCGATGTTGCCGGACTGCCCACCAAGAGGGCTCTCGGGGCCTGCCACGCGGGCGATCGCGGAGTTCACCCCGATGACGCGACCGGCCATGTCGAGCAACGGCCCACCCGAGTTGCCCGGGTTGATGGCCGCATCGGTCTGGATGGCGTTGATGAACGAAGCGGTCGAGTCCCCCGCGCCGCCCGCCGTCACGGGACGGTTGAGCGCACTGACTATGCCACTGGTGACCGTGCTGTCCAGGCCCAAGGGAGCGCCCACCGCGATGACCGGATCACCCACGACCACTGCCGAGGAGGCGCCCAGCGCGAGCACCGGCAGGTTACGGCGGTCCACCCGGATAACGGCCAGGTCATAGGACTCGTCGCGGCCGATGACGGTGGCATCGGCGCTCTTGCCATCTGAGAAGAGCACGGTGATCTTGCCCGTCGCGGTCGCAGCGTCGACCACATGGTTGTTGGTCAGGATGTAGCCGTCCTTGCGAAGCACAAATCCCGAGCCTGTGCCCGCGGCGTCAGGGCCCTTGACCTTGATCGTCACCACACTGGGCAGGCTCCTGGTGGCGATGTCGGCGATGGAACCTTTCGGACGGGCTATCGAACCAGCGGGCGCAGCTGGCAACGGCCCGGCGCCGCCATCATTGCGGCTGACCAGGAACGCACCCGCGATACCGCCGAACAGGGCCGCCACCAGGGCAATCGCGAATGCGCCAGCGACGATGGCGAAGATCGCCCCGGCGCCGAGGCCTCGCAGGCCAGTGCGATCGGAGGAGTGGGTGGTCACCGGGGCGGCAACGCTCGGGCCTTCCACGGGTGGGGGGCTCTCGTGCACGAAGGGACTGCCGGTTGGCGGCGGGTAGCTGCCAAAGGCCATGGTGCGCTCAAGGTTCTCCGGCGCCGTGAGCGGCTCGGAGGCCTGCTCGTCCTGCGCACCAAGAGGGCGCTGTTCCTCAGTCATGCGTCAATTGTGCCTAATGCACGCTTGTGGGGGTCACGGGGTTCCCTGAACTACCCGTCCCAACGCGAAGCCACGGCGGGCGCGCGACGGTGGGACAGTCCTGCTCGGATCGGGAGCGCGGTGGGCGAGGGCCTCACGCAGCTGCGAGCGGCCTCGGTGAATTCGCGAACGGACGGTACCGAGCTTGATGCCCAGCGTGGTCGCGATCTCCTCATAGGACAGGCCCTCGATATCGCACAGCACGACGGCCGCGCGAAAGTCCGGAGTCAGCGCGTCGAGGGCGCGCTGGACATCGTCGTCAAAGTGCGTGTCGGTGTAGGACTGCTCCGGACCGACCTCACGACTGGGCAGCCGAGCGGCCGCATCGTCCGAGAGCGCGTCAAAGCGGATCCGCTGCTTGCGACGCATCTTGTCGAGGAAGACGTTCGTCGTAATGCGGTGCAGCCAGCCCTCGAAAGTGCCGGGCTGATAGGAGTGCAGCGAGCGAAAAACACGGATGAACACGTCGTGGGTCAGGTCCTCGGCGTCATGCATGTTGCCGGTCAGGCGGTAGGCCAGACGGTAGACCCTGGCCGAGTGCTGCGTGACGACCTCTTCCCAGGTCGGCGGGACCCAAGACTGCCCCGCTGCACTTGTCGACTGCCCCGCTGCACTTGTCGGCTCGAGCGCAGGCTGCGCAACGGCACGGTCACTCGCGGTGGTCATGCCCACGATGTTTGCCGACCAACCTGAGAACTTGCTGGGTATGCCGGTGGTCCACCTCCGTGCGGTGCGGCACCCATCAGCCTCATCGGAACCGCGCGTGACGCGCAGTAGGCTAACGCCCATGAGCGCACAGAAACCGGCCAGCTGGGCCTACTCCGAGGATTTCATCGCGGAGACCGAGGTCATCGAAAAGGCTCGCTCGCGCAGCGAGGAACTGGGCTGCATACCCGTCATGCCTGGCGTCGGCGCAGTCCTGCGCCTGCTCGCAGCCGCGGTCAACGCGAAGGCGGTCGTCGAGGTCGGCACCGGTGCTGGGGTCTCAGGTCTGTGGCTCCTGTCCGGCATGCCAACCGACGGCATCCTGACGACCATCGACGTCGAGGCCGAGCACCAGCGGGCGGCCAAACAGGCCTACGCAGCAGCCGGCATCGCTCCCCAGCGCACCCGGGTCATCACGGGTCGTGCCCTGGACGTACTCCCCCGCCTGACCGACGCGGCATACGACATGGTCATGATCGACGCTGACAAGGCGGAGTACCCGCAGTACGTCGAGCAGGCACTGCGCCTGCTGCGCACCGGCGGCGTCCTTGCCCTGGACAACATGCTCTGGCGCGACAAGGTTGCCGATCCTGCCACCCGCGACGAGACCACGACCACGTTGCGGGACCTGGGCAAGGCGCTTCGCGACAACGACTCGCTGCTGCCAGCGCTGCTGCCGGTCGGCGACGGCGTCCTGGCAGCAGTCAAGCGCTAGCTAGCTGCCTTTCCCGCTGGCCGAGGTGGACGGCATTGAGCCCCGACCGGCATCCAGTCTGGCTCATCGGCATTCGGGCTGTCTGACGTTCAAGAGACGTACATTCATGGACGTACATTCAGAGACGTACCATTTAAGGGCGTCTCAGCTGACGCCGGGGCAACCCTGGATGGCCTTGCCCAACGCGGCGGCCTCGTCGGGCGTCATCTCGACGACCAAGCGGCCACCGCCCTCGATCGGCATGCGCAGCACGATGCCGCGGCCTTCCTTGGTGACCTCAAGCGGCCCGTCTCCGGTCCTCGGCTTCATCGCCGCCATGGGTATTTCCTCTTTCGTTACTTTGCCTGGAGACCTTCCGGAGGCACACGCGACCCAAGACCTCCGGTGCGCACATTCCTACTTACCATTATCGTGCCAACGTCCCCCAGGAGGAAATCTGGATCAGACAGGCAGTGCACCGTGCCCGGATCTGCGGTGCGCAAAGTACGAGAGTTCGCGAATGACTTCCTGCGCGCGGGCGTCCAGACGAGGAGCTGACCGGACATGACAGAGCACGAGACCGCACCCAGGGCACCGGGGCCAAGGCCACCGGAGCCGACTCCACCCGCCGTGCTGCTCGACCTCACCGACCGTGTGGCCACGGTGACCTTGAACCGTCCCGAGGCGATGAACGCGCTGGACCTCACCACCAAGGAGGTCCTGCTCGCGACCCTGCTGCGGGTGGCGGAGGATCCCGCCGTCCGCTGTGTAGTGCTGACGGGCACGGGGCGTGCCTTCTGTGTGGGCCAGGACCTGCGAGAGCACGTCGATCTGCTCGCCAACCAGAACGAGTCCCTGTGGTCAACGGTTCCGAAGCACTACAACCCCATCGTCGAGCTGCTCTCAACCATGAACAAGCCCGTCATCGCCGCGATCAACGGTGTCGCTGCCGGCGCAGGTGCGTCCTTCGCGTTCGCCGCCGACCTGCGCATCATCGTCGATACGGGCGGCTTTAACCTCGCATTCGCGGGCATCGCGTTGTCCTGTGACTCGGGAGCGAGCTGGACCCTGCCGCGACTGATCGGCACGGCCAAGGCCAAGGAGCTGATGATGTTCCCGCGCACAGTCCCGGCGAATGAGGCGCTCGAGCTCGGCATGGTCAACCGCGTGGTCAGTGCCGAGCAGCTCCCCTTTGTCGTCGACGAGCTTGCCCGGACCCTGGCCACGGGGCCGACCCTGGCGTACGGCTCCATCCGGCGCTCAGTCGCATTCTCCGCAGGTCACCCGCTGAGCGAGTCTCTGGCCCAGGAAGCCGACCAGATGACTCTTACCGGCGGTAGCCAGGACCACGCTGCCGCGGTTGCGGCGTTCCTCGCCAAGGAGACACCGACCTTCCATGGTCGCTGATCAATGCACAGGCCCACCAGGGCGGCTGCCCGAGTGCACCTCATCCGCCGCCCGGTAACAGCCAGCCAGATGATCGTTCACGAGCCCGCAGGCCTGCATGGCGGCGTACATCGTGGTGGGGCCGACGAAGACGAAACCGTTGCGCTTCAATGCTTTTGCCAGCGCAACGGACTCTGCCGTGGTGGCGGGAACATCAGCAGACGTCCGCGGTTGGCGGCGCCCGTCCGGCGCGAAGGACCACATCAGCTCGTCGAGCCCACCGTGGTCGCGCAGACGGACGACGGCCTGGGCGTTACGGACTGCAGCCCTGATCTTGAGTCGGTTGCGCACGATGGACGTGTCAGCCATCAGGCGTTCGACGTCGGCCTCACCGAAAGCGGCGACGGCGTCGGCATCGAACCCGGCAAAAGCCGCCCGGAAACCCTCACGCTTGCGCAGGATCGTGAGCCAGGACAGCCCCGACTGGAAGGCCTCGAGGGTCAGCCGCTCATGAAGGCCGACCTCATCGTGAACCGCGACGCCCCACTCATCGTCGTGATAAGCCATGTAGTCGTCCGTGCTCCCGGCCCACCAACAACGCGCCACCCCACTGTCGTCGACCACGAGGCCGTCGGCGCTCAATCCGACTCCGGTGACTCCGGTGCCTGCGGTGAGGCGGCCTCGGCCTCGACCTGGCGCGTTGAGTCGGCCTCGACCTGGCGCAGCAAGGTGACCTCGGTCTCGAGCTGGCTCAGACGTGCGCTCAGGGCGTCGAGCACGTCGTCGACCTGGTCCATGCGATACCCGCGCAGCGCCTGGTCGAAATGCAGGTGCCCAATATCGTCGGTGGACAGCGGCCCGGCGGGGACGCCGCCGAAGGCCTGGCTGGAGGTGGGTTCGGCCATGAAACCACCAATCTTGCCCATGACGGCAGCGGTGGTGAGGCCGATCAGCAGGACGACGATGAGCAGGAGGAACACGATCACGAGATGATCGTGTCATGCCTCACCACGTTCCCAACGGTCGCGACCTCCGTCTGCGCGGCCGCACGTTCGCGCCAGGCGAGACGGGCCTGCTGGCGATCATCAACCGGACCCCCGACTCCTTCTACGACGCTGGGCGCTACCTCGATGACGAGATCGCCCTCCAGGCCGTGGCTCGCGCGGTGGCGGACGGCGCCGACGCCGTCGATATCGGCGGCGTGAAGGCAGGCCCGGGGCCGGAGGTCAGCGCCGCCGAGGAGCTGCACAGGGTGGTGTCGTTCATCGCAGCGATCCGAGCGACCCATCCGGACCTGGTGATCAGCATCGACACCTGGCGGGCCAGCGTTGCCGATGCCGCCTGTGATGTCGGGGCAGATCTGGTCAACGATGCCTGGGCAGGTCACGACCCTGAGCTGTCGGCGGTCGCGGGCGCTCATGGTGCCGGCTACGTGTGCGCGCACACGGGTGGCCATCCGCCGCGCACCGACCCGCACCGGGTCCGCTACGACGACGTGGTCGCCGCGACTGTCGCAGACCTGAGCCGTCAGGCCGATGCGGCGTTGGCAGCCGGAGTGCGCCCGGACGGCCTGTTGATCGACGCCGCCCAGGACTTCGGCAAGAACACCTATCACTCGCTTCAGGTCACCGGTCAGGTCAGCGCCCTGATCGAGACCGGATGGCCGGTGCTGCTCGCGGTGTCCAACAAGAAGTTCATCGCCGAGACGCTCGGGCTCGACGGCCCCAAGTCCGACCGCATCACCGGCACGATGGCCACCACCGCGGTGGCGGTCTGGGAGGGCGTGCGGATGGTGCGTGCTCACGATGTCGCGCAGACCCGACAGGTGCTTGACATGGTTGCCGGACTGCGCAGCGGCATACCGCTCCTGGCTCGGCGGGCGCTCGCCTAACCTCCCGGTGAAGGCGCAACAATCGACCCAAGAGTCGGCTGGACGGTCGATCGTTGCGACTTCACGTGGTGAGACGGGCTCGCTATTCGGGACGCTTGGCGGCCATCTCGTTGTCCCCGCTGACGATGATGCGCACGGCTTCTTCGACGTCATCGGTGACGTGCAGCAGGTCGATGTCGGACGTGCTGATGGTTCCAGTGGTCGCGGCGGTCTCACGCAGCCACTGCAGCAGACCACCCCAGTACGCCGTGCCGATGAGCACCAGCGGGAACGAGGTGACCTTGCGTGTCTGTACCAGCGTCACGGCCTCGAACAGCTCGTCCAGGGTGCCGAAACCGCCGGGCAGGACGATGAACCCCTGCGCGTACTTCACGAACATGGTCTTGCGGGCGAAAAAGTAGCGGAAGTTGACGCCGAGGTCGACATAGCGGTTCAGACCCTGCTCGAACGGCAGCTCGATGCCGAGCCCGACCGAGGTGCCGCCCGCCTCGAGAGCACCCTTGTTGGCGGCCTCCATGGCGCCCGGCCCGCCACCGGTGATGACGGCGTAGCCCGCCTGCACGAGCGACTTGCCGACTGCGACACCCAGGGAGTAGTTGGGGTCCTCCGGCTTGGTGCGCGCAGAACCGAACACGCTGACCGCAGGGCCGAGCTCAGCCAGTGCGCCGAAACCCTCGACGAACTCGCTCTGGATCCGCAGCACGCGCCACGGGTCCGCGTGTAGCCAGTCGGCCGGCCCGGCGTTGTCCAGCAGTCGCTGATCGGTCGTGGTCGGTGGCACCTGGCTACGCCGCAACGTGACGGGGCCGGTGAGGTAGTCGTAGCTCTTGTCGGTCACGGCACCAACCTATGCCGAAGGCGGGGCCAGCCAGCGCATCAATGCCGCCTCGACGTCGGCCAGCTGATGTACCGGGCAGTGCTCCTGGTCGTGGTGAGCCCAGTTCGGGTCTCCGGGGCCGAAGTTCACCGCCGGGATCGACAGCCCCGAGAACAGGGCCACGTCGGTCCAGCCCTCTTTGGGCCGCACCGGGACCGCAAGCGCCTCGACAAATGCCTGCGCCGCTGGCAGGTGCAGCCCGGGCCGCGCGCCGTCCGCAGTGTCGGTCAGCTCCACGGCATACCCCTCGAACAGCTCGCACACGTGGGCCAGGGCCTGCGCGCCCGTCTTGTTCGGGGCGAAGCGGTAGTTGACCGTGACCACGCACTCGTCGGGGATGACGTTGCCGGCGATCCCGCCCCGGATGCCGACTGCGTTCAGCGCCTCGTGGTACTCGAGCCCGTCCACCTCGACGGTCTGCGTCTCATAGGCCACCAACCGGCCCAGGATCGACGTCGCCTCATGGATCGCGTTGTGACCGTTCCACGGTCGCGCCGAGTGCGCCGCCTTGCCCCTGGCAGTGACATCGACCCGCAAGGTGCCCTTGCAGCCGCCCTCGACGGCACCGTCGGTCGGCTCGAGCAGCACTGCGAAGTCGGCCGCCAGCAGCTCCGGGTCGTTGCGCCCCACGCGAGCCAGGCCGTTGCGTTCGCTCTCGACCTCTTCACAGTCGTAGAACACGTAGGTGATGTCGCGGGTCGGTTCGGACAGCACAGCCGCCAGGCGCAGCGCAACGGCCACACCGCCCTTCATGTCGCAGGTGCCGCGACCGACCAGGTTGTCGCCGTCACGGCGAGTCGGAAGGTTCGGCGGGTCGGTCAGCGGGACCGTGTCGAGGTGACCGGCCAGCACGATCCGCTCGCTGCGCCCCAGGTTCGTGCGAGCGACGAGGGTGTGCCCGTCACGGGTCACCCGCAGATGGGGTAGCGGTCTCAGGGCGGCCTCGACGGCGTCGGCAATCCGATGTTCGTTGCCGCTGACAGACTCGATGTCGCACAGGGCTGCTGTCAGGGTGACCACATCGGCGCCCAGATCGAGGCTGGGTGTGGAGGACGTGGAGGAAGACATGACAAGCAGAGTATCCGGCGGGTGCTCACCGCCTCCCGGACCCTCACCTAGTGTTGTGCACATGACGAGCGAGCGCAGCGCATGGGGATACGGACTGGCCACAGTGACCACGGGCGGGCAGGTGCTCGACACCTGGTACCCCGATCCGGCGCTGGGGCCGGCCGACACCGAAGACCCCTACGGTCCCCCGGCAGAGCTCGCGGCAGCCGCCAAGGACGACCCTCGCCGGGGGGTGCGCGCCCAGGTGGTCCACGTGGCAATCGACCTTGACGCCGCGCCCGCCGACCCCTCAGATGCCTACCTGCGTCTGCACCTGCTTTCGCACCGTCTCGTGCGCCCGAACACCATCAACCTTGACGGCCTCTTCGGCGTGCTCAACAACGTCGTGTGGACCAACGTGGGCCCGTGCCCCGTGGAGGACTTCGAGCGCACCCGCATGCGACTGCGCGACTCCGGCCCCGTTCAGGTCTTCAGCGTCGACAAGTTCCCCCGGATGACGGACTACGTGGTCCCGAGCGGGATCCGCATCGCCGACGCCGACCGGGTGCGGCTGGGCGCCCACCTGGCCGAGGGGACCACGGTGATGCACGAGGGCTTCGTCAACTTCAACGCCGGGACTCTGGGGGCCTCCATGGTCGAGGGCCGCATCGTGGCGGGAGTCGTGGTGGGGAAGGGCTCGGACATCGGCGGCGGCGCCTCGATCATGGGGACGCTCTCCGGAGGCGGCACCGACCGCATCAGCATCGGCGAACGCTGCCTGCTGGGCGCGGAGTCCGGGATCGGCATCTCGCTCGGTGACGACTGCGTCGTGGAGGCCGGGCTCTACGTCACGGCCGGAACCAAGGTGACGCTGGAGGACGGTCGCGTGGTCAAGGCCAGGGAGCTCTCGGGCAGCTCGGGGATGCTGTTCATCCGCAACTCGGTCACCGGCACCGTCGAGGCGCGCTCGCGCACCGGTCAGGGCATCACGTTGAACCCGGCCCTCCATGCCAACCACTGAGAACCGGATCCACCACCTGTCGATCGGTCACGGTCGGCGGCGGCGGCGTTGGGTCGGCCGAGTCATGTTGCCCGTCATCGCCGCGCTGGTGGGCGGCGCCGGCTACTTCGCCTACACCACGTTCATCACGAACTTCGGCGAGCCGTCATGTCGTGCCACGGCACTCGGACACCACGTCACGTTCTCCCCCGAGCAGAGCGCCAACGCAGCCACGATCACCGCGATAGCCCTCAAGCGTGGCCTACCGGCGCGTGCGGCCACAGTCGCCAACGCCACGGCGATCGTGGAGTCCAAGCTGCGCAACATCAGGTTCGGGGACCTCGACTCCCTCGGGTTGTTCCAGCAGCGCCCGAGTCAGGGGTGGGGGACAGAGAAACAGATCCTGGACCCCGTCCACGCGACCAACAAGTTCTATGACGCCCTGATCAAGATCCCCGGCTATGAGGCCCTGGAGATCACCAAGGTGGCCCAGGAGATCCAACGCAGCGGGTTCCCGCAGGCATACGCCGACCACGAGGAGGAGGGGCGCATCCTCGCCTCGACTCTGGCCGGCCACTCTGCCGGCGGCATCGGTTGCCGACTGAACGCCGCGACGGTGAGCACTCCCGCGGCGCGTATCGCCGCACAGCTCACCGCCGAGCTCGGCGTGCCTACCAATGTCGACGGATCCAATGTTCGTGCGACGAGCCGCACCGCGCAGGAGGCGTGGGCCGCGGGTTCCTGGGCCGTTGCCCACGCCGAAGCCGATGGCATCACCTCCGTCACGGTCGGCGACCGTGCCTGGACCCGCGGTCGCGGTGAGGAGGCCTGGTCGTGGCACGCGGCCACCAAGGCCGTTGCCCCGACCTCGGTGACGATTACCCGTCGTTGAGAGCCGGGTTCACCAAGAACGCGGTTGCGAGGCGTGAACACACGCAACAGCCCGGCACATCCACACAGGGATGTGCCGGGCTGTCACGTGTGCCGTGCTGTCACGTGTGCCGTGCTGTCACGTGTGCCGGGCTGTCACGTGTGCCGGGCTGTCACGTGTGCCGGGCTGTCACGTGTGCCGGGCTGTCACGTGTGCTCTGCGGCGTCGCGTCAGCGGCTGCTGACCGGCACGTAGTCGCGCTCGGCGGCCCCGACGTAGAGCTGCCGCGGGCGGGCGATCTTGGTCTCGGGGTCCTGGATCATCTCGCGCCACTGGGCGATCCAGCCGGGCAGCCGGCCGATGGCGAACAGAACGGTGAACATCTTTGGCGGGAAGCCCATCGCCTGGTAGATCAGGCCGGTATAGAAGTCGACGTTCGGATAGAGCTTGCGCTCGATGAAGTACTCGTCCGAGAGCGCGACCTGCTCGAGCTTGAGCGCGATCTCGAGCAGCTCGTCACTGTGGCCGAGCTTCTCGAGGAGCTCGTCGGCGGTCTTCTTGACGATGGCCGCACGCGGGTCGTAGTTCTTGTAGACACGGTGACCAAAGCCCATGAGCTTGACACCGTCCTCCTTGTTCTTGACCTTGCGCACGAACTCGTCGACGTCGCCGCCGCTGGCCTTGATCCCCTCGAGCATCTCGAGCACCGCCTGGTTGGCACCACCGTGCAGGGGCCCGAACAGCGCGTTGATGCCGGCCGAGACGGAGGCGAACAGGTTGGCGTGCGAGGAGCCGACCAGACGCACCGTCGACGTGGAGCAGTTCTGCTCGTGGTCGGCGTGCAGGATCAGCAGCTGGTCGAGTGCCTTTACCATGATCGGGTCGAAGTCGTACGGCTCGGCCGGGAACCCGAAGGTCATCCGCAGGAAGTTCTCAACCAGCGACAGGGAGTTGTCGGGGTAGAGGAACGGCTGTCCGACGCTCTTCTTGAAGGCGTAGGCCGCGATGGTCGGCAGCTTGGCCATGAGTCGGATGGTCGACATCTCGACCTGCTCGGCGTCGAACGGGTCGAGGCTGTCCTGGTAGAACGTCGAGAGTGCGGAGACCGCGGAGGAAAGCACGGGCATCGGGTGCGCGTCTCGAGGAAAGCCCCGGAAGAAGCCCTTCAGGTCCTCGTGCAGCAGCGTGTGGCGGCGGATCCGCTGGTCGAAGTCGGCCAGCTGGTCGGCGGTCGGGAGCTCGCCGTAGATCAGCAGGTAGGACGTCTCGAGGAAGGTGGACTTCTCGGCCAGCTGCTCAATCGGGTAGCCGCGGTAGCGAAGGATGCCGACGTCACCGTCGATGTAGGTAATGGCCGAACGGCAGGATGCTGTGTTGACGAAGCCGACGTCAAGCGTGACGTTGCCGGTCTCCTTCATCAACGTCGACACGTCGTAGGCGTTGTTGCCTTCGGTCGACTTGATCAGCGGGAACTGAAGTTCCTTGTCACCGGCGCGCAGAATCGCATCGGCTGTGTCGTTGCTCATAAAGAAAGTGACCTCCTAGTTTCCCGGCTTCATTGCCGGGTAATACACCGCCGATCACGGTACCCCAGCACATGGCGGCGGCGGAAACCGCGACCAGTGGCCGGGCATCGTCACCCCCCCTGCCCATAGTGAGTCAGACGCCTCACCGCAGCATTGATGCGCTCGTCGGTGGCGGTCAGTGCGATGCGGACATGGCGCGCACCCGCGGCACCGTAGAAGGTTCCCGGCGCCACGAGGATGCCCAGCTCGGCCAGCTTGGCAAGCAGGGACCAGTCGGTATCGGCGTGCGTGGCAGGCGTGGCATGGTCCGTGCCAGCGTCGGTGTCAGTTTCGGAGTCACCGTCGCGGCCGCCACCGGTGGTCCACAGATACAGGCCGGCTTCGGAGTGCTCGATGTGATATCCGACGCACTCGAGCGCGGTCTTCAGCTGCTCACGCCGTATGCCGTAACGCGCCTTCTGCTGCGCGACATGGGTATCGTCCGCCAGGGCGGCTATCATCGCCTGCTGAACCGGCCAGGGAACCATCATCCCTGCATGCTTGCGGATCTCGAGCAGCCGGCCGACGAGCGTCGGGTCCCCCGCCACGAAGGCGGCGCGATAACCGGCCATGTTGCTCTGCTTGCTCAGCGAGTAGACCGCGAGCAGACCCTCGTGACTTCCGCCACACACCCGTGGGTCAAGGATGCTCGGGACGGATCCAGGAGTGGGTAGCCCTGGGGCCGCCCCCGCCGCTGTGTCCCCCAGAGCGATGTCGCCGCCCCGCCAGTCCAGCTCGGCATAGCACTCATCACTGGCCACGACCACGCCGTGCTGCCGGGCCCATCGGACGACCTTCGCGAGATGCTCGATGCCCAGGACCTGCCCCGTGGGGTTGCTGGGACTGTTGACCCACAACAGTTTTGGCGTCGTTGTCGACGTCACAGCCGGCATCGGGCCCATGCTTGTCAGGCTGTCCATCGTCTGCGGCGAGGCGCCCGCGATCCGCGCGCCCACGTCATACGTGGGATAGGCAAGAGCGGGGAACGCGACCACATCGCCGGGCCCGGCGCCGAGCAACGTCGGCAGCCAGGCCACCAGCTCCTTGCTGCCCACCGTCGGCAGAACCCCGTCAGGGTTCACCTCCGGAACGCCACGACGCCGCGCGAACCACTCAGCCACCGCCTCCCGAAGGGTAGGCGTGCCCCACGTCTGCGGGTAGCCGTGGGCATCGGCCGCGGCGCTCAGGGCAGCCCTGACGACATCCGGCGTCGGATCGACGGGAGTGCCCACCGAGAGGTCGACGAGCCCGTCAGCATGAGAGCTCGCCCGCTCCTTGTACGGAACGAGCGAGTCCCATGGGAAGTCAGGAAGGCTATCCATGGTCGGGGCGATGACTGTCGGGTGCGAGGGCAGCTGGTCTAGTCGGCTCTATTCGTCGTGCTCCT
>DHJN01000017.1:2198-8494 GCA_002404345.1 Actinobacteria bacterium UBA4719 | reverse complement strand
AAGATGGCCTCGACCGGGCAGACGGGCTCGCAGGCGCCGCAGTCGACGCACTCGTCGGGGTGGATGTAGAGCGAGCGTTCACCCTCGTAGATGCAGTCGACGGGGCATTCCTCGATGCAGGCCTTGTCCTTGAGGTCAACACAAGGCTGGGCGATGACATAGGTCATGGTGAGAGGTCCTCCTGAGGCGCGACTGCGTACAACGCCTAGTATGCCAAGTCCGCATTGCCGGGAGGTTACGCGGGGCCAGCCACCGAGAAGAATGCCCATCGAAAAAGTGAAAGCTCAGAGATGACCGAATCGGACCCTGTCGACGGCCTCCGGCCCGGCATCCGCGCGGTGGTCCGCCACCGCATCGAGCACGGCCTCACGGATGCGTTGGGCGACGTCGTGGCCTTGGACGCTGACACCGTCTCGGTCCGGACCCGACGCGGCGTGGAGGTGATCGACCGGGCCGCCGTCGTGGCCGCCAAGGAGGTCCCACCCAGGTCAACCCGTCGGGGTGCACCGCACCTGGCCATCTCGATGGACGACCTGGAGCGGGTCATGGTCGAGGGGTGGCCACCCCTCGAACGCGCCGAGCTCGGCGGCTGGCTCCTGCGCGCCGCGGCCGGGTTCACCGGCAGAGCCAACTCGGTTCTGCCGCTTGGCGATCCGGGCATGCCACTGTCAGAAGCGGTGGACCACTGCGAGAGCTGGTACGACGAGCGGGGGCTGCGGCGCCTGTTCTCCCTGTTTGGCCCGGAGGGCTTCGCCGTCGATGACGATCCGCTGGGGCGCCATCTCCTGGGGCGCGACTACGAGCCGTTCAACCGCACCGCGGTGCTGACCGCTGCCACTCGAGCCCTGCCGCCCGAGAGCCCACCCGCCTCGGGAGCGCGGGTACGGCTCGAGTCCGCGCCTTCGCCGCCGTGGTGGGACGTCTATGCACAGCTCGGTTGGCCCGGCCACCCCATCGCCACACCGGCTGCGGCCCGGGCCGTGCTGAGCGGCTCACCGGACCAGCTGTTCGCCTCGCTGGAGACGGGCGGCGCTGTCATCGGCGTCGCCCGGGTCGCCTTCGCGCGTATGTGGGCTGGGGTGTCCGCCGTTCACGTGGCGCAGGATCATCGGCGCACCGGTGCCGCCGTGCAGCTCATGGGCGCACTTGCGGACGCGTCACGCGCACGCGGCGTACGGACCATGTATCTGCAGGTGGCACACGCGAACTCGCCAGCGCGAAGTCTCTATGACCAGCTCGGCTTCAGCACCCACCACGAGTACTGCTACCTGGGAGCGTGACCCGCTAGGGAGCTGCGGGGTGGGTGCACCGGACGTTGTCCTCGGGGATGTAGTGAGTCTCGTACTTCACGACCTTGACCTGCTTATCGCCCTTCTTGAAGACCTGTGCCACCGTCACGTCAAAGCCGGGGGTCGGCAGCTGCACCACGCAGCCCGGGTGAGCGTCGACGATGTTCTTGGGTTTCACCACATTGCGCCGGGGACCCTTAATGGCCAGGACGTCCCATTTCTTGGTGCCGAGGAAGGTCACGGTGACGTTGTTGCCGTGCACGCTGGCCTTGATGAGGATCGCGCCACCGGTGTCGTTGGTCCACTTCTGGTCGACATCGGGCCAAGACACCGTGGCTTCGCGACCCTCGGGGTAATGCGCAATGAAGAAGGAGTGCGGGGTGTGCACGTCCATCCGGACTCCGGCGAAGAAAGCGGCGTTGAAGGTCGTCGTCGAGACCTGCGAGACGCCGCCCCCGTAGTCGATCACGAGGCGACCGGCGTCGATGACGGGGGCCTTCTGGTAGCCCTTGGCCGGAGTCCGTTTCCCCAAGGTGGCGTTGAGGCTGAACTGATGACCAGGCAGGACGACCGTGTCGTTCAGTGTCGCGATCGCGGTCTTGATGTTGTTGGTCCGTGGCGGGTTGACCGGGAACTGCGTGGTGAAGGTCGAGATCGCCGCCTTGACCCCCCAGCTCTGGGCCGTCGCGGTGGTCACTGTAGGCGGGGCCGGAACCAGCCTGATCGTGGCGGTACGCGTGGAAGAGGTCAGTGCGGCCCGGAACGGGGCTGTCAGGCTCGAGGCGTCGATCTTCACTCCGACGCGGGCAGGGACGACCCGGGGCTTGCCAGCGACAATCAGCAGGGTCGCGTCAACCGGGGCGTGCTCGATGTCGGGGGCGTCCTGCCGAATCGCAGCCAGCAGCCCGGGTGCGTCGATGATGAGCCGGAGCCTGCCACTGCCGTCCGGTGTGACGGACAGGGCGGGGGCGTACTGCTTCGGTTCAAGCACGACGATGGCCCGGCCGGCCACGATCCTGACCGGCGCCGACATCGCAGGGACCACGAGCTCCCTTGCGGCCCGCCTGATCTCGTCCGACGACAGCTTGGGCTGGGTCACCTTCATGACAGCCTGGACGACCTGTCGGCGCGGCCATGCGGACGCCACTGCATCCGTGGTCTCAGGAACCTTGAGGTCCGTTCCGGCCACGGGCCCGACCGCGATCGCCTTGCCGCCAACGAACGTGATCGAGCCCTCCTTGACGGGAGAGTCGACGGCACGAGCCGCCTTGGCCACGGCTGCGGTGAGCTTGCCACGGTCAACCCGGAACTTGAGGGGTTGGTTCTCCGTCCCGGTCAGATGTGCCCACAGCTGCACCGGGTTCAAGGTGAACCCACTCAGATCCGACAGCGTGGCATCCAGGTCGATCTCGAGACCCGCTGTGCCGGGCTGGATGTTGATGGTGCGTGATTTCACCTTGAGGTGTACGGGTCGCGACGACGTGGTGGCCAGAACGCGCTTGAGGGTGACCGCGGCCTCGCGAGGTGACATGCCGCCGATAGCGATACCGTCCACCGTGGCGTTGGATGGCACGTGGCCACTCAGGAAGGCCGCCAGCCCGCCGTACACCCCACCCAGCACGACCAGGGCCATGACCAAGCGCAACAACGCCCGATTAGGTTGCATCTCCACCCATATCCTCGTTCGTCGTCATGCCAAGGTCACGTACCGTCCCCGGTAATACAGTAAAGCCTCGCCTGGGTGGGCTGCGCTCGCCACCGAAACCACCTCTCCGACCACGATGCTGTGGTCGCCAGCCGGATGCACCGCGGTGGTGCGGCACTCGAACGTGGACAGTGCGTCGTCCAGCAAGGCCACGCCAGTCTGTGGGCCATGGTGGTGCGGTAGGCGATCGAGCTGACCGTGCAGCGGCCGCCCGCGCGTGGCCAGCCAGTCAGCACCAGGCCTGTCACGGCCGGACAGCACGCTGACCCCCCAGATCCCCGAGTCGAGCACGGCGTCATGGAAACGTCCCTCACGTTCGACGCAGGCCAGCAGCAGCAACGGCTCAAGCGACACGGAAGTCAGAGCGCTGGCGGTCATCGCATGGTCGACATCGCGGGTCCGCGTGGTGAGCATCGTGACACCCGTCGCGAAGCGACCCATCGCCCGGCGAAAGCTGTCAATGTCCGGCGGGTCGATGTCCGGGGTGCTCTGGTTCATCCGGGACCCTGAGTGTGTGTCAACAGGTCATGATACCGCGGCGCACCGTGTGCCACCGGCACGAGACGGCCGGCAACCGGGTCGAACCGAGCGAAACCCTCGCGGCCGCTGAGTCGGACAGCGATGTGGTTCGACAACGTGTAGTACCCATCGTGGACGATGACCTGGGTCGCGTACTGGGCCAGCGCCCTGCTCTGTATCTCGACCAAGGCCGGCTCCTCCACCACGTGAGTGACGGTCTCGTCACTGACGACCGACGGTGGGTATGGCGCACCCTGTTGCAGGACAACATTCTGTTGAAGGACGACATTGTCATTCAGCCACGCGCGGTCCTGCGCCGCCCAGCTCTGCGGAGTGAGGATGCAGAAGGCAACCGGAACCGCCGCTCTGTCGGCTCCGGCTCCGGCTCCGGCTTCGGCTTCGGCTTCGGCGCTGTCGGCCAGTGCTGAGAGTGCTGAGAGTGCTGAGAGTGCTGACATTGTCACCCGATGGGTCTGGATGTGGTCCGGGTGTGCATAACCGCCTTGTTCGTCATAGGTCACGACGACGTCCGGCCGCACCGCCCTGATGTGGGCGGCCACCATCGCAGCAGCCTCGTCCGGATCAGCCCGGACGAACGCGTCCGGATGCCCTGCGCTCGCAGTGCCGGCCATGCCCGAATCGCGATACCGCGAAGCCACCCCCCGCCGCGGGTCCTCCCCCAGCACCGAGTGCGTGACGCCCAGCACCGACATGGCCCGGCGAAGCTCCTCCCTGCGCCAGGACCCCAGGGTGTCGTCGCGGTTGGCGCCCAGATGGGCCAGCGCCGTCGGGATCACCTCACCCTCCTCACCGAGGGTGCAGGTCAGCAGGTGGACGTCATGCCGGTGCGAGGCGTAGGCGGCCATGGTCAGCCCCGTCGTCAGTGTCTCGTCATCGGGGTGTGCGTGCACGAACAACAGCCGTCTGCGCCCGGTCGCGTCCCCGGACACTCGCTGACCGCTCACTGACCGGACGCCGTGGCCAGGTCAACCCTGCCAGAGCGCGCCGCCACGGCGACCAAGCAGCCGGGCCGGGTCAGGACCTGGCTGCCGTCTTGGCGCGAGCTGCCGTGCGCGCTCGCTCGTTCTGGGGTAGCACGAGCTTGCGGATGCGGACGGCGACCGGGGTGACCTCGACGCACTCGTCCTCGCGGCAGAACTCCAGCGCCTGCTCAAGGCTCAGCTTGCGCGGCGGGACCAGGCGCTCGAGCACCTCGGAGGTGGCGGAACGCACGTTGGTGAGCTTTCGCTCACGGCAGATGTTGACGTCCATGTCCTCCACGCGGGAGTTCTCACCGACGATCATGCCTTCGTAGACCTCGGTGGTCGGCTCCAGGAACATCGCGCCGCGCTCCTGCAGGTTGAACATCGCGTACGACGTCGCGACACCTGTGCGGTCGGCGACCAGCGAGCCGTTCTGCCGGGTCTTCAGCTCACCCACCCATGGCTCGTAGTCCTCGAAGACGTGGTTGGCGATGCCGGTGCCGCGGGTGTCCGTGAGGAACTCGGTCCGGAAGCCGATGAGCCCGCGCGACGGCACGACGAACTCCATCCGCACCCAACCGGTGCCGTGGTTGGTCATCTGCTCCATCCGGCCCTTGCGGACTGCCAGCAGCTGGGTGATCGCGCCGAGGTACTCCTCGGGAGCGTCGATCGTGAGGCGCTCGAACGGCTCCATGATCTTGCCGTCGATCTCACGGGTGACCACCTGCGGCTTGCCAACGGTCATCTCGTAGCCCTCGCGGCGCATCTGCTCGACCAGGATGGCCAGCGCAAGCTCACCGCGGCCCTGCACCTCCCAGGCGTTGGGGCTCTCGGTGGGCAGGACCCGGATCGAGACGTTGCCGACCAGCTCCCGGTCGATGCGGTCCTTGATCAGGCGCGCGGTGACCTTGGTGCCCTTGGTCCGCCCGACCAGCGGGGAGGTGTTGGTACCGATCGTCATCGAGATAGCCGGCTCGTCCACGGTGATCAGTGGCAACGGGATCGGGTTCTCAGGGTCGGTCAGCGTCTCGCCGATGGTGATCTCGGGGATCCCCGCCAGCGCGATGATGTCGCCGGGGCCGGCGCTGTCGACGGGCTTGCGCTCGAGCGCCTCGGTCATCAGCAGCTCGGTGATCTTGACCCGCTCGATAGTGCCGTCGGCCCGACACCAGGCAGCCTGCTGACCCTTCTTGATGGTGCCGTTGTAGACGCGGCATAGGGCCAGGCGACCGAGGAAGGGCGAGGCATCCAGGTTGGTGACGTGGGCCTGCAGCGGGGCCTGGTCGTCGTACCGGGGTGCCGGGATGGTGTCCAGGATCGCGGCGAAGAGCGCCTCGAGGCTGTCCTCTTCCGGCATGACACCGTTCTCGGGCTGAGTCAGCGAAGCGCGCCCGGCCCGGGCCGAGGCGTAGACGATCGGGAAGTCCAGCTGCGCCGATGCGGTGCTGGCATTGTCCAGCAAGTCCATGAACAGCTCATAAGTCTCGTCGACGACCTCGGCGATGCGGGAGTCCGGGCGGTCGACTTTGTTGATGCACAGGATGACCGGCATCTTGGCCGCGAGCGCCTTACGCAGGACGAAACGCGTCTGCGGCAGCGGTCCCTCAGATGCGTCGACGAGCAGAACGACACCATCGACCATGGACAGGCCGCGCTCGACCTCGCCACCGAAGTCGGCGTGGCCGGGGGTGTCGATGATGTTGACCGTGATGCCGTTGGGGTGACCGGCCTGCTCGGCCGCCGCGCCCTTGTATCGCACCGCGGTGTTCTTGGCGAGGATGGTGATGCCCTTCTCGCGCT
>DHJN01000017.1:0-2146 GCA_002404345.1 Actinobacteria bacterium UBA4719 | reverse complement strand
TCACCGGAGTCCATGGCACGCTCGTCCACGTGCTGGTGGGCACCGAAGGCGCCGGACTGCCAGAGCATGGCGTCGACGAGAGTGGTCTTGCCGTGGTCTACGTGGGCAACGATGGCAACATTGCGGATGTCACCGCGGGTCTGCATGGGCATGGGGGCTATTCTCTCAGCAATCAGCGCCCGGGTTGACCACGCAGGTTCAAGGGTGTGTCGGCTCACTCATGAACGCGTGCATTGACCTCACGATCGGCAGATCCGCAGGAAGCCAGGCGACGGCATACAGCTCGTCCCTGGTGAGCACCCTCAGCTGGTCGTGGTCCTCTAGGGGGCGCGGCTCGCCAGCCGTGATCCGCGCCAGCCACACCTGCATGACGTAACGGTCGCCGAGCGGCCAGGCACCGGCCAACGGGCCTTCCAGGATGGCGCCGAGCTCGATGCGGACCCCGAGCTCCTCATTGATCTCGCGGTGCAGCGCGTCCAGCGGGTCCTCCCCCGGCTCGACCTTCCCACCGGGCAGCTCCCACCCGCCGGCGAGCTCGGGCGGCTCGGTTCGGCGGGCACTGAGCACCGTGGTTGGCCGGGCGAGATCGTCGACGATCGCGGCGCCGACGACGAGGGCTCGGGTCTTGATCGAGGTATTCATGGTCGCGGCACAGTCTGCCCTCTTCCGGGACCCAGCCCTTCGACGACCCAGCCACCCTCGACAAGGCGCTCTGAGGTTGTCAGGGTTATCCCATGAGCCGACTACTGACCGACGAGGAGATCGACCGCCAGCTGGATGACCTGCCCGGCTGGAGACGCGACGGCGAAAGTCTGGTGGCCTCATACGACGCCCCTGACTTTCCCAAGGCGGTGCAGCTGATCGTGGCGGCTGGCGACGAGGCGGAGCAGATGCAGCACCACCCGGACGTCGACCTGCGCTGGAAGGTCACCCACTGGAGGTTGTCGACGCACTCGGCGGGTGGCCTGACCCAGCTCGACATCGAGCTGGCACACCGGATCTCACAGGCCGCGGCACGACTCGGAGCCGAGACCAAGGAGCCGTGAGCGAGCAGAAGGGGAACCACTCTGAGCCGCACCACGGCAACATCGCCCAGCGGCTGAACTGGCTGCGGGCCGGGGTCCTCGGGGGCAACGACGGCATCGTGTCGACGGCGGGCATCGTCCTCGGCGTGGCCGGGGCGACGGCATCCCGGACCACGATCGTGACCGCAGGCGTGGCGGGCCTCGCTGCCGGCGCGATGAGCATGGCCGTGGGCGAGTACGTCTCGGTCAGCTCCCAGCGCGACACGGAACAGGCGCTGCTCGCAAAGGAACGCCGTGAGCTCCGCGAGACCCCGGTGGAAGAGCTTGCAGAGCTCACCGACCTGTATGCCGCCAAGGGACTTTCGCACGAGCTGGCCAGCGAGGTGGCAGAGGAGCTGACAGCACTCGACGCGCTCGCGGCACATGCCGAGGTGGAGCTGGGTATCGACCCCGGCGACCTGACCAGCCCGTGGCGTGCAGCTTTCGCCTCGTTCGTGGCGTTCACCCTGGGAGCCGTCCTTCCGCTGGTCGCGATCGCGGTGCCGCCGCCAGCGCTGCGGGTGCCGGTCACGGTGGTCGCGGTCCTGGCGGCTTTGGGCGTGACGGGCGTGACGTCAGGCCTGATCGGAGAGGCTCCGCTGGCAAAACCCTTCTGGCGTAACGTGATTGGCGGGATGGTGGCCATGTCGGTCACCTACGGCATCGGCACATTGGTCGGCCACACGTTCTGAGCTCCCACCTGGTCTGTCTTCTGAGCTCCGGGGTTGGTTTGTCCCTTTTGGTCGATTGGCCTCGTTTATGCGGTTTCTGGCTCGGAACCCCATGAGCACAAGAAGATGTCCGGCGCATCACGATTCGGCAACACATTGTTGTTGATCCGGGGGATCGGGTGGTTGAGCCGCATGATGAGCGCGCAGCCCCATCGAGTGATGGTGGGCACATTCGCGTCCTGGTGACGCAGCAGGAGGTGTTGCAGCCGGTGACCGCACCGCTGGAAGTCGATCCCGCAGCAAAAGCACCCCCCGAGGCGTTGCTCGAGGGTCTCGGGAAAAAGATCGAGGGGCGCTCGCTCGGCCAGATCGCCTGGATGCGGCTGCGCCGGGACAGACATCCCATGGGCT
>DHJN01000020.1:2942-6636 GCA_002404345.1 Actinobacteria bacterium UBA4719 | reverse complement strand
CCCGCAGTGCCCTCCCGGACCCGTACCAACTAGTCGGTTCGCATCGGCTCGGGCGTCGGCGAGGAGTTGTCGATAGACCGCGTCGGAGATCCGCCGTTTCAGACATCGCATCGCTTCCATCCGGGTCTTGCCGGCTGCGAGCTTGCGTCGGTAGTAGGCCCGGCCGGGGGTGTCGAGGCGGATCTGGGTCGTCGCAGCGATGTGCAACATGTGGTTCATCCGCCGGTTGCCGGCGCGCGAGAGTCGGTGGCGGACCTGCTCCCCAGAAGAAGCTTCAAGCGGAGCGGTGCCGGTCCAGGAAGCGAACCGGTTCCGGTCAGCGAACCTCGTCACGTCCCCGACCTCGGCGAGCACCCGGGCCGCGACGATCGTTCCGACGCCGGGCAGTGTGGTCAGCGATGAGCCGCTGGCTTCGACCATGGCGTTGAGGTCCTTGGTCAGGGTCTTGATCTTCTTCTCGATCGCGATCAGGTCGGCGAGTTCGTCGGCGGCTATTCGCCTGCGGGTCTTGCCGGCCAGGTCCCGGGGTCGCACAGATGCGAGTTTCGCCTTTGCCTGCAGGGCGGTGATGTCTCGCTTCGCTGTTCCAGGGATCAGCTCGGCAAGAAGGCGGTGGAGCCGGTTCACGGTCTGGACACGTTGACGGGTCAGCTCGTCACGACGGTCGATGACCATCCGCAGCGACTCCAACTCCGGGTTTTCGGCCAGCACCCGCAGCTCCTTTGCCCGGACCGCAGCTGCTGCGACCGCATGCGCGTCGTGCGCGTCGGTCTTGCGGCCGTGACCGGTGTCGAGCAACCGAACCCGAGCCGCGAGCTTCGCCGGAACATCGACCACGTGCTCGCCATCAGCGACCAGCCGCTGAGCAAGTGACCGGCCGGCGCCATTGCTTCCTTCCACGGCCCAGGTTGGTCGCGACCACTGGGCGACGTATCCGAGCATGGCCGCGTAGCCTGCCTTGTCGGTAGCAAAGCGTCCTGACCCGAGCAATCTCTCGTGCTGGTCGACGACTTCGATGGTGGCCGACAGCTTGTGGGGATCGACCCCGATGATGATCTGTTTCATCAACACTCCTCGCGTATCCAGAACCAGTAGGACGGCGAGGTGGGCACTGCTACTGCGAGCTGGGCACGCCCCTCTTGAGCCACACCGCGCCACGGTGCTCGGCGGTCCGCAAGCCGGAATAGAGCCACATCCGTGAACGGATGGGCAGCCGCGAGGCGGGCGTTCCGCCGAGCACCTGGACCGAGTCTGGCCAGACACCGGTCCTATGGGAATCGTCTAGTAGCCGCCTATGACTGGCGCCGTATTCACTCTGGGACGCCGCAGCGAAACGCCCTGACCTGCCGCGATGGGTGTGCGTTCTTGTCCGGTGAAGGATGGTCAATCAGGACCGATGGTGGTGCCGAGATGGCCAAGGCCAGTGGTGAGGATGTCCGTAAGCAGGTGGGCGTAGCGGCCGTCGGGATCGAGGTCAGGATCGAAAACGGTGACATGGGCCCCGATTGCGCCGGGGGTGAGCGCAGCCAGCAGTGCGGTCAGTTCTTCGGGGGTGAGGCCGCCTGGGTCGGGGCTGTCGACCGCGGGCATGTGCTCGGGATCGAGGACGTCGAGGGGCAGCCCGGATCTGGCGAGATGCCCCGCCCTGGCGACGGCCCGAGCGGCCAATGCGGCCGCTTCGGCTCCGTCCTCCCGGACCTGGCGGGCTGTAATCACGGCGCCGAGAACCTGGCTGGTCTCGCTGAGGTGTTCGTCGTCGCGGCAGCCGATGTGTACGGCGTCGGCTGCTGCGAAATAGGGGCCGCACCAGTCAAGGTCGGCCACCGCGGGCCAGTGCCGGCCCACCGCGGCTGCGAGGTCCTCACCGCCAGACTCAGGCAGACGCGGCTGTTGCCCGGATGACGGAAGTCAGCCTGTCCGTCGATGTGTACCAGGCCATGGCGCCCCCGCCGACGCAGCGCTAGCCCGGTTCCGACGAGCAGACTGCAGTCTCCGCCCAGAACCAGCGGTGCGTACCCGGCGGCGAGCAGGTGCTCAAGGCGGGCGGCGAGTCGCCGACTGTGGTCGACCAGCGCGTCCTGGTTGCGCACCCGACCCGAGGCCGGGTCCCCGTAGTCGACGTACCGCCCTGCCAGCACGACGCCGGCGTCGATCGCCCCAGCACCGAGCAGGACCGCGTGCAGGCCGGCCTCACGTAGGGCCTCCGGAGCTTTCGCGCAGCCCGGGACGCTCCCCGGCTGCGGAGGTCGCAGGCCAAGATTCGTGGGAGCGGCGATGACAGCGATCACCACCGCAGTCTCCACCATCGCGAGCCAAGATCCGCAGACGGCGTCCCGTAGGACGATTCGGTCAGCGGACAGGGATCCACGACCGAAACACCCATCAACTGCCGCTCACAACGGGTGAGGGCGATCGGCCGGTTCAACCGGTGCGCCACCCGGCGAGGGGCGCCGGCTCAGTCGATCCTGTCAGTTCTGTCGGTGCGTTCCCGCGAATCGGATTCGTTGCGCTCGAGCCAGGCCGGCCAGACCCGTCGTGCAACCTCGACGTCGAGGTGACCGCCGAGATGCATGGAGCGCCACACACCGCGGTAGCCTGGCACTATGCCTGCCGCTATGAGGATGTGCCCGAGCAGCACCGGTGTGACGGCGTACGTGGACCATCGGTGCACGTGCACCAGAACGGCGAACACCGGGCCGCCGTGCAGGAGCGCCAGCCCGACACCGCTGACCACGAGCGCCATCAGCATCCCGACGAGGACGATGTTGGCGATGCGCTGCCCGGGGTCGAAGTGGCCCTCGTGACGCGCGAAGCGGCCGGTTAGCAGGGCCTTGGGCCAGCTGAGGAACCAGCCGAGATCCGAGCGGCGAAACCGCATGGACTCAGCCGCGAAGGTGGCCGCGGCACGCGTACCTACGACCAGGCCGGTCACCACGATCGCCGTCATTACCCAGCCCACCCAGGTGTGCAGCTGGGTGTCGGGGCGGCCGGTCAGCCGGGACAGCGGCGACGGATTGCCCTCCTGGCCGAGCAGCAGCCACCACCCGGTGCCCAGCAACACGAGGACGGTCAGGTAGATCGTCGCATGAAACCAGCGGGTCTTCCTGCTGTATCGCTCGACCGTGCGACGCTGGCTGGCGTTGCCTGACCGGTTGGGCTCAGTAGCCACCGCCGCCAGAGTTCCCAGTGCTCGGGCTGCTGCCGCCGCCGCCCACAGTGACCGTGGTCGCCGACTTCGGGCCGACCGGGGAATGGTCGGCGCGCTGCAAGGAGATCCCGATCTTGTGCTTGCCCGGTCTGAGGTCCTTGATCTGGAACTGGGTGCCGCCCACCACCGTGTAGTCGTTGGAATTGCCGTCGACGAACACATGCACGTGGTCCTTGCCGGTGTCCGGCGGGCCCAGCGGGACCGTGGAGTCCCACTTGAGCAGGAACGGCATCTGGACGTTCGCCCCATCTGCCGGTGAGGTGATCGTGACCTTCGGGTCACCTCCTTTGTTCGCGCTCGTGGGGGCACCCTCGCCGCCAGAACCGCACGCCGACAGCGTCACGGCCGCGACTGCGACAGGGATGACGAACTTCATGCTCGGACGCATGTGAACCTCCTCGTGGGGTGAGTACCCGCTGTAGGTAGTACGGGTGCCGCACGCCATCGGGATTCATGGCTCCGCGTGAAACTTTGTGGTTCCCAGTG
>DHJN01000020.1:0-2873 GCA_002404345.1 Actinobacteria bacterium UBA4719 | reverse complement strand
AACTTTGTGGTTCCCAGTGAAACCGTGGCGCCGTCCGGCTCGTACTACCTACGTGACCCCCCTCACCGACGAGTCCCTGCTGGTCGGCATGGCCGTCGGCGACCAGGACGCGGCTGCGGCTTTCGTCCGTCGCTATCAGGCCCGGGTGTACGGACTCGCGCTGACCGTGGTCGCCATTCCGGCGCTGGCCGAGGAGGTCGCCCAGGAGTCGTTCGTCAAGGCGTGGCAGCATGCGGCCGCCTACGATGCCCGACGGGGGCGGGTGGCAACCTGGCTGTTGACGATCACGCGCAATGCGGCGATCGACGCCGTCCGCTATCGCAGGGAGGTGCCCTTGGATCCCGATGTGCTCACGGCGAAACTGGTGGCCGACCAAGACCCATCTGCTGAACCGGCCGACCGGTTCGCCACGATGGACCATATCCGCGGAGCGCTGCGCCAGCTGCCCCTCGAGCAGAGCAGACCGGTCGTCTTGATGACTTTCTACGGGTTGACAGCCAAGGACATCGCGGAACGCGACGGCCTGCCGGTGGGCACCGTCAAGAGCCGGGTCCGCAGGGGGCTTGGCGCGTTGCGTGACCGGCTGGGAGCATCCGATGGCTGAATCTCAAGCGTGCCAGGAGACTCGTGAACTCCTCCCCGAGCTTGCGGCCGGAGTCGCCGAGGGCGGCGCCCGGGCCGTCGCGCTGGCTCACCTGGGTCGTTGCCTGGACTGCCGCCGCGAGCTCAGCGAGATCACGGCCGTGCTCGACGACCTGGTCCTGCTCGCCCCCGAGCACGAACCTTCGCCGGGCTTCGAGACCTCCGTGCTGAACGCACTGGCGCCCGCGAGGCCTGGACGGCGACCGCTGCGCGCCACGGCGTTCGCAGCCGCGGCAGCGGTCCTCGTTGCGGCACTGACAGGCGGCTTGGTCGGGCGTCAAACCTCCGACGACCGGCAACTGGCGAGGCAGTACCGGGATACGCTCGCGGTCGCCGACGGCCGGTACTTCGTGGCGGCGGACATCAGCACGGCCGTTGAGCCCTCCACCGGCCACGCCTTCGCCTACCAAGGGTCACCCTCGTGGGTCTTCATCTCAGTCGAGTCCGCGTCGTCATCGGGGACCTATCAGGTCCAGCTCATCACCACCGACCACCGCGCGATCGACATCGGGCTGTGCGGGGTGACGGATGGGAAGGGCTCATGGGGCACCACCATCCAGGTGCCGATCCGCGACATCAGTCGCATCCAGCTAGTGCGCGCGGGCGCTCCCACCATGAGCGCGCGCTTCGGCTGACCGGCTGCGCGCGCGCCGCCGGTCAGCAGCGCCATTGTCAGTCGACGAGTTCGCCACCGCTTGTCGGTCTCGTCGAGGATGGCGGCTGCCGCGAACCGCCGTACACCTTCGTCACCGGTGGCATCGTGGACGCAGTCGCCCGGGCGAGGAATGCGGCCAAACGGAAAGGATGACCAGAGCAGGATCGGTGACCGGGTCACACATTGGTCTTTCGACGGCTGCGGGGAGCCGGTCGTTGCTGGCTGATCAGGCGCTGTGGACTTGTTCGTAATGCTCCACTATCGGAAAGGGCTCGTAGAAGGAGTGCAACAGTCGGCGCCACTCTTGGTACTGGGGCGAGCCGCGGAAGCCTTCCGTATAGTCCACCAACCGGTCCCACTCGACCAGCAGCAGATAGGTGTTCGGGCGCTCCAGACAACGCGAAAGCGTGAGACGTAGAAAGCCTGGCATGCCGGCGATAATCGCCTTGGCTTCGGCGAAGGCTGACTCGAAGGCGGTTTCCTCGCCAGACCTGACCGGCAGCAGAGTGTGTTCGAGGATCACCGGGACAGCATGCCTGAGAATCGACCACATCCACACGCTGGCCCGCGGCCGCAAGCGGATCCTCTAGCGGCGATCAGTGGCGTGAGTCCTCAGGTTCCTGACGGCGTCCGCTGATCGTTCGGCTATCGCGACACGAGTTGAGGCTGTTCACGGGCAATCAGCCGTTTCGCGAGGACCCCAGCGCGCTCAACGGTCCATCCGATAACGAGCACTGTCGTGGCAACGTCGTCGCGGGTGAGAGCGTCCACGGCAATTTCGATTTCATCGACATCGGAGCCGTCGAGAATGCTGTCGAGCTCGCCAGTCCTGACCAGATGTCAGTCCTGACCAGATGTCAGTCTAGTCTAGGCGGGATTCATCGTCGATGTGACGCTTGCGGAGCCGCGCATGAAGTGTGTCTGGGCTGGCAACCGGCACATGGTTAGGGGCACACCAAGTACCGCCGCGTATCGAGCCCGGTCTCGTCGGGTAGCGCAGACACCGGCCAGAGCGAGACCCCTAGCGCCCTGCGAGGAAGTTGCAGAGGCGCGAGGGTGGCCGCACTCACTCGAAGCGCAACCTCGGTCGCCGTCAGAGTCCTGCCACGGCCCTGGATACGCGAGCACGTCAAAGCGCTGCTCTCATGCCCAACCGAGCGAAGCCTTCCCGAAGCGGTCTGCTCGCTCGGCTTCTGAGAAAGGAACTAGGCCTCGACGAGGATCACCAGGGTGTCGGCCAGCACGCCGTCATACGCCATCGCCTCGGCCCCTGCCTCGGACTCCATCAGGGCCATGACGGCATCCATGTCGGCAACGTCCATGAGCACAGCCACTTGGGTCGGGTTCTGTGGGTTGACGAACGTCCGGATGTTGGTGACGCCGAGGGGTCCGAAGACCTCTTCGCGTTTCGGCGAGGCAAGCCAATGCGCCGTGTCCTTCACGTCGTGATGGCCGATGACTGTGGGCATCGTGTCTCCTCTCAGAGGTGGGCCTAGCGAGAGCACCGGCCCCGGTGCGCGGATCGTATGTCCTCGTGCCTTATCCCTACAAGGGTGAGCGCTGCCGCGACCGCCGG
>DHJN01000273.1 GCA_002404345.1 Actinobacteria bacterium UBA4719 | reverse complement strand
GCGCCTATCTGCGCGCGCTCTTACCTAAGCAATCAGCCCACATACCCATACGTCATGCATGCCCGTCCTGGGCGAGTCGGTGACCCACTGAAGAGGTTTCGAGCGGTGCGCCCATGGGGCGGACGTGACGCGGACCACCTCCCGGAGAGTTCTAGGCTGGAGGCACGTCGCGCGGGACCGCGCAGCCCTAAGGAGCGAATGTGCCCCAGTTCGAATACGAAGACCTGCTTCCCCTCGGAGCCGACAACACGGCATACCGGCTGTTGACCAGCGAGGGCGTGCGGACGGTCGAAGGCCCGGACGGGCGAGAGTTCCTTGAGGTGGCGCCCGAGGCGCTCCGGTTGTTGACCGAGACGGCGATGCATGACATCGCGCACTACCTGCGCCCCGCGCACCTCACCCAGCTGCGCAGGATCATCGACGACCCGCAGGCCAGCAACAACGACAAGTTCGTCGCGCTCGACCTGCTCAAGAACGCCAACATCGCCGCCGGTGGTGTCCTGCCGATGTGCCAGGACACCGGCACCGCGATCGTCATGGGCAAGCGCGGCCAGCGTGTGCTCACTCAGAGTGGTCAGGGCTCGGACGAGGCGTCAATCGCACGCGGGGTGTACGACGCATACACCCGGCTCAACCTGCGGTACTCCCAGATGGCGCCGATCACGACGTGGGAGGAGAAGAACACCGGGTCCAACCTCCCCGCCCAGATCGAGCTGTATGCGGACACCGTGTCCGGCCACGAGACGACGTACAAGTTCCTGTTCATGGCCAAGGGTGGCGGCTCGGCGAACAAGTCCTACCTGTACCAGGAGACCAAGGCCGTCCTGAACCCCGAGGCCATGCTCGCCTTCCTCGACGAGAAGCTGCGCTCCCTCGGCACTGCGGCCTGCCCGCCCTATCACCTGGCGATCGTCATCGGTGGCACCAGCGCCGAGTTCGCTTTGAAGACAGCGAAGTACGCCAGCGCGAAGTACCTCGACGAGCTGCCCCGCGAAGGGTCAGCGACCACGGCGCGAGGATTCAGGGACGTCGAGCTCGAGGAACAGGTGCTCGAGCTGACCCGCAACTTCGGCATCGGCGCACAGTTCGGCGGCAAGTACTTCTGTCACGACGTGCGGGTGATCCGGCTCCCCCGCCACGGTGCCTCGCTGCCGATCGCGATCGCCGTCTCCTGCTCGGCCGACCGCCAGGCCCTGGGCAAGATCACCCCGGAGGGCGTCTTCCTCGAGGCGCTCGAGACCGACCCGGTGCGGTTCCTGCCGGAGACCACGGAGGCGCACCTCACCTCGGACGCCTCAATTGCCGACGACGGCGTGGCGGTGGACGACGTCGTGAAGATCGACCTCACCCGGCCGATGGACGAGATTCGCGCCGAGCTGACGAAATACCCTGTCATGACACGCCTCTCGCTGACCGGACCACTTGTCGTCGCCCGCGATCTCGCTCACGCCAAGATCAAGGACCTGCTCGACGCGGGTCAGCCGATGCCGCAGTACCTCAAGGACCACGCCGTCTACTACGCCGGTCCGGCCAAGACGCCCGCGGGCTACGCGAGTGGCTCCTTCGGCCCCACGACGGCGGGACGGATGGACTCCTACGTCGAGCAGTTCCAGGCCGCCGGCGGCTCGATGGTCATGCTGGCCAAGGGCAACCGGTCCGGCCAGGTGACCTCCGCCTGCGCGGCAAACGGCGGGTTCTATCTCGGCTCCATCGGTGGCCCGGCCGCCCGGCTCGCCCAGGACTGCATCAGGTCCGTTGCGGTCCTTGAGTATCCGGAGCTCGGCATGGAGGCGATCTGGAAGATCGAGGTCGAGGACTTCCCCGCATTCATCGTCGTGGACGACAAGGGCAACGACTTCTTCGCCGAGCCCAAGCCCCTGGCGATGGGCATCACCAAGCGACCTGGGCTGTGAACCAGGTCGGGCACGTGACGCCCCTGCAGCCGTGGACCCCGGCCGAAGCCTGGGCCAAGCTGGCCCGCGGCAACGATCGGTTCGTCGCCGGCAGGCACTTGCACCCCAACCAGGACGCCGCCCGCCGTGACAGCCTGAAGGAGGGCCAGGCGCCGTTCGCCGTCTTCTTCGGCTGTGCGGACTCGCGCGTGGCTGCCGAGATCATCTTCGACCGTGGTCTGGGCGACCTCTTCGTCGTCCGCACTGCAGGCCACGTCATCGACCCGGGCGTGCTGGGGTCCATCGAGTTCGGCGTCGACATCCTGGACATCCCGCTTGTGGTGATTCTGGGGCACGACTCATGCGGGGCCGTCTCCGCGACGGTGGACGCAGTCCAGAACGGTGTGATGCCAGCGGGCTACATCCGCGACATCGTCGAACGCGTCACCCCCAGCGTCCTTGCCGCGCGTCAAGCCGGGATGACGACTGCAGAAGAGATCGAGGCGGAGCATGTGCGGCATACGCTGCGTCTGCTGACCGAGCGCTCCCGCCTGATTTCGGACCGGGTGGCCAGCGGGCACCTCGCGGTGGTGGGCGCCGCATACGCCATCGGGGACGGCCGCGCGCGCATCGTCGACTCGGTCGGCCTCGACCTCGACCTCGACTGATGCTTCGGCGGCTGATGGCTCAGCGACTGATACTTCAGCGACGAGGCGACCTCAGCTCGGGAAAGGTCGCCACCACCGGCATCTCAACCGTGTCGACGCCCAGCACTGCTGCCTCGTCAGGCTTTCCGGGAAGGATGTGCTTGACGTAGTCGGCTATGGCGTCTTCGATCGGTATGTCGTGGCCCGCGCTCTCCGACAGGTACCAGCGGTGTTCGAGGACTTCGTGGAACAGCTCGGCCGGCTCCAGCTTTCGGATCAGGTCACGGGGGACGGTGCGGGTGATCGGCTCGTAGATCCGGGACAGCCAGTCATGGGCCACGATCTCCTCATCGTCGTTCTGGCTACACTCGGAGGCGCAGAAGGCGTCAAGGTCGTTGAGCAGGCGGCGAGCCTGGTTCTCCTCGACATCGAGACCGGTCAGACGCAGCAACCGGCGCGAATGATGGCCTGCATCAACGACTTTCGGCTGAATCTGGATGGTCGCCCCACCGACATCCGTGGAGATCGCCAGCTCGTCGACGTCGAAGCCGAGCTGATTCAGACGACGGATTCGTTCGTCGACCCGCCACCGATCGCCCTGCTCGAACCGCTCGCGTTCGGTGAGCTCTCGCCAGAGCAAGCGATAACGGTCGATGATGGACTGCGAGATCTCGACCGGATCAACGGGGTCGGTGAGGAAACCCCCGGCCGCAAGGTCCATCAGCTCGCCGGCGATGTTCACACGGGCGATATCGAGGTCGTGCTCGCGCTGCCCGTCAGAGAGCTGGTTGTGGATCTCGCCGGTCTCGGCATCCACGAGGTATGCCGCGAACGCACCCGCGTCCCGGCGGAACAGGGTGTTGGACAAGGACACGTCGCCCCACCAGAATCCCGCCAGGTGGAGCCGCACCAGCAGCACCGCCAAGGCGTCGATCAGCCGTTGCGCGGTGTTGGGCCGAAGGCTCTGGCTGAACAGCGCTCGATAGGGCAGGGAGAACTGCAGGTGGCCAGTGACCAGGCACGCGTCCAGCTCCTCGCCGTCGGCGGTGGTTCGGCCACTGATGACACCGAGGGGCTCGACGCAGGGCTGGCGGATCTTGCGGAGCAGGCGCAGCATGTTGTACTCGCGAACGGCGAGGTCAGGCTTGATCTCTTTGACCGCGATGACGTTGCCGGAGAGCTTGACGAACCGCACGACATGTCGGGAGATACCACGCGGCAAGGCTGCCAGATGCTCGCTGGGCCAGCGCTCCAGCTGTACTGACCAAGGCAGGTCGAGCAGTGCCGGATCTGGTCTGGCTGCCGTGATCTCAAGATTCACCTGCTCATCGTGGCACGGCGCCGAGGCCGCGCGTCAGTCGCCGAGGCGCAGGCCGGTCTCGACATGGAACAGGTGCACGTGGCCGGTCCTGGGGGACAGGTTGACGGCGGTGCCCTTGTGCGGAGAGGTGCGACCGTCGACGCGGGCGATGATCGGCTTGACGTCGCCGGCGGTCTCAGTGGTCGTGCCGTAGATGTAGGCATCTGCGCCGAGCTCCTCGACGACCTCGACGGTGACGGTCAGGCCCTGGCCGTCGGTCGTGATCGTGAGGTCCTCGGGGCGGACACCGAGGGTGACCTCCGGCCCGGCGTCGGCCAGATGGGCGCGCTCGATGGGGTGGGTGCCCGAACCGAACTGCACGCCGCCGTCGACGACGGGAACGTCGAAGAGGTTCATGGCAGGGGAACCGATGAACCCGGCGACGAACACGTTGTCCGGGTGGTCGTACATCCGGCGGGGGGAGTCGCACTGTTGCAGGACGCCGTCCTTGAGGACCGCGACCCGGTCCCCCATTGTCATGGCCTCCACCTGGTCGTGGGTGACGTAGACCGTGGTGACCCCCAGTCGCCTTTGCAGAGAGGCGATCTGGGTGCGCGTCTGAACGCGGAGCTTGGCGTCGAGGTTCGACAGCGGCTCGTCCATGAGGAACACCTGCGGCTGGCGCACGATGGCCCGGCCCATGGCGACGCGTTGACGCTGCCCACCCGAGAGTGCCTTGGGCTTGCGTTCGAGGTAGTCCTGGAGGTCGAGGATCTTGGCAGCGTCCGCGACGCGCTCGGCGATCTCGGTCTTCTTGAGGCCCGCGATCTTGAGTGCGAAGCCCATGTTGTCGGCGACGGTCATGTGCGGGTAGAGCGCATAGTTCTGGAAGACCATCGCCACGTCGCGGTCCTTGGGGGACAGGTCCGTCACGTTGCGGTCGCCGATCCAGATGTCGCCGCCGTTGACCTCTTCGAGTCCGGCGAGCATCCGCAGGCTGGTGGACTTGCCGCAGCCGGAGGGACCGACCAGGACGAGGAACTCGCCGTCCGCGATGTCGATGTTGAGCCTGTCGACCGAGGGTGTGTCGTTGCCGGGGTAGATCCGGCTTGCGTTGTCGAACTTGACCGTTGCCATGTCGAGTCAGCCTTCCTTCACCGGCAGGAACGTGCCGGACGATCCGTGTAAAGGGGGTCATAGGCCTGATGGCATCGTTGCCGCAGGTTGAGGAGAATCTTGCCGCATGACGGGCCCGTTGCGGAAGAGCTGGGCCACCCGCGCGATGTATTGCCCCCCCTAAAGCCCCGAACGTGGCCTAGAGCGCCAGGTTCCTTGCCACCACGTCGGCCAGCCGCTGGGCCACAGCCTGGGCGAGCGCAGCATCGTCGGCCTCGACCATCACCCGCACCAAGGGCTCGGTACCGGACTTGCGCAGGAGCACCCGACCAACCCCGTCGAGCTCGGCTTCGGCCGCACGAACCTCGGCCTGCACCGCTTCGTTGTCTTCGACCCTGCTCTTGTCCACGCCCTTGACGTTGATCAGCACCTGCGGCAGCCGCTTCATCACGGCGGCGAGGTCCTTCAGCGAACGGCCGGTCTGCGCAAGGCGTGAGGCGAGCATGAGTCCGGTCATCGTGCCGTCACCGGTTGTTCCGTGGTCGAGGAAGATGACGTGCCCGGACTGCTCACCGCCCAAGGAGTATGCGCCCGCCTTCATCTCCTCGAGGACGTAGCGGTCACCCACCGCCGTCTGCCTCACGGCAACCCCCTCACGCTCGAGCGCCTGGAGCATGCCCAGATTGCTCATCACCGTGGCGACCAGGGTCTCCTGCGCGAGCACACCCCGCTCCCGCATGCTCAGCGACAGGATCGCCATGATCTGGTCCCCGTCGACGTCCGCACCCTGGCCGTCCACGGCAAGACAACGGTCAGCGTCGCCATCCAGGGCAATGCCAAGGTCTGCTCCAGCCTCGACCACAGCCTGCTGGAGGTTCGCCAGGTGCGTGGAGCCGTAGCCGTCGTTGATGTTGAGACCGTCTGGCTCGCAGCCGATGACCGTCACCCGGGCACCTGCCTGGCGGAAGGCCTCCGGGGCAACCTTGCTGGCAGCACCATGGGCGGCATCCACGACCACGTGCAGGCCGTCCAGACGGTGCGGCAGCGCGGCCAACAGGTGCGCGATATACCGGGCGGGGCCGTCCTCCAACGGACGCACCCGGCCCACGTCGGTCCCCGTGGGTCGATCCCAGGGCTCTTTCATCCGTGCCTCGATCGCATCCTCGAGCTCATCGGCCAGCTTGTGGCCGCCCCGCGCGAAGAACTTGATGCCGTTGTCGGGCATCGCGTTGTGAGACGCCGAGAGCATGACGCCCAGGTCGGCACCGCAGTCGGCGATCAGAAACGCGATGGCCGGAGTCGGCAGCACGCCTGCGTCCATGACGTCGACCCCTGCGGATGCCAGTCCCGCGATGGTCGCCGCGGCCAGGAACTCCCCCGAAGCCCGAGGATCACGACCGACGATCGCCTGCGGTCGATGATCGTTGAAAGCACCGACCTCACCCAACACGTGCGCGGCGGCCACTGACAGGTCGAGGGCGAGCTCGGCTGTCACATCCTTGTTCGCAAGGCCGCGAACGCCGTCGGTGCCGAAGAGTCGAGCAGCCATAGGGGGTGAGCCTTTCAGTGGATTCAACGTCGGCCGGTCCGCGCCCGGCATGCGGATGCATGTCGCGGGAGGCATCTGCGGGAACCACGTCCCCCATGCCCGTGGACACAGCAGTAGCGGCCTCGAAGCCCGGGCAGGGGGTTCGAAGCCGCCACCGGCGGATGATGCTTGGTCAGCGCTTGCTGTACTGAGGCGCCTTGCGGGCCTTCTTCAGACCAGCCTTCTTGCGCTCCGGGACCCGAGCGTCCCGGGTCAGGAACCCAGCCTTCTTCAGTGCGGGACGGTTCAGGTCCTCGTCGACACCGTTCAGCGAACGGGCAACGCCCAGACGCACCGCGCCGGCCTGTCCGGAGGGTCCACCGCCGTGTACGCGAACGAGCACGTCGTAGGAGCCATCGAGCTCGAGCACCTTGAAGGGCTCGTTCACGATCTGCTGGTGCACCTTGTTGGGGAAGTACTCATCAAGGGTGCGGTTGTTGATCTTCCACTGACCGCTGCCCGGGACGATGCGCACGCGGGCGATGGCCTGCTTGCGACGTCCGGTCGCGGCGCCAGGGCCAGAAGCCGCCGGCTTGCGGGCCTCGACCACAGGGGTCTCGGACTCGCTGGTGTACTCGGTAAGCTCTGGTTCTTCGCCCTGGACAACTTCTGTCTCGACGGCGGAAGTGGTGTCAGCCACGGTTCTCCTCGTTAGCTCTGTCTGTTCTGATGATTCAGCCTGTTTCACGTTGTTGGTCAGCCCTGGCGGGCCGAGGTATTACTGCGCGACCTGCGAGATCTCAAACGGCACCGGCTTCTGGGACAGGTGCGGGTGCACGTCTCCGGCGTAGACCTTCAGCTTGGTCAGTTGCTGGCGCGCCAGGGAGCCCTTGGGAAGCATGCCGCGGACCGCCTTCTCGACCGCCTTCGCGGGATGCTTGGCGAGCAGATCCTGGTAGGAGGTCGCCTTGAGCCCACCCGGGAAGCCCGAGTGGTGGTAGGCCTTCTTCTGCACCAGTTTGCTGCCGGTCAGGGCAACCTTGTCGGCATTGATGATGATGACGAAGTCACCGCCGTCAACGTGTGGCGCGAAGGTCGGCTTGTGCTTGCCCCGCAGAAGGATCGCGGTCTGGCTGGCCAGACGGCCCAGGACGACGTCAGTGGCGTCGATGACGAGCCACTGGCGCTCAACCTCGCCGGGCTTGGGGGTGTACGTACGCACGGATAAGCCTTCGTTCTCTCGTGATTGCAGCTAGGGAAACAGTTCAGCGACTGTGGTGTGCACGTCGTCAAGTGATCGGAGCCCCCACGGATCGGGGTTCGCGACCATGAGGCCGCAGTTCGCACAACGAGGTCTAACGATACCGGCGTCCCAAGACAGCACAAAATCAGCTCGCAACACGTTGATCTGAGCACGAACCGAGCCGCTTTGGGAGTCACCCAGAGCACTTGTGCAAACGAAGTGTGCATGATTAGTGTGCATACATGAGCAACTCCCCGGCTCCGACCGTCCACCTCGATCGCCAGGCGCTGGCGATGCTCGCCCACCCGTTGCGCTCCCGCCTGCTGGCCGAGCTACGACTTACTGGTCCTGCGACGGCCACGACGCTGGCGGCCGTTCTGCAGACCAACAGTGGTGCCACGAGCTACCACCTGCGCAAGCTTGCGGAGGTGGCTCTGGTCGTGGACTGCGGTGACGGAATCGGGCGGCGGCGGCTCTGGAGCGCCAGCACCGAGTCCCGACCTCGCCATGAGGACCCCAGCAACGACGGGGACGCCGACGCCGCACTGGCCTGGCTCGCCCGCGACTACCTCAACCACTTCACCGACCGGGCCGAACAGTGGCTGGACACCCAGGACCGGTGGCCGGTTGACTGGCGCGAGCAGGTCGGCCTGTCGGACCACCTGGTGCAGGTCACGGCCGGACAGCTGTCGGCGTTGCGTACCGACCTGGCCGAGGTCCTGGAGCGATACCGCCGGGTCGGAGCGGGCAACCCCGACGCCAAGCGAGTCTCGGTCTACCTCTGTCCCCTACCGGTCGACCGCCCGCCCGGCTGAGGTCGCAGCCGCCGCTGCGACCTCACATGTACCCAAGGGCCCCGCCGCCAGTCGCTGGGCTCGTCCTCGACAGGAGGTGCTCCGTGGACTTCACCGTGCTGGCCGTCATCGTCCTGGCCGGCCTCGTCGGGCCCCTGCTGGCGTTTCCCAGGGGCTGGCACGTGCCGGTGGTCGTCGGTGAGCTCACCGTGGGGATCATGCTGGGCAGGACAGGCCTGGGATACCTGGACGCCACCGACCACACGTTCTCCTTCCTTGCCGAGGTCGGGTTCGGGCTGGTGATGTTCGTGGCCGGTACCCACGTGCCCGTTCGCGATGCCAGCCTCCGGCGGAGCCTGGGCCGCGGCACGGCCCGCGCCGTGCTGGTGGGAGCAGGGTCGGCTGTCCTGGGCGTGCTGCTCGCCGCGGCCTTCGGGACAGGCCATGCCGCGCTGTATGCCGTGCTGATGGCTTCGTCCTCGGCCGCCCTGATACTGCCCATCATCGGCTCGCTGGACCTGCGCGGCGAACACGTGCTGCAGCTGCTGCCACAGGTCGCGATCGCCGACGCCGTCTGCATCGTCGCGCTCCCTCTGGCCATCGACCCCGTGCATGCCGGGCGTGCGGGGTTGGGGGCGCTCGTCGTCATCCTGACCGGCGCCTTAGTCCTCGGCCTGCTCCTCG
>DHJN01000267.1 GCA_002404345.1 Actinobacteria bacterium UBA4719 | reverse complement strand
TGGCCGGGCTCCATTGCGGCATGTGAACCCTGACGGGACGGTTGTGCTCGTGTCCTAGTCTTCCCGGTCTTCATGGCCGGGCTCCATTGCGGCACGAAGCTCATTGAGATGCAGGCCAGTCAGGCTGCGGGTCTTCCCGGTCTTCATGGCCGGGCTCCATTGCGGCCATTCCCCCAATGAACGGGGCACGCCTCATGTCGTGAGGTCTTCCCGGTCTTCATGGNNCATGGCCGGGCTCCATTGCGGCAACGTGTCGCTATCAGCGGTCGGCGCGGTGGGGTTGTCTTCCCGGTCTTCATGGCCGGGCTCCATTGCGGCCGCCTGCGTGTCATGGCCGCTGGCCTGATGGTTTTGTCTTCCCGGTCTTCATGGCCGGGCTCCATTGCGGCGCGTTGCTCCCGGCGCACATGGGCGCGTTGCTGCCGTCTTCCCGGTCTTCATGGCCGGGCTCCATTGCGGCAGGGCGGGCCACTGGTCGGCGCCCCACCCGAACGCGGCGTCTTCCCGGTCTTCATGGCCGGGCTCCATTGCGGCGCGCTGACCAAGGGCTGGGGCCTGCTGAAGCGCTTCGTCTTCCCGGTCTTCATGGCAGCCAACGCCAGGTCCCGTGGGGCTGCCCGGGTTGCTGGGCCCTGCGGGTCGGGACCGGGGCTCCATTGCGGCGCGGATGTCCTGGTTGTCCATGCCCTGGCTGCGGAGGTCTTCCCGGTCTTCATGGCCGGGCTCCATTGCGGCAGCCAGGAAGAGGTCAGCCGGCTCTGCGCCGCCGGTCTTCCCGGTCTTCATGGCCGGGCTCCATTGCGGCGCGGATGTCCTGGTTGTCCATGCCCTGGCTGCGGAGGTCTTCCCGGTCTTCATGGCCGGGCTCCATTGCGGCCATGGTGTGCAGATGATGCGGTCGCCTGCTTCGGTGGTCTTCCCGGTCCAGGCCCGACCACGCCCCGACAGGTCTCACCTGTGCCCAGCGGGAGTGTCGAGTCAGGCAGTGGTTCGACCGCCGGCCTGCGTCACACCGGGATGCTGACCCTTGGTGGCATCCTGATCTTGTGTGCGGGGATCAGCGGCCTGTACCGGCGTCGGTTGGCTGAAAGGCGCTGAGCTTTCGGTCGTTGCGTTTCGGTCGTTGCGTTTTAGTCGTCGTTGCGTTTTAGTCGTTGCGTTTTAGGCGTTGCCGGGGGCCCGCGCCCCCGGCAACGCGCTGTTGACGGCGGCGCAGTGTTGCGACGTGACGAGAACGAGCCGCAGTCACCGGTGACGGGCTCAGACCACGGTGAGCGTGATCGTCGAGCCTCTCGGTGCATCGGTTCCCGGGGCGACCGACTGGAGCCTGACCGTGCGGAAGAAGCCACCGAACGCTCGCTCAATCTTCACATTGAAGCCCAGGCTCACAAGGATCGACCTCGCAGGCCTCTCCTGCTGGCCGATGACCGAGGGGACCGACACAAGCTCGGGGCCCTTGGAGACGTCCAGGGTGACGGGATCCCCCTGGAAGAGGTTGCCTGCTGGGGGGGACTGGCTGATCACCGATCCCTGGGGCACAGTGTCGCTCCAGTCCTGCTTGGTGGCGTTGACCTTGAGCTTGGCGCCCGTCAGTGCCTTGACTGCCTGGTCAGCCGGCTTGCCGGTCCAGTCCTGGAGCCGGATCGGTTGACGGCCCTTGCTGATCACCAGGGCGACCGGTGTCGCCCGTTTGACCGAGGTGCTTGCGGCCGGCCACGTCGCGATGACCTGGCCTTGGGGCACCGTCTCGCTGAACGCCTGGCTGACCTGACCGACGGTGAGCCGGGCGTCGGTCACCCGCTGCCCTGCCTCCGCCTGGGTTCGTCCGACAAGCAGGGGGACGTCGTATCGTTCCGGTCCTTGTGACACGGTCAAGGTGACTGTCGAGCCCTGACGGATCTCCCGCCCGGCCGGTGGCTCCGCGGCCAAGACCACTCCAGCCTTGACGGTCTCGTTGAACGACGCGACCACCTTGCTGCCGAGATGGGCCAGGGTCAGCGTGCGCTCGGCGACGAGCTTGGTCGAACCGGCGACCCTTGGCACCGCGGTCTTGGCGCCCGGACCGGCGGTGAAGAACCACAGGGCGGCTATGGCGGCCAGGACCAGTGCGATCAGCGCCACGGGCCACGTGCGCCCACCCGGTCTGAGGTGGGGCAGGTGCCAGCGGGAACCGGAAGGACCAACCCCGGCGGAGGCTGACGACGTTGCCCCAGGGATCATCTCGGTGCGGGGAAGCGCCATGGTCGGGTTCAGTGCGGCGGCGCCCAAGGCAACGCCAGGTCGCAGGTTGAGCTGAGCCGACGATAGCGACTGGCGCGCTTGTCGCACCTCCGCCAGCAGCTCGTTGGCATCCTGGGGGCGGTTGTCCGGGGTGCGTGCGCTGGCCCGTGCGACGAGGTGGTCGAGGCCGGCAGGCACCGTGTCGACCCGGCTCGAGGGCATGGGCACGTCGCTGTGAACGTGCTGGTAGGCCACGTGGATCGGTGAGTCACCGATGAAGGCCTTGGACCCGGTGAGCATCTCGAACAGCAGCAGCCCCGCCGCGTAGACGTCACTGCGGGCATCGGCAATCCCGCGTTCGACCTGTTCGGGTGAGAGGTAGGCGACGGTGCCCAGAAGAACGCCGGTCTGGGCGGTTGAGGTGCTTGAGGCGATCGCCCGCGCCAGGCCGAAGTCGGCGACCTTGACGGTGCCGTCCTCGCGCAGGATGACGTTCTCGGGCTTGACGTCGCGGTGGATCAGACCGGCGCTGTGTGCCGCCCCGAGAGCCTGCAGGACCGGATCGATGATGTCCAGAGCAGCGCGCGTGGTCATGGGGCCCTCGGACTGCATGACCTGCCGCAGGGTCAGGCCTTTGACCAGCTCCATGGCGAGGAACACGTGGCCGTTGTCCTCGCCCTGGTCGTAGACCGCAACGACGTTGGGGTGGCTCAGTTTCGCCGCGGAGCGGGCCTCGCGGCGGAACTTGCTGACGAACGACTCATCCTTGGCAAGGTCGGCGCGCATGACCTTGAGCGCGACCTGGCGATCGAGCCGTTGGTCCAGGGCGACGTAGACCGTCGCCATTCCGCCGTCGGCCAGGTGCGAGAGCACGCGGTAACGCCCATCGAGGACCCGGTCTATGAGGGAGAAGGGACCGACAGAAGACACGCGCAGAGTCTACGGAACTTTGACGGACTATCTGCGCAGGCAGAGGCGACGAGCAGCCGGCAGCCCCGTGGGCGCCCCTGCTGAACCTCGGCCATCGATGTAATTTGCCCCACGCCCAGACAGTGTGCAGTCTTGACCCGTGGCCAACGACAGCAAGGCGGACGTATCCAACGACGATCCAGATGACGATCCTGATGACGATCTCGAACAGCTCGTGGGTGAGTGGCTCACCGTCCCCGATATTGGTGAACGCATGGGGCTTCGACTCAGCGACGTCCGTCAGATGATCGAGGACCGGCAGGTTCTCGGCGCCAGAATCGGCCCTCGCAACGTGATGTCCGTTCCGTCCAGGTTCTTCACCGATGCCGGGCCGTTGCCCGAGCTTCCCGGCACGTTCACCGTGCTGGGCGACGGCCGGATGACCGACGCACAGATCCTGAGATGGCTGTTCACCCCCGATGACACCCTCCCGGTGCAGGGTGCTCCCATCGACGCCCTTCTGGCCGGCTTCAAGACCGAGGTGCGGCGCCGTGCCATGGAAGCGGCCTACTGATCGTGCCGGTCAACTGAACGTGGGCCGAGCTGAACGTGGGCTGTGCTAAGTCATGAATGCAGGCTGGAGGCACGCCTCGTATGCCGCGATGCTGGCCTTCGTTCTTATCGGGACCCTGCCGCTGCACCGGTTCTACCGACTGAGCGTGCTTCGCCAGCCGTTACGTCTGCTCACCGCGATCGTCCCTGTCGCCGTGTTGTTCATCACCTGGGACCTCGTGGCCACCGCTGCCGGACACTGGCATTTCGACCCTGCCCAGACTCTCGCGGTGCGGTTGTGGGGACTGCCGCTGGAGGAGTACGCGTTCTTCGTCGTGATCCCCCTCGCGGGCATCCTCACGTTCGAGGCAGTGTCGGTCGCCGGTTCCCGGCGCCGCATACGATGACCTCACACAACGCATGACTTCCTACACCCTCGCGGCCACCATCGCCGTGCTGATCGCGATCCTGGCGGACCTGCTGATCCTGCGGACCGCCCTGGTGCGCTCGCGAACCTGGTGGACGGCATACGGCATCGTCATTGTCTTCCAGCTGCTCACCAACGGCTGGCTGACCGGCCGCGGAATCGTCCGATACAGCCCCGACGCCATCCTGGGCTCCGAACGGATCGTGTTCCTCGGCGACGGCCGCATCGCCTATGCGCCGGTCGAGGACCTGGCATTCGGGTTCGCGCTGGTGCTCATCAGCTGTGCGGCGTGGGTGTGGACCGGCGCGAGGACGCGAGCGCCTCGCGCCGGTCCATGATTCCGGTGAGGCTGGCGCCGGCCGCGCGGGCTGCCACATGTCCGGCCGTGGCCAGCTGTTGCCAGGGCGGCACGACAAGCCGGCGCTCGAACACGTTGAAGTCATTGGCAATCACGCGATGCAGGATCCGCCGATAGAGCGTGAATGCCATCTCCAGACACGGCTGGCTGCGGGCATCGACCATCCTCAGTCCCGGTTTGGCTGCGGCATAAAGGTTGACGGCACGGCGCACCTCGAAGGCAACCAGTGACCGCACCCGTGGTGATGGCGATCCCGTGCGAACGGCTCCGGCGAGCAGGTCCTCACTGACCCCGAAGCGCGCCAGGTCGGCTTGCGGAAGGTAGATCCGGCCACGACTGTGATCCTCACTGACATCACGGATGAAGTTGGTCAGCTGGAAGGCCTCCCCGAGCGCCGCGGCACAGCCGAGTGCGTCCGGCCCCCTCGCGCCCAGCAGTGGTGCCATCAGCTCTCCGATGACTGCCGCGCTGCCGCGCATGTAGCCACGAAGGTCCTGCCAGGTCGCGTATCGGGAGACCGTCAGGTCCATCACCATCGAGTCGAGGAACTCGGCCAGCAGATCGGGTTCGAGCCGCAGGGCGCGCATCGTGTGCCACGTCGCGGCCAGCACCGGTTGCTTCGACGGGTCCGGTCGGGACCCGGATCGTACTGCTGCCATCGCCTGGTCACGCCAGGCGAGCAAGCTCGCCGGGTCAGGGCTGGCGGGTGCGTCCACGAGCTCGTCAGCCACCCGGGCGAAGGCGTAGAGGGCCCATACGTCGGGACGTCGATCGCGAGGCAGCAGCCGGGTGGCCAGATAGTAGGTGCGACCGTGGGCCATGTGGATGAGCCGGCAGTGCTCGTAGGCCGCGGCCAGCTCCGGCGTCATGCCGCTCAAGGTCGTGGTTCCCTTCAGTGCCCTGGGGCCGAATGCCATGACGCCGCTCAACGCCAGGCCAGCGAGCGGTAGGCCGGATTGCGGCCGGTGAGGCGTTCGGCGGCAAGGCGTCCGCTGATCAGCACCATGGGCACCCCGACACCGGGCGTGGTGCTCGAGCCGGCGAACACGACGTTGTCGCCGAGGGTGTTGGGGGAGCGGAAGGGCCCGGTCTGCCCGAACGTGTGCGCGGCGGCGAACGGCGTGCCGGCGCCGAGACCTCGGTCGGCCCAGTCCTGTGGCGTGATCAGCTCCTCGGCCTCGATGGCGTCGCCGAGGCCACGATAGCCAGCCCTCTCGGCCGTGTTGAGCATGTGCTCGCGGTAGGGACCGCGCAGCCTGGCCCAGTCCAGCGGTTGCCCGTGGTCGAGGTTCGGAGCCGGAAAGAGCAGGTATGCCGTGTTCCTGCCAGCGGGCGCTAACCGGGGGTCGGTGACCGATGGCAACGAGACCAGGAAGGACGGGTCGCGCATCAACCGGCCGGCCTCAAGGTCGTCGAAGACCTGCGACCAGGCGTGGCCGAAGTGCATCGTGTGGTGAGCCGCATCGGGGAACAACTGCGCCTTCACCCCCGCGGCCAGGACGACGCACGACGGCGAGTAACGGGTCCGGTCAGGGCGTCCGGTCAGCGAGCGGCCGCCCCTTTTTGAGTGCTTCGGCGTCCGGTCGAGAACCGCGAGGGCGGCGGGCCGATCAGGCGTCATGACTATGGCGACAGGGGACCAGGTGCGCCCATCAAGGCTCTGCACCTCGATGACCCGATCGCCCCTCCAGGTCGTCGAGCTGACCCGGGTGTCGTAGACGAACTCGACGCCTGCCTTACGTGCAGCCGCTTCCATCGCGGTGGGCAGGGCGTTCATCCCGCCGACGGGATAGGACACGCCCTCTACCAGGTCCATGTACGAGATGACCGCGTAGATGGCCAATGCCCGGGCGGGCGAGACACCGGCATACATGGCCTGGAAGCTGAAGATCCGCTGCAGCCGTTCGTCGCGGAAGTAGCGGGAGACCGTCGGAGCGAGCCGTGAGAAGCCCCGCAGGGCAACGAGCTTGGCCAGTGATGCGCCGACCAGGTCGAGCGGGGAGTCGAAGTTGCGGTCGATGAAGTCGCGCATCTGCAGGCGATACAGGCGGGTCACGAAGTCGACGTAGCGTCGGTAACCGTCGGCGTCGGCGTCGGCGGAACCGTTGGAGCCGGCGGACCCACAGAACGTACGGATGCGCTCAGTCATCTCGTCGACGTCACTGGTCACCGACAGGCCTGTGCCGTCAGCGAACTGGGCCCGATAGGCAGGATCGAGCCGGCGCAGGGTGACCCAGTCGGACAATGACTCGCCCAGGGCCGCGAAGCAGTCGGCGAGCAGGTCCGGCATCGTCAGTACTGTCGGGCCGGTGTCGAGGTGATACGTGCCTCCACCCGGAGCGGGCAGAGACACCCGCGCAGCCCTGCCGCCGGGAGCGGCCTCGGCCTCCAGGACGGTGACCCGGCGGCCGGCGCCAGTCAGATGCATGGCTGCGGACAGGCCCGCGAAGCCGGCGCCGATCACCACCACATGGTCGGGGGTCGCGGTACGACGGGACCGCATGGTCGCTTGACCCCTCGCGCGCAGCGGACCGCTCACGCGGAGCGGGTGGTCGAGACGTCGATCAGGGCATCCAGCGCTGCCCGGCCCTCGTCGGTCAGACCGGTGGTCGAGCGCAGGGCCGCGCGAGCCGACGCGCAGAGGTCCAGGATCATCTGTTCGACGCGATCGGGGGCACCGCTGGCGTTGATGCTGGCACGAAGCTCGTCCACGCCCACCTCGTCCAGATCCTGCACACCGAGCAGCTTGTCGAACAGTGCGACGACGGACGGGCCGGCGTGCTCCAGCGTCAGCGCGACCAGGACCGTGCGTTTGCCCTCGCGCAGGTCGTCGCCGGCGGGTTTGCCGGTCTGGGCCGGGTCTCCGAAGACACCCAGCAGGTCATCTCGCAGCTGGAAGGCCTCGCCGAGGTCGAGTCCGTAGGCCGAGAGCGCGTCACGGTCAGTGTCACTGACATCGGCCGCGGCGGCCCCGATGAGCAAGGGGTGCTCGATGGTGTACTTGGCGCTCTTGTATCGAATCACCTTGCGGGCGCGCGCGATCCGCTGGTCGATGGTCAGCTCGTCCCAGCCGCGGACGGACTCGAGCACGTCGAGGAACTGCCCGCCCATCAGCTGCGTGCGCATCCGGTCGAAGACCGGCCGGGCGCGGGCCAGCTCGGCCACCGGCAGCCCCGAGGTCGCAAACAGCTCGTCGGTCCAGGTCAGGCACAGGTTGCCGGCCAGGATGGCACCGGCCATGCCGAAGCGGTCGCCGCTGCCGGTCCAGCCCGCGGCCGCATGCTCATCGGCCAGGCGTCGGTGCGCTGCGGGCATCCCGCGTCGGGTGTCGCTGTCGTCCATGACGTCGTCGTGCAGCAGGGCCGCGGCCTGGAAGAACTCCATCGCGGTCGCGGCGCGGATGACCGCCTCGTTGTCCGGCCCGCCGCCGGCGCGATAGCCCCAGTAGAGGAAGGCCGCGCGGAGTCGCTTGCCACCCTGCAGCAGGGCACCGACAGCCGCCACCAACGGGGTGAGGTCGTCCCCGATCTCGGACAGGACCCGGGACTGGTGGGAGATTTCGGCGTCGACAGCGGCCTGCACGCGTGCGCGCAGATCTTTGGTGTGCAGATCACCGGCGTGCTGGTCAATGCTGCGCAGATCACCAGTGTGCAGATCACCAGTGTGCAGATCACTGGCGTCCATCGGATTCGACAACGGGCCTCCCAAATGCTGAGTCGCTTGAGCCTACGTGCCTAGCGGTCGCATACTCTGGCCGGTATGGCGCCCGGAACCTCATCGACCCTCCGTCAGGCCGAGTCCCTGACCCACTCGATTCCGCGGGTGCTCGCGGAGGAGGGCACGTCGTACAGCTTCGAGTTCTTCCCGCCCAAGGATGACAAGGGCGAGCAGACGCTGTGGGAGGCGATTCGACGCCTGGAGCCGATCCGTCCGACGTTCGTCTCGGTAACGTATGGGGCTGGCGGTTCCACCCGTGACCGGACCGTGCGGGTGACGGGAAGGATCGCGCGCGAGACGACGCTGACGCCGATGGCTCACCTCACCTGTGTCGGGTCGTCCGTGGCCGAGCTGCGTCAGGTCGTGGGGGAGTATGCCGGTGCAGGCGTGCGCAACGTGCTGGCCCTGCGCGGAGACCCGCCCGGCGGCCTCGGGACCCGTTGGACCGCCCACCCCGAAGGGCTCAACCACGCGGACGACCTCGTGGCCCTGGTTCGTTCACTGGGCAACTTCACCGTAGGCGTGGCAGCGTTCCCCGACCAGCACCCCGAGTCCTCGAGCCTGGACCAGGACGCCGACGTGCTCGTGCGCAAGGCCGATGCCGGGGCCGAGTTCGCGGTCACCCAGTTCGTCTTCGACGCCGACAGCTATGTGCGGCTGCGCGACCGGGTGGTCGCCCGCGGACGCGACCTGCCGATCATCCCGGGGCTGATGCCGGTGACGAGCTTCGCGCAGGTGCGCCGGATGGCCGAGCTGTCCGGTACGCCGCTGCCTGCCGCCGTGGTCTCGCGACTCGAGGCAGTGGCCGATGACCCCCACGCGATCCGTGCGGTGGGTGTGCAGATAGCCACGGAGCTGTCCCAGCGACTGTTGGCCGAGGGCGCGCCGGGCCTGCACTTCTACACGATGAANNACGATGAACCGCTCGCTGGCCACACTTGAGGTCTACGCCAACCTCCGGGGCTAGCCGTGGGCTAGCCGGAACGTCCTGTTCAGCCGTTGATGCCTGTGCTCCTCCCTCGTCCATGCGTCTCATTGTGCTCTGCTGTCAGCTGACGTTGACATGGCGATGTGGTCGGACATGCGAAAGGCACGAGTCCGACAACGGGTCATCCCCTCCAGGACCCATGGCCAAGCTCGTGCCTCGCGCTGGTCGCCCTCCTCTCGAAGGGCGCGCGTCGAGTCTGCGGCACGCGGCAGGGGTGCCGTATCCGTATTGGTACTCAGGTCCGGGGTCGTATCCGGGTGGGTGCCGGAAGGTTGTTCAGGCCACCTCGGCGGCGTGGCCTCCGGTGAGGCGCAACAGCTCGTCGTACGAGGTCGGGAAGACTGCGCGCGGGTGGCCCGCGGCGGCCCACACCTGGTCGTAGCGGCTGAGGGAGACGTCGACGACGGTCTCGATGGAATGGCTGGGGGCTATGGGCGCCACTCCTCCGATCGCGAATCCTGTGTGTTCAGTGACGAACTCGGCGTCGGCAAGGGAGATCGCACTGAGCTCCAGCAGGTCTGCGACCTTGCTGGTGTCGACCCGGTGCGCTCCAGAGGCGAGGACCAGCAACGGCCGGATCTTGTCGTCCTTGCCATGGGCCTGGAAGAGCAGCGAGTTGACGATCTGGGCGATCTCGATCCCCAGCGCATCGGCTGCCTGTCGCGCCGTCCGGGCAGCGTCGTCCAGCACCGTGATCTGACCGCGGACGCCGAAGGACGCCAGGGCTGCGGCCACCCGACGCACGCAGGGATGCTCGAGAACGTTCTCGGCACTCGGAACGGTCATGTGCGCACGCTAGTCAGCCTGGCTCCTGGCCGGAAGAGCGGCCGCCCACACCGTGGGAGTTGACCGCGTATTTGGGCGGCGCAAGCCCGGTCCTTCAGGTCCGGGATAGTCGCTTGAGGTGGGGCGTCGGCACGGACAGTAATGGGGTTGAACCTGCATCCCATCATCAATGTCGGTGGGCGAGGTTACGTTGAGCGGGTGCTCGTTCGTTACCGTTACCGTGCTTACCCCACCCCTGGACAGGCTGCGTTGCTGGCCAGGACGTTTGGTTGCGCACGGGTGGTGTTCAACGATGCACTCCGCGCCCGGCAGGACGCTCATGCGGCCGGTGAGAGGGTCAGCGACTCCGAGGTGCAGCGCAGGGTCGTCACCCTGGCCAAGACCACATCCGAACGGCAGTGGCTGGGTGAGGTCGCGTCAGTGGCTTTGGTGCAGGCATGTCAGGACGCGCGGCGTGCGTACCGGAACTGGTTCGACTCCCTGTCCGGTAGACGCAAGGGACGCAAGGTTGGGTATCCCGGGTTCAGGTCCCGTAAGGACAACCGGCAGTCGATCCGGCTGACCCGTAACGGCTTCGGCGTCACCGCCGGCGGGGTGCGGGTGGCGAAGGTCGGGGACGTTGCCCTGGTGTGGTCGCGCGCTCTGCCGTCTGTGCCGTCGAGTGTGACGGTCATCAGGGAGGCGGACGGCCGGTACTACGCGTCGTTTGTGGTCGAGGTGGCCCAGACACGGCTACCCCGGACCCGCAACGATGTTGGGATCGACCTTGGCCTGACCAGCCTGGCAGTCTTGTCCACTGGTGAGGTCGTGCAGAACCCTCGCTTCCTGGGTCGGAAGGCGCGTGGGTTGGCCAGGGCTCAGCGGGCACTTGCGAGGAAGACGAAGGGGTCGAAGCGGCGCGCCAGGGCGGTACGCCGAGTGGCTGTCCAGCATCGCAAGGTCCGGGAGACCCGCCTGGACGCACACCACAAGCTGGCCCACCGCATAGTTCGCGATAACCAAGCGATCTATGTGGAGGACCTGCCTGTGTCCGGCCTGGCCCGGACCCGGCTGGCGAAGTCAGTCCACGACGCCGGCTGGTCGACCCTGATCCGACTCTTGGAGGAGAAGGCGCGCCGTTGCCACCGGAGCGTGGTCAGGGTCAGTCGCTGGTTCCCCTCGAGCCAGCTGTGCTCGGTGTGCGGGTTCAACTCCGGGAAGAAGCCCCTCGATGTCAGGTCCTGGACCTGCCTGGAGTGTGGTGTCACCCACAATCGGGACCTGAATGCTGCGAGGAACATTCTGGTTGAAGGTCGTAAGGTCGCCGCCGGGCTGGCGGAGACCCAAAACGCTCGTGGAGGCGGCGTCAGACTGGGACTTGTCCCAGCGGCTGCCTGTGAAGCGAGAACCCACCAAGGTGCCGCGTGAGCGGCACGGTAGGAATCCCGGTCATTCATGGCCGGGAGGATGTCAAGGGTTGTCGGAGTCGCGGTGTACAGTCGGATTAGTCGAACACACGTTCTATAGTCCGCGTTCGACTGGTACGTCTGGTTCTGCGGCGGGCGCCTCGACCCCGCCCGTCGTGGAACCGGACGGACCCTGACTTCAATATCTCGCATACCTCTGAAGGAGCCGACCATGGTGCGTCGTTATGAGGAACCCATCGAGGTCCGGGCAGGGGTTGCTGGCGACCTTAACGACGCGGCGACACGGTCGCGTGCACCACGAGAAGGCTGTGGTGGCGTCGACCGCGCATTGGATTCTGCGCCCTCGGCCTTCCTGTGGCGCGGGCGGCTCTACATCGTGCGCGAGGTGATCGGGCATTGGCGAGAGCGCAGGGCGTGGTGGCGTGAGGCACTTGACCCCGATGAGGAGGACGGCGACACCCGGCGCGGAATGTCCGCGGCTCACGGGCTGGACTGCCCTGCACAGCTGGACTGCCTTGAGCAGGAGGTATGGCGAGTGGAGGCCAGTCCTGGTCGCTTGGCTGGCACCGGGGTGTATGACCTGGGCATGGACGGGCCCGCGCGTGGTTGGCGACTCCTGCGCGTGGCGGACTAGGTGGCGTGGTGATGACGACTCGTATCGCGACGGCTCCGCGAGCGCCCTTGGCCAGCACGGCCCTGGACCTGCTCGATCGATCTCGGGCCAGCCTGCTGTCGGCCTGCCACGCCGACACCGTCGCCGGGCGCTATGTCGAGGCTCACCTGGCGGCATTGCGGGCTGCGGCCGCGTTGTTGGCTGCCCGCAGCAAGCCCAGCCGGCGCTCGCAGCTGCGCAGCGTGTGGGAGGTGCTGCCCCAGGTGGCCCCCGAGCTGACCGAGTGGGCGGTGTTCTTCGCCGCTTCGGCCAGACGCCGCGCGGCGTTCGAGCGAGGTTCGGCCGGGCCGGGTGCGCGCGAGGCCGATGACCTTCTACGGCAGTCCGAGACCTTCTTCGAGCTGGTTCAGGGGGCGCTTGGCCTGCCCATGAGCAAGCCGTTGCCTGAGTTCATGGCCGTGACAGGACGACATGAGTGATGCTTTTGCCCACCTGCACGTCGCGTCCGGCTTCTCGTTGCGTTACGGCGCATCAACCCCGGCGGCGTTGGTGGAACGCGCCTCGGCGCTGGGCCAGCCCGCGCTGGCCCTGACCGACCGCGACGGCCTCTATGGCGCGGTGCGTTTTGTGCAGGCCTGCGACGAGGCCGGCATCGCCCCGGTGCTCGGTGTGGACCTGGCTGTGGGGCAAGAGCGATCCAATACCGTTGCAGGGCAAGGGACTCAGGTTGCTCGCGCCGACACTGGTCGTGTCAGTCCCGTCCGGGGCGGCGTCGAGGTCGATCCCCGATACCCTCGGGTCACCGTGTTGGCACGCGGGCAGGGCGCCGGGGTCGGCCCTGGCGTCGGTTGGGGCAGGTTGTGTCGTCTGGTGACCCAGACCCACCTCAGTGGTGAACGCGGAGCCCCGGTCAGCAGCGCAGAGCTCATCGCCGAGCATGCCGTCGACCCGCGGACCGGAGCGCTGGCTCTGCTCGTCCTGCTCGGGCCGGGCTCTGACGTGGGCCAGGCATTGCTGGCGCGCCGTCCCGGCCGGGCACGCATGCTGTTGCGCCAGTGGGTTGACCTGTTGCCGCGCGGCGGTGTGGTCATCGAGGTGGTGTGCCACGGCGGGCCGGAGGGCACCCCGGCCAGCATCGGGCATGCCGCCCGGCTGCTGGGTCTGGCCACGGAGGTCGGGTTGCCGGCTGTGCTCACGGCAGCGGTCCGTCATGCCGATCCTGGCGGCGCCGTGACCGTCGACGTTCTTGATGCTGCCCGTCGCCTCGTGCCACTGGATACTCGTCATCTCGACCGGGTCACCACGGCGGGTCATCTCAGCTCGTCGGCCCAGATGTATGCCGTGGCCTGTGACGTCGCCCGGGCCGCAGGTGCTGGGGTCAGCGGTGGCGGCAGAGGTGAACGCGACCGGGCCCGTCAGCTGATGGCCGACACCCTGGCCCTGGCGCAGGCGTGCGCGCTGGACTCGCGCACCGATCTCGGCTTCGGCTCGGTGCACCTGCCGGAGCCGTCGGCGCTCGGTATTGCCGCCGATCAGAGTCCTGCGGAGGTTCTGGCTGCTCGCTGTCGGGGTGCCATTGCCACGAGATACGGGGGAGCTGGCGACGCCGAGCTGTCTGCGGTGGCATTGCGGCTGCAGGACGAGCTTCGCGTCATCGCCGAGCTCGGCTATCCGACCTACTTCATGACGGTGGCTGCAGTGTGCGACCTGATCCGTGATCTCGGGGTGCGGGTCGCGGCACGAGGTTCGGGCGCCGGCAGCCTGGTCAACTACCTGCTCGGTGTGAGCGGAGTGGAGCCGCTGCGTCATGGCCTGCTCATGGAGCGGTTCTGCTCACCGCTGCGCGCCCAGCTGCCCGACATCGACATCGACGTGGAGTCAGCCCGACGGACCGAGATATACGAGCACGTCCTGGAACGCTTCGGTGGGGACCGGGTCACCTGTGTATCGATGATGGACACCTACCGGGCGCGCCACGCGATCAGGGACGTCGGCGCCACGCTCGGGCTGCCGCCGGGCGAGATCGACGCCATCGCCAAGGCGTTTCCGCACATTCGGGCCCGCGATGTCCGGGGCGCCCTGGCCGAGCTGCCCGAGCTGCGCGCCAGCGGTCTGGCTGTTCCTCGCCTGCGTGTGCTCTTCGAGCTCGTGGAACGACTCGACGGTCTGCCCCGGCACATCGCCGTGCATCCTTGCGGCGTGATCCTGTCCAACAAGGAGCTGCTCGATCGCACCCCGGTCGAGGCCAGCTGGCTGGGGTTCCCGATGAGCCAGTTCGACAAGGACGACGTCGAGACCCTGGGCCTGCTCAAGCTCGACATCCTCGGCATCCGCATGCAGTCTGCGATGGCACACGCTGTCGACGAGGTGGCTCGGGTCGACGGCATCAACATCGACCTCGACGACCGGACGCAGGTCACTCTCGGGGACGACCGGGCGTTCCGGCTGATCCGGTCCACG
>DHJN01000258.1 GCA_002404345.1 Actinobacteria bacterium UBA4719 | reverse complement strand
CCCGCCGTAGCACACCGCTCCCGACCCACAGTTATGACCGGCAGAGCCACAAAAGAGACGCCAAGGTGAAGCCAAGATCAAGAAACCGCTCACCCTCGGCCTGAGATGGCCCGTCGAACGCACCAACTCCTGGCTATCCAACTTCGGCCAACTCCGCCGCAACACAGACAGGTTCAGCCTCCAACGCCTCGGCCAGATCGCCCTCGCCATCACCCTCATCCTGACCGTCAAACTCGTCAAATGGGCCAAGCGCTGGACCGACTAGAAGCGCCTATCCGCGCGCGCTCTTAACGTGCAACTGCCGCCGGAAGATGTCGTAGGGGCTCCACTGCACCCTGTCGTCGGCGTCACACATCCCGTAGACGAAGACCGTGCCGTTATCGGCGACGAGGTCAGGCAGGATCTGAACCACCGAGGATGCGCCCGTCGCGTCGATCGCGACGTCAAAACCCTCTGGTGAGAGGTCGCGTAGCACCTGGTAAGTCTGTCCGGCGTCGCGGTTGACCTGGACGACGCGGTCCACGCCATAGCTGCTCGCGAGGGCCAACTTGAACTCGGTGGGTGCGGCCACTGTCACCCGCCCGGCGCCACCATGCACCAACAGCTGTGCCAGTAGCAGCCCGGTGGTTCCCGAGCCCAGCATGAGCACGTCGGCACCAGGGCGCAGAGCGAGAACGTCCATCCCGTGCACGGCGCACGCGAGCGGCTCAGCGAACACCGCCACGTCGTCGGCGAGGTCGTCGACGGCGAAGACCTTGTGGGCGGGGCTGACCATCGACTCGGCAAACCCGCCGGCCTCATTCACGCCTAAGGACCGGAAGTTCTCGCAGAACAACGGCTGGTCGCGAACGCAATGCGGGCAGTGTCCGCATGCCGACGCATTGTCGACAGCCACCCGCTGGCCCCGTTCGAGATGGTGGACGCCGGCCCCGACCTCGCGGACGACACCGACGGACTCGTGCCCCGGTGTCAGGGGGAACTCAGCGAAGAATCCACCCGAGTGGATGTGGAGGTCGGTTCCGCAGACGCCGGCAAGCGCCACGTCGATGACGACCTCTCCCGCGGCGGCCCGCCGGTCGGGCACCTCGCTGACGCTGAAGTCGCGAGGCCCCGCGTAGACGACGGCCCTCATCAGTGCATCTGGATCGACGAGACGGTCGCCAGCTGGTTGCGGATGAACGAGTTGGCGTGTCGGCCAAGGTCCTCGCCGTCGGTCCACAGGTTGCGCCAGATCCCCAACATGTTGCTCAGGTCCGGATGCACGATCGCGGACGAGAACGACTCGAAGACGATCGGGCCGTCATACTCGACCGTCGCCAGGGCCCGGAAGAACGAGTCGAAGTCGACGGTTCCGGAGCCGAGGTAGCCCCGGTGGCTCTCTCCGATGTGAACGTAGCCGAGGCGACTGCCCGCGGTAAGGACCGGGGTGAACATATCCGGCTCCTCGATGTTCATGTGGTAGGTGTCCAGATGGACCATCAGGTTGTTCGAGCCGGTCTCTTCCACGTACGCGACCGCCTGCCTGCTGGTGTTGAGCAGGTTCGACTCGTACCGGTTCACGACCTCAACGCCCATGCGGATGCCGAGCTCCGCAGCCCGATCCGCCAGTCGACTGATCGCCTCGATGCTGTGCTTCCGGTTGAGAGCCGTCGCCGGGGTCATGTACTTACGCATCGCGGTGTAGATGACGCCGACCAGGTGCGTACCGCCGATCTCGCTGAGTGCCTCGAGGCAGCGGTTCAGCAGGTTCTCACCCGCAGCGACGACGTCGGGGTCGTCGCTGGAGACGTCGGTGTGCTCCGACAGCCCCAGCGAGGCGGTAACGGCGAGCCCCGAGCTGGACAAGGCTCGCCTGACCGCCGTCAGGTCCGCCTGGTCCGGGTCCATCAGCGGGATCTCGATCAGGTCGAACCCGGCCTCCGCCGTCTTGGCAATGGCGAGCTGCACCCCCGCCGTATCAAACTGTCCCGTCCACACGGAGCCATGGCATCCGATCTGCATGTTCTGTCCTTTCCCCACGCTCATGGCTGGGGGTGGATAACGGCTTTGACCGAGTCGCCCACGCGGCTACTCAGGGTCAGAGCGTCAGCGGCTTCCTCCAAGGGGAAGTGGTGCGTGATCAAGGGCTTCACGTCGACCCGACCCGAGGAGACCAACTGGATGGCAAGCGGCCAGGTGTGGTTGTAGCGGTTGACCAGGGCCAACGTCAGTTCGTTCACGTTGAGCTGCGAAAGCGGCAGCCCGATCGCCTCCTCCTTGGACATGCCGATCATTGCGGCCCGGCCGCCCGGCAGCAGCCGACGCATACCCCCAGCGAGGACTCCGGGAGCTCCTGAGCACTCGAGGAGCACGTCGAAACGCTCATCGGTCGGCGCGTCGCCGCGCTCGGTGGTGAACCCCATCGTGGCGGCGAGGCCGAGCCGGAAGTCGGAGAGGTCGGTGACGGTCACGGTGCCCGCGCCGAAGGCCCGGGCCGTTGCGGCGGCCAGGAGGCCGACAGGTCCCGCGCCCGTGACGAGAACTGAGTCACCCGGTTCGAGCCCGGCCCGCTTACAGCCCCAGATGCCGACGGACAGCGGCTCCAAGAGCGCGCCCTCCTCGTACGTCATGTCATCGGGGATCGGGTAAAGGTTTCGCGCGTCGATCGTCAGCTTCTCGATAAGCGCACCGTCGTAGGGCGGCGTGGCCAGGAAGATCAGGTCTGGGCAGAGGTGGTAGCGCCCGGCCATGCACTCGCGACAGTTGCGGCACGGCGTCCCCGGCTCGATGGCCACCCGGTCGCCGACGTTGACGTTGGTGACCTGGCTCCCAACCGCGATGACCTGTCCTGAGACCTCGTGGCCCAGGATGATCGGCCCGTGGACGACGTAGTCGCCAATGCGTCCCACTTTGTAGTACGCGGTATCGGAGCCGCAGACGCCCACCGCCTCGATGCGGACGACCGCGTCTTGCGGTCCCGGCGAAGGTTCGGGGCGCTCTTCAATGACGATCTTCTCCAGGCCCATCATGACAGCTGCACGGTTGGACATGATCACTCCCTTTCTCTCTGCTTCTCTCTGCGCAAAATGACCCGTCCGGGCTAGGCCCGGCCGTGAGACGCGCGTGACTTGCGGGCAAGGGAGTCGATCGCCACGGCGATCGCCAAGACCAGCCCGGTGATGACAAAGCGGTACGAGGAGTTCAGGTTGAGCAGCGTCAGACCGCTCGCGATGGACTCGATGACGAGGACTCCGAGCAGGGCCGAGAACGCACTGCCCCGGCCGCCGAACAGGCTGGTTCCGCCGATCACCGCCGCGGCAATGGCGTTGAGGTTGACGTCACCGGTGCCACTGCTGAGATTCGCCGAGGCGAGCCGGCTGGCGGCGAGGATGCCCCCGACAGCCGCCATCATGGAGCAGAGCGCAAAAACGCTGAAGTAGATGTTGCGGACGTTGATACCCGAGCGCCGCGCCGCCTCGACATTCCCGCCGACGGCCATCACCGAACGGCCCCAACCGGTCCTCGTGAACGCGTAGTGAAATAACAGGACGAGCGCCGCGAAGAACACGACCATCCAGCCCACACCACGACCCTGGTTGAGGTACCAGACGACCAACTCGAGCCCGATGAGCAGCGCGACGGACCGGACGACGAGCGCTTGAGGCGAGGACGACGAGAGATTCGCCCGGCGCCGACGAGACATGTTGTCGTAACCGCTGGCGAACAAGGCAAGGGCAGCGAGCGCGGCCAGCACATAGGAGAGCCACGCTGGGACGAAGTCCAACTGGGCGAAGCGGACGAGTGCGGAGTCGAAGGGCAGGTTGATCGACCCCTGATCGCCGAGAATGGCGAGCTGGAGCCCCAGAAAGGCTAGCAACCCGGCCAGCGACGAAACGAAGCTCGGCATCCCAAACTTGGTCAGCAGCACGCCGTACAGGAGCCCGATGAGCAGCGCGACCCCCACGGCCACCAAGCAGGCGAGGATCCAGTTCCAGCCGTCCCGGACGAACAAGACCGCGACGATCGCACCGGCGAACCCGCTGACCGAGCCGACTGAGAGGTCGATCTCGCCGACCAACAACACGCAGACGATGCCGAGGGAGATGACCCCCACAGCGACGGAGTCCATTGAGATGTCGACGAGGTTCCTGCTGGACAGGAAGATCGGGTTGAGGCTCTGGAAGATCGTACCGATGATGAGCAGGCCGATGATGACAGGAAGCGGGCCCACGTCACCTGCTCGCGCGCTGCGCAGGAAGGAGCCCAGCGCTCCCCGCACCCCCCGGGTCTGAAGGAGTCGCTCGTCAGTCTGGTCAACGGCTACCGCTGGTTGCCGATCGCTCATTTGGCTTCCCCTTCTCTGCGCGCGGATGTGTCCTTGGTGCTGTCAGCCTCCGCGCTAAGGCGGCCGGTGCGTCGAGTGACGACGTTGTCGGTGGCGCCGGTGATCGAGGCCACGAGGTCCTCAGACGACACGGTCCTGGCGTCGAACTCGCCGTTGTTGCGGCCCAGCCGGAGCACCACGATGCGGTCGGCGACGGCTAGGACGTTCTCCATGTTGTGGCTGATCATGATGACGCCGAGGTTCCGCGCGCGGAGTCGTTCAATCAGGTCGAGGACCTCCGCGGTCTGGGCCACGCCCAGGGCAGCGGTCGGCTCGTCAAGGATGATGACGCGGGGCTCACCGAGCAGGGACCGGGCGATGGCCACGGTCTGCCTCTGGCCACCCGACAGTGTAGCGACGGGTACACGGACTGTGGGGATCTTCGCTGCCAACTGTTGGAGCAACTCCCAAGACTTGACCTCCATGCCGACCTGGTCCAGCCGCCACGGGCCGAGCGCGCGGCCCAAGAACAGGTTGTCCACCACACTGAGGTTCTCGCACAGGGCGAGGTCCTGGAACACCGTGGCGATGCCGAGGTGGATCGCGGCACTCGGGTCATGGATTTGGACCTCGGTGCCGTCGAAGGCGATCGTGCCGGAGTCAGCCGCATGAACGCCCGCTAAGACCTTGACCAGGGTCGACTTGCCAGCACCGTTGTCCCCGACGATGGCCACGACCTCACCGGCCTCGACGTCGAGGTCAACGTCGGTGAGGGCATTGACCGCCCCGAAGGTCTTGCTGATCCCGCGAAGGCTCAGCATCGCTGTCCGCGTCGTACTGGGAGCCGTGCTCATTTCATCCCATCCCATCTGCAGGTTCGTTGGCCTTTTACCATCGGCAGATTCGGCCCTGGGAGGCCGGCCGCGACGGCGGGACCGCAGCCCCAGCCGTATCCTCCTCGTCCCATGCAGGTTCCGCCACGGGTGTGTGCGGCGGAACCTGCCACGGAGGGTCGGACTACGAGATTCCCAACTTGGTGCAGGCGGCGGCGTAGGTAGTGGTGCACAGATCTGCGACCGTGTTGATCTTCTTGTCGATGATCTCGGCCTTGAGGTTTTCGGCTGTCACCAACGTGGGGGTGAACAGCTTGGTCGGCGAACCGAACAGCGAGGTGCTGGCATCGGGCTTGGTGCCCTTCAGGAACGCATTGGCCACCTCGGCGGCGGCCGCACCGACGATCTCACTGGGCTTGTTGATGGTGTTGTACTGGTCGCCCGCGATGATCAGCTGCAAACCGGCAACGGTCGCGTCATTGCCGCTGACCGGAGGGTTGGGGTTCACGCCGGCTGCCTTGAAGGCCGCGATCGCGCCACCGGCGGTGCCGTCGTTCGCGGCAACCACGCCGACGATCTTCTTGCCGAAGCGGGAGATCTGACCGGCCACCCACTTCTGGGCGTTCTCCGGCTTCCATTCAATCGTGTCGTACTCGGCCAGCACCGGGACGCCGCTGTTGTCGACACCCTCGTGGATGCCCTTCTTGATGAGCCCAGCCGCAGCGTCGGTCGGTGAACCGTTGACGATGAGGACCCCGGAGCCAGCCGGCACCGGGGTGCTCTTGACCTTCTTGATCAGGGAGGTGGCGATCGCCTTGCCGATCGCCTCATTGTCGAACGACACGTAGAAGTCGACCGTGGTCTTCGGGATGGGCCGGTCGTACGCGATCACCTTGACACCTTGCGTGTGAGCGGCGTTGACCATGGTCACGGCCGCGGCCGAGTCGACCGGGTCGATAACGATCACCTTGGCACCCTGGGCGATCGCGGAGTTGAACTGCTGTTGCTGCTTGGAGGCATCGCCATCGGCGTTGTTGTACAGCGGGGTGCACGCCGGGCACAGTTCCTTGAGCTTCTTCTCGAAGCCGGGGCGGTCATGCAGTGTGTAGCGGGTGGAGCCCTCGTCCGGCATCAAGAATGCAACCTTGGCGGCCGTGGCCCCGCTGCTTCCGTTGGTGCTGCCGCTGCTGCCGCTGCTGCCGCTGCTGCCGCCGCAGGCCGCCGTGGTCGCCACGACCATCAGACCGACCGCGGCTACGGCGATAGTCCTGCCAGTAATGTGTGTCGCCATTTCAGTGATTTCCTTGTCTGTCTGGGGAAGCGGGCCAAGCCACCGAAAGATTGAAACGTTTCGATACTTGGTTTCTCGGCAGAGTACTGGCAGGCTCTAAATCGTGTCAAGGATCACAGCCACCCCAATTAACCCCGACAATGCACCGTTCCCGAAGCGCGCTGGCATCAAGGATGTAGCCAGGTTGGCCCAGGTCTCGCAAGCCACGGTGTCGAACACGCTAAATCATCCCGAGCTGGTCAGCCCAGCCCGACGGGTGGCGGTGGCGGCGGCCATCCGCCAGCTCGGCTACGTCCGCCACGAGGCGGCTCGCCACCTTCGCTCCGGATACTCCAGGACCCTGGGGTTGATGCTCCTGGACGCCTGGAACCCGGGGTTCATCGAGGTAGCCCGGGGCGTTGAGGACACGACCGCCAGCCGCGACTGGACGGTACTCATCTCCAACAGTGCCCGTGACCCGGAGCGCGAGAAAACCTACCTCCGGCTGTTCGCCGAGGAGCGCCTGGCGGGGCTCATCGTCATTCCCCAGGACCCGCTCTCCGACGACCTTCGCCGGATGCTCTCAAGCGGGACGCCGGTCGTCGTGGTCGACCGCGCCGAGAGCGGCGAAGGGATGTCAGTCGCGGTCGACGACGTCACCGGCGGTGCGCTCGCCGTCAAGCACCTCATCGATCTCGGCCACCGTCACATCGCCTTCGTTGGTGATGAGTCCGCCGCAGGACCGGTCCATAACCGGCTCACCGGTGTCCGAAAGGCAATCGCCGAGGCCAGCGCCAGCGTCCGGCTCGACGTCCTTCCCGCCGCCCTTACCGTCGAGGCCGGACGTGCCCGCGGCAAGCAGATCGCCGCTATGTCGCCCGCGGATCGGCCCACCGCCGTTATGGCCGCCGTCGACCTGCTGGCCTTCGGAGTGCTGCAGGCGCTGCTCCGCCACGGCCTCCGCGTGCCGGACGACATGTCACTCGTGGGGTACGACGACATCCCCTTCGCCCGGCATCTGTCGGTACCACTCACGAGTGTCCGCCGGCCGCACCGCAAGATGGGAACGACCGCCGCGGAGATGCTCACGAACGCCATCACTGGACGGGTACCCGAACGACGCCATGTGGTGTTCCAGCCCGATCTGGTGGTGCGCGAGTCCACCGGCGCACCCACCTGAGCCAACTCCACGGAAGGAAGCGCACATGACCCAACTTCTGCTCGGCATCGACCTGGGCACTGGTAGCAGCAAGGGGGTGCTCACCACCCCAGACGGCGAGATCGTCGCCACCGTCACGCGGCCGCGCCCACGAAGCATGTTAATGCCACACCCCGGGTGGGCCGAGGCCGACGCCGAGGTGTGGTGGGCCGATGTGGTGGCGATCACCCGAGAGCTCCTGTCGCAGGCCGACGCAGGACGTGTCGCAGCACTCTGTGTCAGCGGCGTCGGACCGTGCCTGTTGCTGTGCAACGAAGGTGCCCCGGTGCGGCCCGCCATCCTTTACGGCATCGACATGCGAGCCACCGCCGAGATCGACGAGCTTAACCAGCGACTGGGGGAGACCGAGGTGCTCGAGCGGAGCGGGACGCCGCTCACCAGCCAAGCGGTCGGGCCGAAGGCCCTGTGGGTCCAGCGGCACGAGCCCGAGGTCTGGGCCCGCGCCACGGGGTGGTTCAACTCCAACTCGTTCGTCGCGTATCGGCTCACCGGCGAGTACACCCTGGACCACCACACGGCCAGCCAGTGCGTTCCCCTATACGACATCGAAGCCAACACCTGGCACGACCCCTGGTACGACGAGATCATGGGCGCGTTACCACGGCCGCGCCTGGTCTGGCCCACTGAGATCGTTGGAGCTGTGACCGAGGCGGCGGCCGCGCAGACCGGGCTCCGCATCGGGACGCCGGTCTGCGCGGGGACAGTCGACGCGTGGTCCGAGGCGTTCAGCGGAGGGGTGCGTAAGGCCGGCGACCTGATGCTGATGTACGGCTCGACGATGTTCTTCGTGCAAGAGCTCAGCGCCTTGGCCCGCCATCCGCAGTTGTGGAGCACGATGGGCGTCGAACGGGGCAGCAAGTGCCTGGCAGCCGGGATGTCAACGTCGGGGAGCCTCACCGGGTGGGTCCAGCAGCTGGTGGGTGACGTCCCGTTCGAGACGCTGGTCGAGGAGGCCGCAGCCACGCCTGCAGGCGCCGACGGGTTGCTCGTGCTGCCCTACTTCGCCGGGGAGCGAACCCCGATCTTCGACCATCAGGCTCGCGGAATCATTGCGGGACTCAGCCTGCGCCACCAGCGCGGCCACGTGTTCCGAGCCGTCTACGAGGGCATCGCCTTCGGCATCCGACAGATCCTCGAGCTCCTCGATACCGAAACGAACCCGGTCAAGCGCCTCGTCGCCGTCGGCGGCGGGACCCAAGGGGCATTGTGGACCCAGATCGTCAGCGACGTGACCGGACGCAGCCAGCAGGTGCCGAAGGAGACCATCGGGGCGAGCTACGGCGACGCGCTCATGGCGGCCATCGGCAGCGGCGTCGTCCCACCCGAGACCAACTGGGCGCGTGTCGCCACGGTGGTGGAGCCGAACCCGGTGGTCCGGCCCCTCTATGACGAGATGTACGCCCTGTACTCTTCGCTCTACCCCGCTACGCGCACCCAGATGCACGCGCTGGCCAGGATCCAGGAGGGCGCTTCGAAGTAAGGGCTCGCGCAATAATTAAG
>DHJN01000078.1:1172-33550 GCA_002404345.1 Actinobacteria bacterium UBA4719 | reverse complement strand
CCTGCAGGCCGCCATACGGGCTGTTGATCTGGTTGATCACTGTTGCTCCAAACTCTTTGTATGGCGGATGGTCAGGCGTGGGTGCCCGCGCCGCCAGGGGCCTGGCCGGCATGGGTGTAGACGTGGTCGACGAAGCCGTAGGCCCTGGCCTCCTCGGCGGTGAACCAGCGGTCGCGGTCGGAGTCCGTCTCGATCTGCTCGAGGGGCTGGCCGGTGTGCTGCGCGATGAGCTCAGCCATCTGCTTCTTGATGTGCAACATCTGCTGAGCCTGGATCTTGATGTCCGAGGCCGTGCCGCCGATGCCGCCGGAGGGCTGGTGCATCATCACGCGGGCATGCGGCGTGGCGTAGCGCTTGCCGGCAGCGCCGGCGCTGAGCAGGAACTGGCCCATGCTGGCGGCCAACCCCATTGCGACCGTAGCCACGTCGTTGGGCACCCACTGCATGGTGTCGAAGATGGCCATGCCTGCCGTCACCGAACCACCGGGTGAGTTGATGTACAGCCAGATGTCCTTCTGCGGGTCCTCCGCCGCCAGGAGCAGCAGCTGGGCGCAGATGGCGTTGGCGTTGTCATCGCGCACCTCGGAGCCAAGGAAGATGATCCGCTCCTTGAGCAAGCGGTTGTAGATGTGGTCGTCCAGGCCTGCCATCTGTCCGTTGGCGGCTGCGATGACCTCGCTGCTGTGGCTCACCATGTCTCCATCTGTCTCGATCTGTCTGACGGGATCCCGGACCTCCCGGCCCTGTCGTTGACCCTAACGCGAGACCCTGGCGGGTAAGTCCCCGGAACTGCCGGTGTTCGCCGTGAGCGCACAAGCTCGCCTGAGCTCACATGGTGAGAACACCCAGGGTGACCGGCGAGATCGTGTCCGGGCCGGGTGGGTGCATGACGTATGCCGCCCGCTCAGCTGAGCGGGCGGCATACGGGTGCTTCGTGGTGACCGGAGGCCGGGCTGGCGCTGCCGGCGAGCCGATCGACCGGGTCAGGCGTGGTCGTGACCCTCATGCTGGTCGTGGTCGTGACCCTCATGCTGGTCGTGGTCGTGACCCTCATGATGGTCGTGGTCGTGACCCTCATGATGGTCGTGGTCGGCACCCTCATGCTGGTCGTCGTAGCCGAGCGCGTCCGTGCCCAGGTTGAGCTCGTTCAGGTTGATCTCGCTGCCGGCCGTGTCGACGATCTTGACCTTCTCCAGGACGGCCGCGAGCGCCTTGCGACGGGCGACCTCAGCCACCATCGCGGGGATCTGGCCACCCTCGTCGACCGCCTTGGCGAAGTCGTTGGGGTCCATGCCGTACTGCTGGGCCGACATCACGAGGTACTCGATCAGCTCCGGCTGGCCAACACTGACCTGCTCCTTCTCGGCGATCGCGTCGAGGAGGAACTGGGAACGCATCGCCCGACGGGTGTTCTCGGTGACCTCGGCGCGGTGCTCGTCATCCTCGAGGCGGCTCTCACCCTCGAGGTGCGCCTTGACCTCATCCTCGACAAGCGCGTCGGGGACGGGAATCTCGGTGTTGTCCAGCAGGTGCTCAAGGACCTTGTCGCGGGCCTGAACGCCCTGCTCCATCTTCTTGGCGCGCTCGGCCTGCGCCTGGACGTCGGCCTGGAGCTCCTCGAGGGTGTCGAACTCCGAGGCGAGCTGGGCGAACTCGTCGTCGAGCTCGGGCAGGACTCGTTCCTTGACCGACTGAACTGTCACGGTGACCTCAGCGTCCTGGCCCTCGCGCTCGCCACCGGACAGCGGGGCGGTGAAGGTCTTGGTCTCTTCGGTGGCCATTCCGACGAGTGCGTCGTCCAGACCCTCGAGCATGTTGCCGGTGCCGACCTCGTAGGAGATCCCCTTCGCCGAGTCGATCTCCTCGTCACCGATCGAGGCGACCAGGTCGATGGACACGAAGTCACCCGTGACAGCGACTCGCTCGACACCGGCCAGAGTGCCGAAGCGCTGTCGCAGGGCGGTCATCCGCGTCTCGACGTCGGCAGCAGCAGCGGCCCCGTCCACGACGTCGACCTCGACCTGGATGCCGTCGTAGTCGGGCAGGACCAGCTCGGGACGAACGTCGACCTCGATGGTGAACTTGAGGTCCTGGCCCGGCTCGGCCGGAACCTCCGTCACGTCGACGTCAGGCTGGCCGAGGGGGCGGATCTTGTTCGCTTCGACGGCCTGGCCGTAGAAGCGGGGAAGGGCGTCGTTGACGGCCTCCTGCAGCACGGCACCGCGACCGACGCGCTGGTCGATGATGCGGGCCGGGACCTTGCCGGCTCGGAAACCGGGGACGTTGATCTGCGAGCCGATCGTCTTGTAGGCCGCGTCGAGGCTCGGTTTGAGCTCGTCGAACGGAACCTCTACGGTCAGCTTGACCCGGGTCGGGTTGAGGGTCTCGACGGCACTCTTCACTACGTGGCACTCCAGGATCGTGGGGGACAATTTGACTTCGGGTGGGGGCAATTTGACATCGCAAGGCTCGGCTACCAAGCCGAGACATCAGTCCATGCTAAGGGCTGTGCGGCGGCGCGGCGAACGGACGACGCTCTGGCGAGCCTGCCAACCACCGAGCGGACCGGCCCCGGCAACAGCCGGAGGGCCCGCCAACAGCCGGAGGGCCCAGCAGCAGCCGGAGGGCCCGGCAACTGCCGGACCCTACCGATGGCTTGTCGGGCTGACAGGATTTGAACCTGCGACATCTTCGTCCCAAACGAAGCGCGCTACCAAGCTGCGCCACAGCCCGCCGATCCCTGCGTTGTACTCGTCATGCCCGCTACGTCGAGGGCTGGATTTCGAAACGAAGGACAGCGGGCATTAGGCTAACGCCTCGCAGCACCGTCCGTGACAGCGGGCGCAGCACGCGGGCGTAGCTCAATGGTAGAGCCCCAGTTTTCCAAACTGACCACGCGAGTTCGATTCTCGTCGCCCGCTCCATGAAGCCAAAGAGCCTCTCACCTGCACAAACACAGGGAGAGGCCCTTTGCATCGGGGCCCTTTGCATCGGGCGATCATCATCGAGGCGATCGTCATCGGGGCGACCTGCTGACGTACCCCTGGGCAGTGGACCGGCTACCCCATGAGCCGGTCAACGGCCTGGGCAGCGGTCCAGCCTGCGGGCATGTCCGACAGCATCTTGGCCACGCCGTCCAGGTCCGCGCCCAGCGTGACGATCGGCGCCTCGCTGTAGCCGTCGCGGCGAGTCTGCCCAAGCCCGACGCCGGCCGTGAGGCCGTTGCAGATGCACTTGCGTCCGATGGTGTCTTCCAGTTTTCCGCCCTTGCGGACGTAGGTGTGGACGGGCTCGGCAGCGCAGCGGTAACCCAGGGTGCCGGGCTCCTTCTCGTATGGGACGCGAAGGTAGCTCAGGTCGCACAGTCGCGGCCGGGCGTCATACGTGTCCGCCTCGGAGACGGTCCCCGGCACCGAGGCGACCTTGAACGGGAACCCCGTCGGTGAGGCCAGCGGGTCGGTGCGGACCTTGAGCTGCCCGGCGGCCAGCTCGGTGAGCAGCCCCTCGCGCAGGGGGGTGTCGAGCCCTGACTCGGCACACATTGCGAACAACGTGCCCACCTGCACCCCTGCGGCACCGGCCGACCGTGCCTGGGCGACCTGCGCGGCGGTGGAGTAGCCGCCGGCCAGCCAGAACGGCAGCCCGACCGCGGCGACCTTGACCAGGTCCGCGTCATCACGGGGGCCGAAGACCGGCTGCCCGTCCTCATCCAGGACCGGTCGCCCACGCGCGGGGGCGTTGTGCCCACCCGCCCGCGGGCCCTCGACGATGAACCCGTCCGGCCGGGTCGCGTCCTCGCGGGCCAGGTACGCGGCCAGCACGTGCGCAGACACGATCGCCAGGAACAGGGGTCGCCGCAGCGGGGCCAGCCCGCCTCCGGTGAGGGCTTCGGGGTCCAACCCGACGGTGTACTCGATGGTGGCCCCGTCCACATGCAGGTCCAGCGAGCACGGCTCATGCACGGCCAGCTTGTTCAGGAGCTGGGGGATCTCCGCGGGGATGCCGGCCCCCATCAGCACGTAGTCCACACCGGCGAGCATCGCCCCGTATGCCGCACTCGGCGTGGCCATCTGGACCTTCTCCAGGAAGTTGATCCCGACCACGCCGTCGTGACCCTCCTTGGCCAGCCACACCTCGGCGAAGTTGGCCACGACCGACAGCTCCAGGGCAGCTGCGCCCGCGCTCATGCTCAGCTTGGGGACCGGGACATACGGCTTGCCGGGCGCCCGGCCACCCTCACGGAAGTACTTGGTCAGCACCCGGTGCGCGATCGCCGGCACCGGAAACGCCTCAAGGGCACGCCGAACGTCGCCATCCACGTCGCCATCCTGAAGCCGCCGGGCGATCACCACGTCCAACGCGGTCCCCGACACCACCCCAAGCTGCCCGACAAGCGACACCGCCCGCGCCAGCTGCCACGAGGACACGGCAACACCCATCCCGCCCTGGATGACCACTGGCCAGCGACCGTCAGTGGCCGAAAACACGGGGGTGGGGCGAATACTGGTCGACACCGGCATGGGCAGAACCTCCAACTTACGGAAACGTAACTTACGTAACCGTAGGTTAGCATCTCCGAGGACCTCGTCGATCGGGACCAACGTCCCGATCCTCGGGGTCGGGCCACCATCCGGTGGCTGCGGCCTTGTGCTGCCAAGATATTCACATGCCGAGACAGTCGTTCACATGCCGAGACAGTAGGCATGCACGGACTATCACTGGGACCCCGTGTTGTTGAACCCTCCATGACCACAGAGCCGCGTTTCCCGCGTGTCGTCGACGACGTGACCGTTCGGCTGATCGCCACCGTCGTGCTGGTCCTGGCCATGGCGGCCCTCGCCCTGCACCTGTGGTGGATCTACGCAGTGCTCGCTGTCGACTTCACCCTGCGGACGACGCTCGGCCCCAAGACCAGCCCCGTGGCGCAAGGCATCCAGCGCTTCGTCCGTCCGCGAGTCAACGCGCGCAAACGACCAACCGCAGGACCGCCCAAGCGTTTCGCCGCAGGTATCGGCGCCGCGTTGACCGCCGTTGCCGCGGTTCTGTGGGTCCTGGGTATCGCGGGCCCGGTCGTGGTGACCATCGGAGTGGTCATGATCGTCTTTCCCGCACTCGAGGCGATCCTCGGTCTCTGTGTGGGGTGCAAGGTGTTCGGGGTCTTGATGAAGCTCGGGATCGTGCCCGAGGAGATCTGCCAGGAGTGCGCTGACATCAGCCTGCGCCAGGTCAACCTGCCCGACCCTGCCTGAGTTCTCAGCTGGGCCAGATCGGTTCTCAGCTGCGCCATATCAGCACGACGGCTCGATCGTCGGTCTCGCCGGCCAGTGCTGCCGCGCAGATCCGTGACGCCCCACCGGTGAAGCCTTGTGACACAAGGCGTTCCGCAACGCCGAGCATCCGGTCGATACCGATCGTCAGGTCGCGGGTGCGGGTCTCGATGACACCGTCGGTGTAGAGCAGCAAGGCATCGCCACGCAGCAGCTGACCGTGCGCACGGGGGAACTCTCCGCCCTGCATGACGCCTAGCAGTGGACCGTTCTCCGCGTCCAGGACCTGCCACAGACCAGAGCCGGCCCAGAACTTCACCGCCGGCGGGTGCCCGGCCCCGCCCAGGGAGAACCGGCCGGTGTCGAGCTCGAGCGCCACGTGGATCGCGGTGGCAAAACCCTCGTTCCAGTTCTGGCGAAGAAGGTACGCGTTTGCAGCACCCAGGAAGCCAGCCGGGTCCATCGCACCCAGCAGGCTGCCAAAGGCCCCTGACAGGAGCATCGCCCGCGTCCCGGCATCGAGGCCCTGGCCCGAGACATCCACCAGGGCGACCTCGAGCCGGCCACCGGCGTTTGACAGGTTGGCCACCGCAAAGTCACCGGAGAAGGGCTCACCGTAGGCCGACTCCACCGCGACCTCCGCATGCCACGGCTCGGGCAGTTTCGGCAGATTACCGTGTGCGCGAATCCGATCACGCAGGTCGACCAGCATCGACTCCGCCAGCGTTCCCTGGATGCCCAGCCGGGCTCGGGAGAAGGCCAACCACGTGATCATGGCCGCCACGAAGACAGTCACGATCAGGGAGCCGGTAAAGACCTGCTTGTTCCCCTGCAGGAACCACCCGGCATACGCGAGCAGAACACCGGTGACCAGCAGGACCAGGGCGAGCCATCTCGGCGGCAGGAACAGCCCGGCCAGGACGACCAAGGGCACAAAGGACGTCCAGGGCATGACAGAGGGCCAGAGCAGGATCAAAGCCGTCAGCACAAAGGCCGCCAGGATGAGGACCAGCGACGCGAAGCCCGGGAAACCCCGCACGATCCCGCTCAGTCGCCCCGAAAGGCGGTACGCCCTCGAGAAGCGCTCACGGGCGAACCGTTGCCCAGGTGTCGTCACGGTTCGCACTGTACTTCTTGCCAGGCAGGAAGCTCCAAACTTCTTACCATGCAAGAAGATCCGAGACTCACGTCATGCAGGCAAGCTCTGATTTCAGCCCTCGGCGGCCGGGATCGGCGGCAGCTGACCGTGCTGCTCATAGCGCTCGACCATGGCCAGACGTCGCGCATGCCGCAGGTCGCCACTGAACTCTGTCGTGAGAAACGTCTCAGCCATGGCCTCGGCCTCGGCCTGGGTGTTCATCCGTGCACCGATGGACAGGACCTGGGCGTTGTTGTGCGTTCGCGCCAGGACCGCGAGCTCAACGTTGTAGGCCAGCGCAGCCCGGATGCCCCTGACCTTGTTCGCAGCCATCTGCTCACCGTTGCCGGATCCGCCCAGCACGATGCCGAACGCGCCAAGGTCGCCGGACACGGCCTCGGCCGCACGCAGCACCGCCACCGGGTAGTCATCCTCGGCGTCGAAGTACGCCGGCCCGTGGTCGACCACGTCATAGCCCTTGCCCTGCAGGAAGGTCACCAGGGCGCACTTCAGGTCGTACGCCGCGTGGTCACCGCCGATGTGAACGCGCATGGGTGGGGTTCCTTCAGTTTGGAGGGACGCTGAGGGTTCGGAGGGGGCGATCAGTCGAAGGCTGGGCTCTGGGTGCGGGTCCGTTTGAGCTCGAAGAACCCCGGCGTACCGGCTATCAGGACCCAACCGTCCCAAAGCCGGCCGGCCGCTTCACCCTTGGGTGCCGGCGTCACCACGGGGCCGAAGAACGCGACCCCGGCCATGCGGATCACCGGCGTGCCCACCTCGTGGCCGACCAGGGCGATGGCGCGCTCGTGACTGGCTCGCAGGTCGTCGTCGACCTCGTCCGAGTCGGCGAACCGCAGGAGGTCCGCTGGTAGGCCAACCTCGTTCAGCGACGGAGCGATGACCTTGAGGTACTCCTTCTCGCCCCCGAGGTGGATGCGGGTGCCCATCGCGTCAAACAGGGGCTTGATCACCGTGGGTCCGTGATCGCGGGCCGCGGCGATGATGACCCGAACCGGGCCCCAGGAGCGGTCCATCATCGAGCGGTACTCCGGGGGCAGCTCCCGGTCCTCGTTGAGGACCGCAAGGCTCATCACCGACCAGGTGACCTCGACGTCGCGGACCTCTTCGACCTCCGTCAGCCAACGGGAGGTCAGCCACGCCCACGGGCAGATCGGGTCGAACCACATCTCAACGGGAACCCTGGTAGTCACGAGTGCCATCCTGCCAGCCGGTGACTGATCATGTGAGGATGTCATGACCCATGACGTGACCACAGGAGATGACCCATGCCCGGCAAGAACCTGACTCGCGACGAAGCCCACGAGCGCGCGGACCTGTTGTCCGTGGAGTCCTATGACGTCGCCCTCGACCTCGCGACCGGACCCACCACCTTCCGGACCCGGTCAACCGTCGACTTCATGGCCTCCCAAGAGGGCGCCGGCACGTTCATCGACCTGATCGCAGCGTCTGTCGAGCAGATCACCCTCAACGGTGAGTCGCTGGACCCGGCAACGCATTTCGATGGAGTTCGAGTCCAGCTCCCGGCGTTGAGGTCCGGCGCCAACAAGCTGACGATCGATGCGACCGGCGTCTACATGAACACCGGAGAGGGCCTGCACCGCTTCGTCGACCCGGTGGACGACGAGGTCTACCTGTACACGCAGTTCGAGGTCGCCGACTGCCGGCGCATGTTCGCCGTGTTCGAGCAGCCCGATCTGAAGGCCACCTACGCCTTCACGGTCACCGCCCCCGCGCACTGGCAGGTCGTGTCCAACGAACCGACGCCCGAGCCCATCGCGGCCGGCGAGATCGCAGACGTGCCCGGCGCGACCTGGACCTTTGCACCCACCCCGAGGGTGTCCTGCTACATCACGGCACTGATCGCCGGACCGTACGACGTGGTCCGCGATGAGGTCCAGACCCGCGGGGGGGCCGTGCCACTGGGCATCCTGTGCCGCAAGTCGCTGACGCCGCACCTGGATGCGGACAACGTCTTCGACTGCACCAAGCGCGGTTTCACGTTCTACGAGAACGAGTTCGACTGCGCGTACCCCTTCACCAAGTACGACCAGATCTTCACGCCCGAATACAACATGGGCGCGATGGAGAACGCCGGTGCGGTGACGTTCAACGAGATGTACGTCTTCCGGGCCAAGGTCACCGAGGCGATCATCGAGCGCCGCGGGCTGACGATCCTGCACGAGCTGGCGCACATGTGGTTCGGCAACCTCGTCACGATGCAGTGGTGGGACGACCTGTGGCTCAACGAGTCGTTCGCGGAGTGGGCCTCGACGACGTGCCAGGCCGAGGCCACCCAGTGGCAGAGCGCCTGGACCACGTTCGGCACCGCCGAGAAGTCCTGGGCCTACCGACAGGACCAGCTGTCCTCAACCCACCCGATCGTCGCCGATATCCGCGACCTCGAGGACGTCCAGGTCAACTTCGACGGCATCACCTACGCCAAGGGCGCCTCGGTGCTCAAGCAGCTCGTCGCCCATGTCGGCCGCGAGCCGTTCACAGCCGGGATTCGCGAGTACTTCTCCACGCACGCCTGGGCGAACACCACGTTCTCCGATCTGCTCGGTCACCTCGTGCGCGCCTCCGGTCGCGACCTGCGCGCATGGTCAAAGCTGTGGCTGGAGACCGCGGGCGTCAACACCCTGCACCTCGAGGTCACGTCGGACGACCATCTGGGTAATGGCGCCATCACAGCTGCTGTCATGATCCAGACGGCCGTCGAGGCGTTCCCGACGCTCCGTCCGCATACCCTGGCGATCGGCAGCTACGACGTGGAGGGTGACCAGCTCGTGCGGGTCAACCGGATCGAGCTCGACATCGACGGCGAGCGCACCGAGGTGCCACAGCTGGTCGGTCAACAACGACCGGACCTCCTGCTGGTCAACGACGACGACCTGGCCTACGCCAAGATCCGCCTCGACGAGCGTTCGATGGCAACGATTCTCGCCAACCCGCGGGGGTTCACCAGCAGCCTGCCGCGCGCTCTGGTCCTGGGCGCGGCGTGGGACATGACTCGCGACGCGGAGATGTCGGCACGCGACTTCTGCGACCTGGTGCTGAGCACATTGCCGGGAGAGAGGGACTCGACGCTCCTGCGCGTGCTGCTGGGTCAGCTGCAGGCCGCCGCCAGGCTGTATGTCGCCCCTGCGCACCGCGAGAGCACCCTGGCCTTGCTGACGGCAGGCCTGCGTGAGCTGGCCACCTCGGCCGAGCCCGGCAGCGACGCGCAGCTGCAGCTGGTCAGCGCGTTCGCCGGCTACTCCCACCGCGACGAGGATGTGGCCTGGGTGCGCGCGCTGCTGGAGGGCAGCGCCGTGCTTGACGGTCTGGCGATCGACACCGAGATGCGCTGGACCCTGCTCACCAGCCTGGCCACCGCCGGCGCCGCCCCAGAGAGCGAGATCGAGGCCGAGCGCCGGCAGGACAACACCGCGACCGGCCGCGAGCGCGCCGCCCGGGCCCTCGCGACCATCCCCACGGCCGAGGCCAAGGCGGCGGCCTGGCACAAGGTCATCGAGACGGAGGGCCTGCCCAACCAGACGGTCGACGCCGTCGCCCAAGGCTTCGTCAGGGTGCACGACACGGAGCTGCTCACGCCATATGTCGAGAAGTACCACAGCATGCTCACGACGCTGTGGGCCGCACGCACCCACGCGATCGCCGAGTCCGTCGTCGAGGGCTTCTATCCGGCGACGCTGGCCAACCGTGAGCTGGCTGACGCCTCCCAGTCCTGGCTCGACGCCAACCCTGAGGCCGCGCCGGCCCTACGGCGCGTGGTGTCGGAGAACCGCGACGGCGTGACGCGGGCTCTCGCGGCCCAGCAGCGCGACTGAGCCGGACGGGATATGCGACTGAGCCGAACGGCATACAGGACGCGACTGGGTCCTCAGCGCTGGGCAACGCAGCGGGCGAGGCGACGGGCCCAGCGCGAGGTCATCAGGTCGTCCAGCAGCACCGGCTTGCCATCAGCTCCGGCCAAAGGCAGCCGCCAGTTCGGGTACTCCTCGTCGGTACCCGGCTGGTTCATCGTCCGGTGATCACCGGTCAGGTCCGCAACGGCGACTCCGACCAGCTTGGCCGGCGTCCACGACAGGAACCGGTGCAGAGCCGCGACGACCTCGCTGTCCGGGCCAGCGGGTCGCAACAGGCCTCGCTCGACCAGCATGTCGACGACCTCGCCGCGAGCCGCCGCTTCGATCGTGCGCTCCTGCTCGACGGGGCGGGTCAGCAGGCCAAGGTCATGACGCAGGTCGATGTGCCCGCCGGCCAGGTAGCCTGCGGTCGGCGGCAGGTCATGGGTGGTGACGGTGGCCAGACACAGCTCGCGATAGGCCTCGGCGGCCAGGGGCTTGCCCTGGGCGTCCTGCTCGAACCACAGGATCGACGTGCCGAGGATGCCCCGGTCGCGCAGATAGTCACGGACCCATGGCTCAACGACACCGAGGTCCTCTCCTACCACCAGCGCGCCGGCCCGATGCGCCTCGAGCACAAGGATGCCGATCAGTGCCTCGTGGTCGTAGCGGACGTAGGTGCCCTCACTGGCGGGCTGGCCCGCCGGGACCCACCAGAGCCGGAAGAGGCCGATGACGTGGTCGATCCGGATGCCACCGGCATGGCGCAGGACGGTGCGCAGCATGTCCCGGTATGGCGCGTAGCCGAGCTCCTCGAGCCGGTCCGGCCGCCAGGGTGGCTGGCTCCAGTCCTGGCCCGAGCTGGTTGTACTGGTCCGGCGGGGCACCCACAGTGACTCCGCGAGCGAGCGCATCGGCAAGCCCCCATGCATCGGCGCCCTCGGGATGGACGCCCACCGCGAGGTCATGAACGACCCCGAGCGACATCCCGGCTTCCTTGGCCTGGCGCTGAACTGTGGCGAGCTGCTCATCGACGATCCACTGCAGCCAACGGTAGAACTCCACCTCATCGCCCAGCTGCTCGCGCGAGGAATCGACGGCAGGGCTGCGTGGGTCCTGCAGCGCCGCGGGCCACCGACTCCACGAAAGTCCATGCTTCTCGACCAGCGCACACCACGTGGAGAAGTCGAGCAGACCCTGGCCTTCGCGCTCGCAGAACACAGCGAAGGCCCGCTCGCGGCGCGATGACCGTGGCTGATGGAACACGGTGCGCAATGCCGCCACCTTGGCAGCCCAGACCGCGTCACGGTCGATAGTGTCCGCCTCGTTCAGCGCCCTCGCATCATCCGCGTGCCACTCCAGCAGCTGCCGCTCCGCGCAGGACAGGTAACCCACCTCCGGGATGTCCTCGACCCGGATGTAGATCGGGTTGATGAATCGCCGGGAGGTGGGCAGGTAGGGCGAAGGCTCCATCGGGGCCACTGGCTCGCCCGCATGCAGAGGGTTCACGAGGACGAAGTCCGCGCGCAGGTCAGCCGCCGCCCAGGCTGTCATGTCAGCGAGGTCGGCAAGGTCCCCAAGACCCCACGACTGCCGGGACCGGACGGAGTAGATCTGGCTCATGAGCCCCCATGCTCTTGTGCTTCGCTCCCGCAGCGCTGGTGGCAGCACCAGGGCGGAAGGTGAGACCACCAGCGGGGCCGAGACGCTGTCGTGGCCGATCCGTGCGTTGAGGGTGTGCCAGCCCAGCGGCAGATCGTCCGGCATCTCGAAGGTCGCCTCCCCCATCGGTTCGCCGTCGATGATCCGGGGATCGACGTAGTGGTCGACCTGGCGAACCTCGCGGCGTGTTCCATCCTCGAGGACCAACCACACCTGGGCCATGGCACCGTCGGGCAGGTGCAGGGGCACCCACCTGGTCGAGCTCTGGCGGCATACGACGATCGCGGGCAGGGTTCGACGCCAGGCTCGATCTGTCACAGCCGCAAGGGATCTCGTGACGGCGGCGTCGTCGGAGGTGTCGACACCGAGGGCCCGCAGGACTGCCGAGATCGTCAGCGCACCGACGATGACGCGGTTGCCCTGCCAGTCCCAGTACTCCGTCGCCACGCCGTATGCGCGGGCAAGCTCGGTGAGTCCGGGCGAGGGTTCGGGAGTCGGCACGTCGTCCCCTTCGGAAGGCAGCGTTCGGGCAGCGCTTGGGAGTACGCAAGCGAGTGTTTCACGATGGCGGTGAATGCAGGTGTCCAACCATTGGCGAAGATGGTCGGTATGACGTTCGTTCATCTCGCCGCTGACTCGAACCTGGTGCTGTCAGGGTTCTCCGTCCCTCCCCTGCCCACGCTGGCTGACCTGAAGGCCCTGAACCCCGGGGACGTGGGTCAGCGACTGATCGACAACCCCTGGACGACCTTCGGGCTGACGATCCTCGGCACGCTGGTGGCGGCCGTGGTAGTTCGCTGGGTGCTCCACCGTGCGATCGACCGGGTCGTCGCCGGCGCGTTGACCCGGGCGGCCGGGCGCGAGAGCCAGACTCCGCGCCGCGCGTCTCGCGTCCTGGCCCAGGCAACCGGCCTGGACGAGGCGCGAAAGACGCAGCGCGCGGCAACCATGGGCGCCATCCTCAAGAGCACGTCAACGTTCGTCATCGCCACAATGGTGCTGCTGACCGTCATGGCCACGCCCCCCCTGAGCCTGCCGCTGGGACCACTCCTGGCGTCGGCGGGTGTCGGCGGTGTCGCACTCGGCTTCGGTGCCCAGAGTCTGGTCAAGGACTTCCTGTCCGGCATCTTCATGATCCTCGAGGACCAGTACGGCGTGGGCGACGTCATCGACACCGGCGAGGCAATCGGCACCGTCGAGGACGTCACGCTGCGGGTCACCAAGGTGCGGGACGGCAGCGGCGTCGTGTGGTATATCCGCAATGGCGAGATCGTCCGGATCGGCAACCGGTCCCAGGGGTGGTCGACCGCGCTGGTGGACATCCAGGTCGGCTACAACGAGGACCTCGACATCGTTCTGCCGCTGATCCGCGAGGTCGTGCATGAGCTGGATGGGGCGGAGGCGTGGAAGACGCGCCTGCTCGAGGAACCGGTGGTCGCCGGAGTCGAGTCGATGGCTGGCGGTGTGGTCACGGTCCGGATCATCGCCAAGTGCGCGCCGAACGAGAACTTCCCCGTCTCCCGGGAGATCCGCGAGCGGGTCAAGGCCGCTCTCGACCGGGCCGGGATCCGTTCCCCGCACGTCGTGCCTCCGTATGGCGGTGGGCCGGGTGCTCCCTCCGCTTGAGGTTGGGCCTGAAAGACTGTCGTCGTGACCGTTGAGAGCTTCTACGACCAGGTGGGTGGCCACCAGACGTTCCGCAAGCTCGTGCACGAGTTCTACGCGGGCGTGGCCGGCGACCCCGAGCTGCGAACGCTCTACCCGGAGGAGGACCTCGGGCCGGCCGAGGAACGGTTCCGGATGTTTCTCGAGCAGTACTGGGGCGGTCCCGAGACCTACTCGCAGGAGCGAGGGCACCCACGGCTGCGGATGCGCCACGCTCCCTTCAAGGTCACCACCACCCAGCGCGACCGGTGGCTCAAGCACATCATGGCCGCGGTCGACTCCCTTGACCTCGCCCCTGCCAACGACCTGATCCTGCGCGACTACCTCGACCGGGCTGCGCACTCCATGGTCAACTCCCTGGACGACTGACCCTGGATCGGTGACTTCGTCGATGTGGTGGCTCCATGGCTACGGTTGACTAACGTGGACGCAGTGACGACCGCGATGCCCTCAGACCAGCTGCAGGAGCGACCTGCGGGGCCTATGGGGTCGCCATACCGGCTGTTGACGGTCACGCTGCTGGGGCTGGTCACGATCATCGCCTTCGAGGCGATGGCGATCTCGACCGCGATGCCTCAGGTGGCCAGGGACCTGGACGCGGTCCGGTCCTACGGGCTCGCGTTCTCGTTCATGCTCACCGCCGCGATGCTCGGCATCATCCTGGCCGGCGTGTGGTCGGACCGCCGCGGCCCGCTCCCCGCCTTGTTCGCCGGCCAGGTGCTGATGGCTGCCGGTTCCGCGCTGGCCGGGCTGGCCCCGACGTTCGCCCTGCTGTTGGCCGGACGGCTGATCGCCGGCCTGGGCGCGGGGCTGATCGTGGTCGCGCTCTACGTCGTGATCGGCCGAGCCTACCCAGATGCGTTGCGCCCCAGGGTCTTCAGCTGGGTCTCCGCCGCCTGGGTGCTCCCCTCACTGATCGGCCCGCCCATCGCCGGCTGGCTGACCTCGACGTGGTCCTGGCGCTGGGTCTTCCTGATCGTGCTCGCTCCCATCGCAGTCACGTTCACCGTGGTAAGCACGCAACGCGACCGCATCACCGCAGGCTCAGCAGCCGAACAGAGCGCGCCGTCCGACCGGTCCGGGCACCGCCGGCTGGCGCTGCTCGGTCTCGGTGTCGCCGTCTCCGCCGGCGCAATGCAGTGGGGCTCCGACCAGCTCGTGCCACCGCATGGGCTCTCCGTCACCCTCGCCGCGCTGGGGCTCGTCGGCGTCGCTGTGACCGCCCCGCGGCTCGTCCCGGCTGGCACGCTGCTCATGTCCCGAGGACTGCCCGCGGTGATGATGAGCCGGTTCCTGCTGACGGCCTCCTTCAACGGCGCCCTGACCTTCATCCCACTCATGCTCGTCAACGAGCGCCACCTCAGCCTGACGACCGCTGGCGCCATGCTCACGGTGGGCGCACTCGGCTGGTCGTTCGGCGCGTTCGTCCAGGGTCACGCCCTGATGCACAACCGCCGGTCCGAGCTCGTGGTCGCAGGTGGTGCCTCACTGACCGTCGGGATCCTCCTGCTTGGCGCGATCGCCGAGTTCGGTTGGCACTACTACCTGGTGGGGCTTGCCACTGCCCTGTCCGGCCTGGGCATGGGTTTGGCGATGTCGTCGATCTCTGTCCTCTCGCTGGCCCTGTCGCCGGTCAGCGACCACGGCCGCACGTCGTCGTCGCTGCAGCTGTCCGACGTGCTCGGCAGCGTCATGGGCATCTCGGCGGCCGGCGCGGTGTTCGCCGCGATGCACAACCCCGAGGGCTCGGACATCCGCGTGTTCGAGCTCATCTGGGTGTCGCTGGCGGCCGTGGCCGCCCTGGTGATGGTCGGCGGTCAGCGCACCAGGACGTGACCCGTCGCGGTCGAGAGCCGGGTCCAGTGACCATGGGCAAAGACTCGTGCGCTCTCCTGTGTCAGGAAGCCCAACGCGTATGCCGCGAAGGCCACTCCCGACGGGATGGGCGGAGTCGTCTGCGTGGGACGAGCCCACACGCGCTCCCGCAGAGCATCGACCACCCGCGCACCCGAACCCAGCGTGGAACCCCGGGTGATCTCGGCAATACCTTGGGTGGCAACGGTTTTCAGATCCGCGACGCTCACATCCCCCACCGCCTCCCACCCGCTGCGCGGAGGGGCGATGGCCGCCCAACCGACCCGGACCGTGGTCGGCGGGATCGAGAAGGTCGAGGTCTGACCCCGCGCGAGCCGCTCCGACACGCTGGCCAGTGACACAATGACGTCCACGTCCGCGGGCTCGGCGAGGGCGATGACCCTCAGGCCGATGATCGCCCCTGTCGTCACCAGCCCCCGTCCTGGCATGACGCCGACATAGGCGGCGAGCGCCACACCGTGTGACTGCAACCGGATGGCGCCATCGGCGTCCAGGGACCGGGCCCGGGTGACGTAGGTCCTCAGGTCCTCCAGCGCGTCGGAGTCAGCGAACCGCAGCTCGCCCATCACCCGACCTGCCGACGCCAGCGGAAGGGCACCGGATCGCCGGCCACACCCTTGAGCACCACCCGCTCGTCCGGGCGCAGTCGGCGAGGGCTCGCCGTCTCGAAGTCGTAGGCGACCAGCGTGGTCTCGGCCCGTGCATACATCGTCGTGCCCACTTCGGCGGGATCACACACCTCGTAGGCGAGGTTGAAGCTGGAACCCGAGATCTTGGTCGCCCACATGTCCACGCTGATCGGCGCGTGCCGGAAGTCCAGCGGGGCGAGGTACTCGATCTCGTGACGGGCGACCACCACGCCTTCGTTGAGCAGGCTGCGATCCTGGCCGAACCACTGTTGGAAGCCGATCACCCGAGCATCCTCGAGCAGGCGCAGGAACTGGACGTTGTTGACGTGCCCGTAGGCATCCATGTCGGACCATCGAAGCGGGACATCGACACGGTAAGGGCGCTCGCTCATGGCGCCATCATCGCAGCCGGGCGGATATCGTCGCCTGCGTGACCACCCCTGAGAACGGCGCCCCCGATCCCCTGAAGGACCTGCTTGACGTCCTCGACCTCAAGCCCGCCGGCTCCGCCCACATCACCGTGGGCGGTCCGGCCGACGGCGACCGGTCGACAGAGTCCGACCTCGCCGAGTCCGACGCCGATATCTTCATCGGGCGCAGCCAGCCGATGCCAAACGGCCGGGTGTTCGGGGGACAGGTTCTCGCACAGTCCGTGATGGCCGCCGGACGCACCGTCAACGACGTCGCGGGGGCCACGCGCCGGATCCACTCGTTGCACGGATACTTCCTGAGGCCCGGCGACTCCAACCACCCGATTCGCTTCGCCGTGGAGCGACTGCGGGACGGACACTCGTTCTCGGCTCGTCGCGTCCACGCGATCCAGAACGGCAAGCCCATCCTGTCGATGATCACCTCGTTCCAGGCCGAGGCAGGGGGGCTGGACCACCAGGACTCCATGCCCGCCGCACCGGACCCCGAGAGCCTGCGGACCCTGACCGAGGAGCTCGCCGGGTTCGATGATGCCCCCGACGCAAGCGTCTGGTCCAAGGGCAAGGCCATCGACCTGCGCCACGCCGAGGGGGCCATCTACATGCGCCCGGGGCGCCACCATGCGGCCCAGCAGAGCGTCTGGCTCAGGGCGATGGGCGAGATGCCCGACGATCCACTGGTGCATGCCGCGGTCCTGGCCTACTCCTCGGACTACTTCCTGCTCGAGCCGGCGCTCCGCCGCCACGGCATCGCGTGGTCCGACCCACGTCTGCGCGCGGCCAGTCTCGACCACGCGATGTGGTTCCACCGCCCCGGACGCGCGGACGACTGGACCCTCTACACCCAGTCCTCCCCGTCGGCATCGAGCGGGCGCGGGCTCGGCCTGGGCCGGATGTTCAACGCCGAAGGCATCCTGATCGCTTCGGTGGCCCAGGAAGGCATGATCCGGCTCAAGGAATCGTGACGCGCGACACGCCAACCCCGGGCTGCGATGCAAGCGCTTGCTTAGTAGGCTCGCGGCATGAACGACGGACTCGACCTCGACGCCCTGTCGGGTTATCTCGCACCGTTTAGCGGCGCGCCGTTCAGCCGCGCCCGGGACAGCGGCGCCCCAGACAACGCTGCGTCAGGCAACGCTGCGTCAGGCAACGCTGCGTCAGGCAACGCTGCGTCAGGCAGCGCTGCGTCAGAACCCGAGTCAGGCCTGGCACCAGGGTTACGTGCCGAGCTCATCCACGGCGGCAAGTCCAACCTGACCTATCGGCTCACTGACGGCTCGCATGACTGGGTTCTGCGCCGGCCCCCGCTCGGGCACGTCCTGGCAACCGCTCACGACATGGCCCGCGAGTATCGCGTGCTGTCGGCCCTCGCACCGACCCCCGTGCCCGTGCCGGCCACGGTGACCCTGTGCGAGGACGCGAGTGTGATCGGTGCGCCGTTCTATGTCATGGAGCATGTCGAGGGCTCGATCCTGCGCCGGACCGCGGACACCGCCGACCTGGCCGACCACCAGCGAACGGCGTTGGCACATCAGATGATTGATACCTTGGCCGACCTGCACGACGTGGATCCGGCCGAGGTGGGACTGGGTGACTTTGGCCACCCGGACGGTTTCCTCGAGCGGCAGGTACGTCGGTGGGCCGAGCAGCTGAAGCGGTCCCGGTCCCGCGACATACCAGGCTTTGACGACCTCGCAGATGAGCTGGCGACCCGCGTACCGGCCAGCCAGCGGGCCAGTGTGGTGCACGGTGACTACCGTCTCGACAACGTCCTCGTGGGGCCCGACCATCGGATCCGGGCCGTGCTGGACTGGGAGATGGCAACGCTCGGCGACCCCCTGTGCGACCTGGGTCTGCTGCAGGTCCATGCGGTTCCCGCGCCCGGAGTCGCCGGGATCATCTCGGACGGGATGGGCCCGCACAACGGTTTCCCGGCGGTCGAGTCCCTCATCCAGAGGTATGCCGTTCGCTCGGGTCTGGATGTGAGTCAGCTCTCGTGGTACACGGCTCTGGGTTACTACAAGCTCGCGGTCATCTGCGAGGGCATCCACTACCGCTACGCCGCCGGTCAGACCGTCGGCCCCGGCTTCGAACGGATCGGGAAGGCCGTCGCGCCATTGGTGTCTGCCGGCCGTAACATCCTGACCTAGCTGACTAGTTCCCCTTTGTTGTCAACGCAATTCATCAACCCTTGGAGACGCACAATGAACACCATCAGCCAACGCACCGCGATCGTCACCGGCGCAGCCCGCGGCATCGGGGCCGCAACTGCCATCCGTCTGGCCAAGGACGGGCACGCCGTCGCCGTCCTGGACCTCGACGAGGCCTCTTGCGCCCAGACGGTGTCGGCGATCACCGCGGCCGGCGGCCGTGCCATCGCCGTGGGGGTCGACGTCAGCTCGCCCGAACAGGTCGACGCTGCCGTGGAGCGGGTCGCGGTCGAGCTCGGCGCCCCGACCATCCTGGTCAACAACGCCGGCATCATCCGCGACAACCTGATCTTCAAGATGCCCGTTGAGGACTGGGATGCCGTCATGAACGTCCACCTGCGTGGCGCGTTCTTGATGACCAAGGCCGTCCAGGCGCACATGACCGCCGAGATGCACGGCCGGATCGTCAACCTGTCCTCCACGTCCGCGCAGGGCAACCGCGGTCAGGTCAACTACGCTGCCGCCAAGGCCGGCGTCCAGGGCTTCACCAAGACCCTTGCGATCGAGCTGGGGCGCTTCGGCATCACCGCCAACGCAGTGGCTCCCGGCTTCATCGCCACTGACATGACCAGGCAGACCGCCGCGCGGATGAACATGTCGTTCGAGGACTTCCTGGTCAGCGCCGCGACACACATCCCGGTCGGTCGCGTCGGGCAACCGGAGGACATCGCTGCCACGATCTCGTTCCTGACCAGCGAAGAGGCCGGGTACGTCTCGGGTCAGGTCATCTATGTGGCGGGCGGCCCGAAGGACTGATCGGGCCTCTCGCCCTGTTGCGCCGAAACCACCGTCCGGGGGTCTGAACCGACCTCCGACGGTGGTTTCGGCGCATGAAGCCGGCTCATTGGCGTGGGTTCACATCCCACCGCCCAACGTGACGCCACCGTCCAGGATGAGGGTCTGTCCGGTCATCCAGGACGAGTCGCTGGAGAGCAGGAACGAGACGGCGCTGGCGATGTCATCAGGAACGCCCAGCCGCTTGAGCGGGTACCTCGCGGCGACCTCCTCCTCACGCCCTTCGTACAGAGCCTGCGCGAACGCCGTCTTGACGACCGCCGGAGCCACCGCATTGACGCGCACGTCCGGGCCCAGCTGGTAGCCCAGCTCGGTGGTGAGGTGGATCAGCGCTGCCTTGCTCACGGCATACCAGCCCAGAACTCCGGTGGCTCCAAGGCCGGCGATCGAGGCGACGTTGACGATCGCTCCGCCCGGGGCCCCGGTGCTGCCCAGACCGGCGCGAACGGCCTTCTGAGTCCAGCTGAACGCGCTGAGAACATTGACCTCCAAGACCTTGCGGGCGGCGTCGATGTCGGTGTCGAGCATGGGTCCGTAGGACGGGTTGATGCCGGCGTTGTTGACCAGGTAGTCCAGGCGACCGAAAGTCGCCCTGGCTGCGGCAACCACCACATCCTGGTGTGCCGCGTCATCGGCGTGGCCGGCCACGGCCAAGGCATGCGCCGGACCGCCGAGGGCCTCGACCGCTTCCGCCAGCGCCTCAGCCTTGCGCGCCGTGATGACGACTTGAGCACCATCGGCCACCAGGCGTCTCGCGATGGCCAGACCGATACCGCGGCTGGCGCCGGTGACGATCGCGACCTTGTGCTCGTGGGTGATGCTCACGTGGCTGACGCTCCTTCGTTGCTCAGGTGCCGCTCAGAGGCCGAGATCGCGGCCGATGAGCTCCTTCATGATCTCGTTCGAGCCGGCCCAGATCTTGGTGACCCGGGCGTCGCGCCACGCCCGCGCAACGCGGTACTCGTTCATGTATCCGTAGCCGCCGTACAGCTGTACACACGCATCGAGCACCTCGTTCTGGACCTCTGCCGACCACCACTTGGCCTTGGCTGCGTCGACCGCGCTGAGCTTGCGCTCAGCATGTGCTTCGACGCAGTCGTCGACGTACGCCTGGGTGACATCGAGCTTGGTCTGCAGCTCGGCAATCAGGAACTTGTTGTGCTGGAAGGAGCCGATCGGCTGGCCAAAGGCCTCGCGCTCCTTTGCATAGGCGATCGTCTCAACCAGGATCTGCTGCGCATGAGCAGTGTTGGACACGGCCGCTCCCACCCGCTCCTGGGGAAGGCGCTCCATCATCGCGATGAAGCCTGCGTCGACCTCACCAATGACGTTGGCGCCGGGGACGCGCACGTCGGTGAAGAACAGCTCGGCGGTGTCGGACTCCTGCTGACCGACCTTGTCGAGCTTGCGGCCCCGTTCAAATCCGGGCATGCCGGTCTCGACGCCGAACAACGTGATGCCCTTGGCGATCTTCTCCGGCGAGGTCCTGGCCGCGACGACGACGAGGTCCGCCTGGTATCCGTTGGTGATGAAGGTCTTGGAACCGTTGAGGATCCAGTCATCGCAGTCGCGGAAAGCCGTGCTCTTGAGTGCCGCGAGGTCGGAGCCACCGCTGGGCTCGGTCATCGCGATCGCGGTGATGATCTCCCCGGAGCAGAACCCGGGGAGCCAACGCTGCTTCTGCTCCTGCGTGCCCAGATCCACCAGATACGGGGCGACGCAGTCGGTGTGGATGCCGAAGCATGAGGATGCTGCGGCGTTGAACTTGGAGAGCTCCTCGGCCAGGATCGCGTTGAAGCGGAAGTCGCCCGCCTCCGAGCCGCCATAGACCTCGGGGACCTCGAGCCCGAGCAGGCCGTGCTTGCCCGCCTCGATCCAGACCTCGCGATCGATGGATCGAGCCTCGATGAACTGTTCGGCACGGGGCTTGAGGCTGCGTTCGACGAACTCACGAGCCGTCTGACGGAACGCGTCGTGATCGGGGCCGTAGACGTTGCGTGGCATGTCATCCTCCGGTGCTAAGCGCTTGCTTAGTTTCGATGAGGTGGGGCATGCTGTCAACATGACTGCCCCTCCGACGCCGACCGCCGTCCATCGAACTGCCGGGGATTCTACCCAGCGCCTGATGGAAGCCGCCGTCGATGCCTTTGCGGACAAGGGTTATCACGCGACGAGCACCCGGGACATCGCTGCGCGAGCCAACATGAGCCCGGCCGGTGTCTACGTCCACTTCGCAAGCAAGCAGGATCTGCTCTTCCAGCTCTGCCAGCGCGGACACGTCCTGGCGCTGGAGGTGGTGGCCACCGCACGCGAGAGTGCGGACACTCCCCGGGCCCAGCTGGTCGCCATTGTCTCGGCCTTCGCCCGCTGGCACGCGAGGCAGTTCAGCACGGCGCGAATCGTGCAGTACGAGTTCTCCCACCTGACCCCCGAGCACCGCACCGAGGTCCTCGCCCTGCGCAAGCAGATCGACGCCGTCGTCAGCGACGTCCTGCACGCAGGTGTTGCCAGCGGCGACTTCGACGTGCCGGACGTAGCAGTGACCACACTGGCCTTGCAGTCATTGACCATCGACGTCGCACGGTGGTACGACCCGACAATCCGGCGTACTCCCGAAGCCATCGGCGCGGCATACGGGGATCTGGCGTTGCGGCTGGTGCGTGCCTGAAACTCCTCAGCCGCGGGTCAGCTTGCGGTAGGTCACGCGGTGCGGACGGGCCGCGTCGGCGCCGAGACGCTCGACCTTGTTCGCCTCGTAGGCCTCGAAGTTGCCCTCGAACCAGTACCACCTGCTCGGGTTGTCGTCGTCACCCTCGTAGGCGAGGATGTGCGTCACGACGCGGTCCAGGAACCACCGGTCGTGACTGATCACGACTGCGCAGCCGGGGAACTCCAGGAGCGCGTTCTCAAGGGAACCCAGGGTCTCGACGTCAAGGTCGTTGGTGGGCTCGTCGAGCAGCAGCAGGTTGCCACCCTCCTTGAGGGTCAGCGCCAGGTTGAGACGGTTTCGCTCACCACCGGAGAGCACGCCGGTCATCTTCTGCTGGTCCGGGCCCTTGAAACCGAACTGCGAAACGTAGGCACGCGAGGGGATCTCGACGTGGCCGACCTGGATGTAGTCCAACCCGTCCGACACCGTCTCCCAGAGGTTCTTGGTCGGGTCAAGACCCGAACGACTCTGGTCGACGTAGGAGATCTTGACCGTCTCGCCGATCTTGACGTTGCCTTCGTCCGGCGCTTCGAGACCGACGATGGTCTTGAAGAGCGTGGTCTTGCCGACACCGTTCGCGCCGATGACGCCCACGATGCCGTTGCGCGGCAGCGTGAACGACAGGTCGTCGATCAGCACGCGCCCGTCATAGCCCTTCTGGAGGTCGTTGACCTCGATCACCGTGCTGCCCAGGCGCGGGCCCGGCGGGATCTGGATCTCCTCGAAGTCGAGCTTGCGGGTGCGATCGGCCTCGGCCGCCATCTCCTCGTAACGGGAAAGACGGGCCTTGGACTTGACCTGTCGCGCCTTGGCATTGGATCGGACCCACTCGAGCTCGGAGGCCAGGCGCTTGGCGAGCTTGGCATCCTTCTTGCCCTGGACCGTGAGGCGTTCATGCTTCTTCTGCAGGTAGGTCGAGTAGTTGCCCTCGTACGGGTAGAGACGACCGCGGTCCACCTCGGCGATCCACTGGGCGACGTTGTCAAGGAAGTACCGATCGTGGGTCACGGCGAGCACGGCGCCGTGGTACGACGCGAGGTGCTGCTCGAGCCAGAGAACGCTCTCGGCGTCGAGGTGGTTGGTGGGCTCGTCGAGCAGCAGCAGGTCGGGCTTCTGCAGCAGGAGCTTGCACAGCGCCACGCGACGACGCTCACCACCGGACAGCACCGAGACGTCGGCGTCCGGTGGCGGACAGCGGAGGGCATCCATCGCCTGTTCGAGCTGGGAGTCCAGGTCCCACGCGTCGGCCGCGTCGATCTTCTCCTGGAGCTGGCCCATCTCCTCCATCAGCGTCTCAAAGTCGGCGTCCGGCTCGGCCATCTCGATCGAGATGGCGTTGAACCGGTCGACATCGGCCTTGATCTGGCCCAGGCCCTCCTCGACGTTGCCGAGGACGGTCTTCTCCTCGTTCAGCGGCGGTTCCTGGAGCAGGATGCCCACGGAGTAGCCCGGCGACAGCCGTGCCTCACCGTTGGACGGCTGGTCCAGCCCGGCCATGATGTGCAGGATCGTCGACTTTCCGGCTCCATTGGGGCCGACCACGCCGATCTTGGCGCCGGGATAGAACGACATCGTGACGTCGTCGAGGATGACCTTGTCGCCGTGAGCCTTGCGCGCTTTGGTCATGGTGTAAATGAACTCAGCCATGAGCGTCAGGTTATCCGCCGGAAGGGGTTGAACCCTAACTCGGCGGCTGGTGCACCGGCTGAGAACGGGAACGACACCTGCGCGACACCTGACGCCCACCGTTGGGCACACCCCTATCGGCTCCCAGCGCCCACCGTCTCGTACGCGTCGGTGTCGGCGGAGGCCAGCTCGACGTTCCCGCCGGCTGCGTGGGTGAAGCCCTCCGCGGGCGGCTCGTCAGCAGCCCCGAGGAAGTCGTCATCGACAATGGCGGCATCGCGGTCCAGCTGGTCTTGGGCGTCCTGGACCTCGGGATCGGCCATCCGGTCGTTCTGGTTGAGCTGGGGTTTGACCACTTTGATGAATGTCGACTGACCCCACGTCAGGTCGTGGCCGACGTTGTAGGCGTCTATCTCGACAGTCGTCCCGCTCCTGTCCCCGTTGACCCACTGGTTGATCCGCATCCGCCCGTAGACGATGACCGGCTCGCCCTTCTTCAGCGAGTTCGACAGGTTGACCCCCAGGCCGCGAAAAGCCGTCACGTTCACGAAGTTGGTCCCCGCGTCGATGTACTCGCCGGTCTTGTAGTCCACCCGGCGCACGTTCGACGCCACCCGGAACGTCACGAAGGGCACGTTCGCCCTGGTCGCGCGCACCACCGGGTCGCCGACCACGTTGCCGCTGACCGTCACGTAGGTCTCGTTCATCGTCATCACCTCGTCGCTCTCATCGTTGACTCGCCGCAACCGGCGAGGAACTCAACAGTGGCCACGCCGGGCGGCTGGCAACAGGGCCCACCGCGAGGCTGTGGACGGTGGGACGACGGACCAGGTGGTTGTGGACGAACGGCACCACCCCCAGGTTTGACCTTGAACTGCCAGCCTCATCCCTAGGTTTGCGCGCCTCGCAACGACACCATCCCTAGGTTTGACGCTGAGTGAGCTCAGACGCGTCTGCCCGCGGCCTCGAGGTGCTCCCGCGTCATACGGTGTCGGTCAAGGACCTCCTGGACCGGCGCGACGAGCCGATCGCGCGCCACCTGCGACACCATGTCGCGCAGGCGAGCCGCCACCACCACCTTGCGCCGCGCAGCGCCGACCCGACCGATGGCCCTGGTCAGCTGGGACATCAGGAAGCCGATGAGCAGGCCCCCTACCAGCAACAGGAACGGGTACGGCAGCGGTCCGAGGCGAGGAGCTTCGACCCCAAGCTGCAGCCATCCGAGCACCATCAGTACGACGAGCCAGACCAGGCCGGCGACAGTGGTCAACGCAAAGATCCCCTGCAGCACCCCACAAACGGTCCACCACAACGGATTTCGGGTGCGAAGGGAGGTGCCGACAACTGCCTGGTCCAACGCGTCTGCGAGGTCCTCCCCCGGCGGCATGGCAGCATCGTTGACCGCATCGGTCCATGCCTGTGGCAGGGCCAGACCGGCCCGGTCCCCCAGCTCCCGGGTAGCCAGCTCCACAGCCGAACGCGCCGCCGGGGTCGCGGGAGGCAGCGATGACCGACCGAGCACCGAACGGACGTCGGACACCGAGATAACGCCGGAACGACCCGATGAGTCCCTGTTCAATGAGTCCCTGTTCAAGCCGAGGAGCTTCAGCGGCGCAGGGCGCAGAGCCTTGGCCCACCGGGTGAACGGCCAGCCGGTGCGGGCCCAGGTCTCGCGCCGAAAGTCCCGCTCGACGGCGTCCAGAATGATCGGTATGCCGGCCGCGCGGGTGAGCGCGTCGATCAGGCTCGCGTCGGCGGAGTCATCCAGGCGGGGCTCGGAATCGGCGACACTTGCGCGCAGAACCGTTGCGGCAGAACGCAAGTCGGAGTCGAGACGCTGAACAGCTGCGTTCTGACCCGCAACGGCCGCACTGATCCGGTGGTGCAGATCGACCACGCCGCTGCCATCGGTGGCCGACGTGGCGATCACCTCGGCGTCGACGACACCATCGGCGACGAGGAGCCGCAGGAGATCGCTGCGACAGGCAGCGAGCGCCTCCGGGGTCAGACGGTCGGCCTGGTTCAGGACCGCGATGGTGACGGCGTTGTGGGCCGAGAGCTTTGCGATGTAGTCCTCGTGCAGGCGCGCGTCGGCGTACTTCTGGGGGTCGGTGACCCAGATGAAGACGTCGACCAGGGCGAGCACCCGTTCGGCCTCGATGCGGTGCGCCGCCTCGTGGGAGTCGAAGTCGGGCAGATCCAGCAGCACCAGCCCGTCGAGCTCGAGTCCGGGAGCGCGCGGAGGCACCGTCGAGAGCTGAGGCACGGTGGCGTGCGGAGGCACTGTCGCTCGCGGAGGCACTGTGGCGTGCGGGCCAGCAGGACCGACGTCGGAACCCGTTACGCCAGAAGTGCTTTCGCCCACCAGGTGACGCGCCCCGACCATCAGCCAGTCGAGCAGAGCCGCTGCGGACTCACTCCCCCAGACCGCCGCGGTCGGCGTAGCCGTGGTCGGCCGACGGGCCCCGGCGTGGGCAACATCGGCTCCGATGAGGCCGTTGAACAGGCTTGACTTGCCGCTGCCGGTGGCACCGGCGAGCGCGACCACGGTGTGCCCGCCGGCGATCGAGGTGCGCGCAGCGGTCTTGACGATGGCGGCCTCTGCCCGGTCGACGCCACCGGCAGGCAGGCAACCGGCGCCAGACTCCAGCGCCGACCTCAACGCAGCGGCCCTGGCCTGGACCAGCTCAGCCGACAGCTCAGTCATGTCGGCCACAGCGCCCACTGACGGCTCCTTCCCCGGAGCCGCCCGAGCCCCCGTCGTCAGCGGACTCACCGCGCCGCCTCGAGCGCGACCAAGGCGGCCTTGATCCTGCCCGCCTGCCCGGCACTGACCTGGACGGCTGCGACCGCAGCGTGCAAGGGTGCCTGCTCACCGGCATACAGCTCCTCGGCCCTGACCATCAGCTGGCGACGAGCCTTGGCGGCCAGGTCGCGAACGGCCTGGTCACCGAAGATGGCCTCCAGGATGCGCTGCGCCAGGACTGCCGAGCCGCCAGCGATGCCCACTTCGCCGCCAGTCAGACCACCGGTCTGACCAAACACCAGGAGCATGAGGATCACGCCAACGCCGTTGACACCAAAGGAGAGCACCCGCGCCGTGGTGCGGCGGTCCTTGCCCTCGGCGCGGACCAGCTGGAGAACCTCGCCCTGCCAGTCACGGACCAGCCGCTCGACGTTGCCCACGCTCTGCGGCACAGGGTTGGCCAGCTCGGGGTGCGCCGCCACCACCTCGGGGCCCCCGGGCAGCTGACGCCAACGCCTGAGAACGGTCGCCGAAGCCCCCCGTGACTGGGCCGTCAGGAGCTCGGCAACTCCGGATTGCAGCGCCTCCCCCAGGCCTGAAGTGGGTGGCGAATTGCCTTTGATAGCTGCGGTTATCCGGTCGCGCAGCCGTGAGATCCCGGCCTCCACCTGACGCAGGAGCTCCCCTGTGCCCACGAACTCCTGCCAGCGGGCGAGGACCTCCCCACGCAGCAGGGTCCCATCGGTCATCGCGTGCTCGACCGCCTGCATCGCGGCGACATAGGCAGCCCTCACCTCCTGGTGCAGCGCGGCCGTGGCAACTTCCTGCCCGGAAGTCGCGCCCGAGAGGGTGAGCACGGTGTCACGCATGGAGTTCAGCGCACCGGTGAGCGTCCGGCGGATGATGATCGAACGCGCCTTGGCGTCACGTGCCAGTGCCGAGAGCCACGAACGCAGCCGGGCGATCTCGTGCTCGGAGAGCAGACCGTCGACCGTCAGGGTGGTTTCGACGACGGTGAAGATCGGCGCGCTGGCCAGTCCCTGCTCGCGCAGCATGGACGCCAGATGAGTGCGGATCTCTTCCATGGCCTCGGGCGGCACGCGGTCCAGGACGATCGCCACCGACGTGCCGCGTTCGGAGGCGCCACGAAGGAGGTCCCAGGGCACGGCGTCGGCATACCGCGCTGCTGTGGTGACGAAAAGCCAGAGGTCAGCGGCGGAGAGCAGCTGGCGGGCGAGATCGCGGTTCGCCTGGACCACCGAGTCGATGTCCGGCGCATCGAGCAGGGCCAGACCGGCAGGCAGGGTCTCGGAGGCGATGAGGCGAACAGCGCCGTGGTCGTCGCGGGCCCCGTCGGCTCCCGTGATGCGAGCCAGGTCAGGCAGGATCCGGCTCCCGGTGAACCAGCGCTCGTCTTCACAGTGGTGCACCAGAACAGGCAGCCGGGTGGTCGGGCGCAGCACCCCCACCCGGCTGACGGCTGAGCCGACCAGGGAGTTGACCAGGGTGGACTTGCCGGCGCCGGTCGATCCGCCCACCACGGCGAGTAGCGGCGCATCCAGCGAGGTCAGACGCGGTATGACGTAGTCGTCGAGCTGTTTGAGCAGGGCAGACTGCGCCGCTCGGGCTTCTGCGACGCCTGGAAGGTCCAGGGGGAGGGTGGCGTTCTGGACCTCGCTGCCGAGCTGCTCAACAGCGCTCAGCAGCCCCCTGTCATCAACCCCGACCGTCACAAGCCGAAAGCCTGCCTTGTCCAGTGCCTGCAACTCAACCCGGGGCAGGCAAATACGGGGATTTGTCCGGCTTGGTCGAGGTGGCCAACACTGCCCAACCCGCACCCGTATGCCGCGTGCTCCCCTACAATTCTCGCGTTGCCTGCCGCCAGCCGCGGGCAGATGCCCCCGTAGCTCAGATGGATAGAGCAAGAGCCTTCTAATCTCTAGGTCGCAGGTTCGAGTCCTGCCGGGGGCGCACCGCCTTCTATTCGGCGCACACCCGGCGTCATACCCTAGGCCGGTGCAGCCGCCCTCTAAGGTGGGGTGCGTGGCCCAGAACACCAATCGACGCGCGACCAATGACCGGATCATCTGGATTGACTGCGAGATGACCGGTCTCAGCCTGACCAACGACGCCCTGATCGAGGTGGCAGCACTGGTGACGGACTTCGAGCTGAACCAGCTCGGCGACGGCATCGACCTGGTCATCAAGCCTCCGGCCGAAGCGCTCGAGCAGATGGACGACTTCGTCCGCGACATGCACACGTCCAGCGGTCTGCTCGAGGAGCTGGCCGCGGGCATCACGATGACGGAGGCCGAGGAGCAGGTCCTGGCATACGTCCGCGAGTGGGCGCCGGATGCCGCGAAGGCACCTCTGGGCGGCAACACCGTGGCGACGGACCGAGGGTTCCTGGCCCGCGACATGCCCGAGCTCGAGTCCCACCTGCACTATCGGATCATCGACGTCTCCTCGATCAAGGAGCTGGCCCTGCGGTGGTTCCCGCGGGCGTACTTCAACTCCCCGAAGAAGGCCGGCGGCCACCGGGCACTGGCCGACATCCGTGAGAGCATCGCCGAGCTGCGCTACTACCGGGAGGCGATCTTCGTGGCACCGCCCGGTCCGGACTCCGAGACAGCAAAGGCGATCGCAGCCCGTCACGAGATCGGTCCGGCCAGCTCCTGATCTGCCGTCTGTCGCTCTGTCGCCGCTCGCCCGCACGCTCCTGGGATCCCCGCACGCTCCTGGGAACAGGGCCCCCGCTGGTCAGAACTGCATGCGAGAACGGGTAACATAAGCGCCGCGCGCGGCTGCCGTCATGGTGGTCGCAGGGCATGGTGGGTGTAGCTCAGCTGGTAGAGCGCCGCCTTGTGGTGGCGGATGTCGCGGGTTCAAGTCCCGTCACTCACCCCAACCACAGAGGGCCCCTGACCTGCGGAGACGCAGGTCAGGGGCTCGTTTGTTCCTTTCTCTGCCTCCGTTGGACCGCACAGAGTTTCGCCCGCCGGTGTCAGCAGGCGAGGCGAGCTGATCGGTGAACTGGCTGAACTGATCCAGGACGCGTCACCGGGATGAGTCAAGACATCGCCGCCGCCGATACCCTGAGCTCTATCAGGTAGCCGAACTGGCAAGCAACGGACAGGTGCGTAATGGACGAAAAAATCAGCGGCCAGCCGCCAATGCTGCTGCGGCCCTTGGGTGTCTCGGACGAGAAGCAGGCCCGGCACGCACACTGGGAGATCGCCCAGGATGCCTTCGACTTCCTCCTCGACCTGAAACGGGGGGAACCATGGCCGGCATACCTTGCACGGCTGGAGGGGCTACGCCTTGGCGTTGACGTACCCAAAGGCTGGGTGCCGGCGACGTTTCTCGTTGCTGAGGTAGATGGGCAGGTTGTCGGCCGCGTCTCGATTCGGCACCACCTCAACCCCTACCTCTCAGAGGTGGCGGGTCACATCGGCATTGGGGTTCGTCCCGGGTTTCGTCGTCGCGGTTACGCGACGGCCATCCTGCGCCAGTCCCTCGCGGTCGCGGCGTCGACTGGTCTGGCGCGTCTGCTCGTGACCTGCGATGCCTATAACGTGGGCTGCATCAACGTCATCGAGAACTGCGGCGGCGTTCTGGAGAACGTCGCGCCAGCCCGCAGGGACGTGCACAAGTGCCGATTCTGGGTCGAGACGCTGGCTAGTGGCACTGGTCCATCCGTTGCCGATTCCTCAGAGGGGTTCCCGCCCCACACGAAGTAATCGTGATATGAGGAAAGCACCCCCGCGCCAAACACCTCAACATGACGGCCTCGCCGTGCCGTGAAAGGCAGCGGCGCGAGCGGCTCAACTCCCCCTCTGACCGGCCAAGAGACTCGTCAGGCCGCGGACACGCGGGCTAGTTCGGCCGCGACTGGGCTGTCCCGGTTGCAGGTGTCGGATAGCTCCCCGCGCAGACCGGGCAGGCGGGATCGCGGGTTATGGGAAGCGTCTGGAAGATCATGTGCTCCAGGTCGAGCGTGAGGAGCCGATCGTCCAGGGGCTTGCCCCAGCCCGTCACAACCTTGATCGCCTCTATGGCGGCGAGGCAGCCAACCCTCCCGGCGACCGCCCCGAGTACGGGGAACTCCAAGGGCTCCCACTCCGGGTCGCCGTCCCCGCACCGACACGCCAGGCACGCCGTTTGGCCGGGCCGAACGACGCTCACCTGGCCCTCCGCGCCGTTCATGGCCGCCTCCACCATCGGCACCCCCAGCTGGACGCAGAGCCGGTTGAGCAGCAGCCGTTCGGGAAAGTTGTGTCGGGCGTCCACGACCACGTCTGCCTGCACCAGGAACGGCGAGGTCTGGTCGGCCGTGATCGGCTCGGGCACGGCGACCACCGCCACGTCCGGGTAATGGCGGCGAAGGGTGGCCTCGGCGCAGTCGACGCGAGGGTGGCCAAGCGAGGACGGGTGAGCACGGTGCTTTCGGCTAACCGCCGCTGAGCGGCCACCCCGAAGCCGGGCAGGGACAACTGGCGAGCGTGGGTGTCTGACAGGGCAGTCACATCTGCTCCCTGGTCGCTGGAGCATCCAGACCGCGGGTCACGAAACTGTTTCGGCTGTGACCGCCGCCAGCTCGGGAACGGCCTCGCGCAGATGCTGCTCCAGGAGCCGGGTCAGCGTCATGCTGGCCATGCTGCATCCCACGCAGCTCCCGCGGAAGGCAAGCAGCGCACGCGCCTCGCGTACCTCGACCAGCTCGACGTCCCCGCCGTCGGCCTGTAGCCGCGGCCGGACGTCGTTCAACGCGGTCTCAACCCGGGCGGTCAGCTGGGCGTCAGACGGGCGGAATACGAAGCCGGCGGCCCGAGGGGTCTCCAGGTGGTCGATCCGTACGCCGGACAGGATCGGGGCGCTCTCCGGGTCGACGTAGACCACCAACCCGTCCAGGGTCACCACGGTGTCGCCGGCCGTCGGACCGTCCATGCCGTCCATGGCCGCCAGCTCGTATGCCGGTTTGCCGGTGTCGGCGAGCCGGGCGGAGGCGCGAACTGCCGGGGTGCCCTGAGCGGCTGGCGGCAGCACTTCCTGAAGCGTGCGGAGCGCTGATTCGGTCACTTCGAGGAGCTGGCTCATCGCGCGCCTCCGACCGGTACGGCCTCGGCCGCGACCAGGGCGGCGCCCGCGGCCTCAACCACGGCGGCGCCAGGGGCCTTGACCGGGACCAGGGCGGCGCCCGCGGCCTCGTCTGCGACCTCGACTGCGACCTCAATGACCGACTCTGGATCGTCGCGTCGTCAGCGATAGTGATGCAGCGGACGTTGCGGGCCTGCACGAACCGGGCCCAGCCGGGGGCCGCCTCGTAGATCCAGAACTCCTCGGCCCGACCGAAATGCTGGTTCACCCGGCCTCGGCCGTTGCTGGCGACGGCGACCAGCACGAGCGTTTCTCACGATTTGTTTCTGAAAGATTTCGGGTCGTGGGGGCCTGCCGCAGTGGATCTAGTACTGCAGCCCTGGCACCGGTCCAGCGGAACTTTCCGGCCTGCGGACTCGGCATACTAGGTGTTGTCTTGCAGTCGCACCTCAGGAGGACCGCTCACCATGACCTATGTCATCGCCCAGCCTTGTGTTGACCTCAAGGACAAGGCCTGCATTGAGGAATGCCCAGTCGACTGCATCTACGAGGGTGAGCGCTCGCTCTACATCCACCCCGACGAGTGCGTCGACTGCGGCGCGTGCGAGCCGGTCTGCCCGGTCGAGGCCATCTTCTATGAGGACGACACCCCCGAGCAGTG
>DHJN01000078.1:0-1076 GCA_002404345.1 Actinobacteria bacterium UBA4719 | reverse complement strand
AGGAGCACGACGAATAGAGCCGAGCAGACCGACTGCACCTCTCGGTGGACACTCCCGTCGATCCGACGCACCGCGTCGGCGACCGCTGGCCCTACATCACCCGACCCTTGGAGCAACAGATGCGTCGAAGCGCCCTCACCGTCACCGTGGTATCAGCCGGTCTCCTGCTGGCCGGGTGCGGTTCATCCAGTGCCACCAGCGCGTCCTCCACCACGTCCGGGTCGAGCTCGGGGCCGGTGTCGGGCACGGTCAACGTGTTCGCCGCGGCCTCCCTGAAGGATGCCTTCACCACGCTCGGCCAGCAGTTCGAGGCAGCCCACCCCGGCACCAAGGTCGTGTTCAGCTTCGGCCCCAGCTCCGGCCTGGCGACCCAGATCACCCACGGCGCGCCCGCCGACGTGTTCGCCTCGGCCAGCACCAAGAACATGGACCAGGTCGTCACCGCCGGCCAGGCGCTTTCCCCGACGAACTTCGCCAGCAACGTCATGGAGATCGCGGTCCCGGCGAAGAACCCGGCCCGCATCACCCAGCTGTCCGATCTTGCCAAGTCCGGGGTCAAGGTGGCTCTGTGTCAGGCCGCCGTCCCATGCGGCTCGACGGCCGCCAAGGTCCTCACCAACGCCAAGCTCACGCTGACCCCGGTCAGTGAGGAAGTCGACGTCAATGCCGTCCTGACCAAGGTCACCCTCGGTGAGGTCGACGCCGGGCTCGTCTACGTCACCAACGTGCGGGCCGCCGGTGACAAGGTCAAGGGCATCGACATCCCCAGCGCCGTCAACGCCTCCACCACCTACCCCATCGCCACCTTGACCAAGGCGCCGAACAAGGCCACCGCCCAGGCCTTCACCAGCTACGTCCTGTCCGCGGGCGGCACCAGCGTGCTGACCACTGCCGGGTTCGCCAAGCCCTGAGCCGGGGACCACCCGACGTCACGCCAACTCCCGAGACTTCCATGAAACCCACCAAGACTTCAGTGGAACCCACCGACCGACCACCAGACGGGCAGGCCTCTACACTGCGCTCGCGACAGACACTGCGCTCGCGACAGGGTGGCCGCGCGGCCGCGGCCCGCGGCG
>DHJN01000191.1:5461-6288 GCA_002404345.1 Actinobacteria bacterium UBA4719 | reverse complement strand
CGACATCACCGGCAAACCGGCTCCGGGCGGCTTCGACGGGCACGGCGGCTGCTTCATCGAGACCGGCGCCGGCCGCGCCGCCTACGGCTCCGGCAACTTCTACGGCGACCCCGCTCCCACGGTCGCCCTGCACTCCCCGGCACGTCGCTGGCACTGGGGCAAGGTCACATTCGAACAGCGCGTGATACGGAGGTGGCTGTGAGCCACGACCAGCCCCTGATCTACCTGGACCACAACGCCACCACCCCGGTCGCACCCCAGGTCCTCGACGCGATGCTCCCCTACCTGCGAGACCAGTACGGCAACCCCTCCAGCGACCACCCCACAGGCCGGGCCGCGGCCCGCGCCGTCGCCGTCGCACGCGCCCAGGTCGCCGCGCTAATCGGCGCCGACCCAGCCGAGATCATCTTCACCTCCGGCGGCACCGAGTCCAACAACCTGGCCATCCGCGGCACCGCCAGCATCGCCAACCCCACCCGACGCCGCATCATCACGACCGTCGTCGAACACCCAGCCACGACCGCCCCGTTGGCTCACCTGAACGCAGCCGGCTGGACGATCACCGCCCTCCCGGTCACCAGCGCCGGCACCGTCGACGCCGCCATGGCAGCCACGGAGCTGGGCCCGGACGTCGCACTGGTGACGATGATGCTCGCCCAGAACGAGACCGGCGCCATCCTGCCCGTCCCTACGGTCGCAGCCGCAGCCCACGCGGTCGGCGCGCTGATGCACACCGACGCCGCCCAGGCCATCGGCAAGATCGAGGTGAATGTCGATGCCCTCGGAGTGGACCTGCTCTCCATCGCCGGGCACAAGTGCTACGCCCC
>DHJN01000191.1:0-5413 GCA_002404345.1 Actinobacteria bacterium UBA4719 | reverse complement strand
TCGGCGCCGGACAAGAGGGCGGTGTCCGGCCCGGGACGGAGAACGTTCCAGGCATCGTCGGCTTGGGTGCGGCGTGCGAGCTGGCCGGTGGTCGCCTGGACGCGGATGGCGTGCGGCTGGCTGTGCTGCGCGACACGCTCTGGGAGCAGCTGCGCGACGCTATCCCCGGCAGCGTCCGGCATACCCCGAAGGGCTCTCTGCCCAACACCTTGATGGTCTCGTTCCCCGACGTCCTCGGCCGGGCCGTGCTGGCCGCGTCACCAGGGCTGGCGGCGTCCACCGGGTCGGCATGCCACGCGGGTCAGGACACCCCCGCCGCGACGCTGCTTGCCATGGGGACTACACCGGAGGTGGCGCTCGGCGCAGTCCGGCTTTCCCTGGGTCACGGGACGACGACCGCAGACATCGACAACGCGGTGCGCATCTTCGTGCGAGGCTACGGTGACTGCGCCACCAGCTCACTACGATGATGATCGGCTTGGGCCGAGATCTGCGGCGACCTGGCCCCCGACGCCTGCTCGCTCCTGGTCTATCGACGCACTCGTGGCAACTCCGACGTCTTTGGCTACCCTGCGCAACCGACGTTGGGGAGCGAAACCGTACAGGCGGATTCGCGCCGGCCGGGCACCGCGGCGAGGCGTGGCTCAAGAAGGGTTTGCTCAGCTCGAAGTAGCGTTGCCCGTCCTCGCTGAACAGTCATATCGGACGAGCGAGGAGGCGTGTGATGGATCAAGTAGTCATCGGGATGGACCCGCACAAGCGGTCGGTGACAATCGAGGCCCGAGACACCCGAGAGATTCTGCGGGCCAAGGGCCGATTCGGCACGGACAACCGCCAGTATCAGGCGATGCTCAAGGTCGCCCGGCAGTGGCCGGAGCGGCAGTGGGCGGTCGAGGGCGCGAACGGGATCGGCCGCCCGGTGGCTCAGCGGCTGCTGGCTGACGGGGAGCGGGTGCTGGACGTTCCGGCGAAGCTGGCCGCTCGGGCTCGGGTGTTCGACACCGGTCAGGGCCGCAAGACCGACGCCACCGACGCGCACTCCATCGTGATGGTCGCGTTGCGGGACAAGGGTTTGCGCGAGATCAGCCTGGACCCGGAGCTGATGGTGCTGCGGCTGTTGTCCGATCGGCGTGACGAGTTGTCCCATGCGCGGGCACAGACGCTGAACCGCCTTCATCGGCTGTTCCTGGAGCTGCGCCCTGGCGGGGCCCCGGCCAAGAAGTCGACCGCGCAGTACAAGGTTCTGCTTGCCGGCGTGCGGCCGCGGGATCTGGTCGGGCGCACCCGGCGCCGGATGGCCGCGATGGAGGTGGCCGACCTGGAACGCATCGACGCCCAGATGAAGACGATGAAGGCCGAGCTCAAGGCCGGTGTCGAAGCTTTGGGGTCGCACCTGATGGACATCAACGGTGTCGGGCCTGCCGGTGCGGCACGGATCCTGGCCGATGTCGGGGACGTGGCCCGGTTCCCCGACCGCAACCACTTCGCGTCCTGGACTGGGACCGCGCCGATCGACGCATCCAGTGGCGAGCAGGTCCGCCACCGGCTGTCGAGGGCGGGCAACCGCCGGCTGAACCACGTGCTGTACATCGCCGGGATCGTTCAGATGCGTAACGACACCGACGGCCGGGCGTACTACCGGCGCAAGCTGGAGCAGTCCAAGACCACGATGGAAGCCATGCGCTGCTTGCGCCGGCGGCTGTCCGACGTGGTCTACCGCCAGCTCGTCGCCGACGCGCAGCTGCGCAGCCGATACCCAGATGAGGCGGGCCCGGGAGGGCACTCGGGGGCGACTAAGAAATCCAGCGCGACCGACCAGACCCCGGACATCGGCTCTTCGGATAAGCCACTTCCCGAACCCGCACCCTTGACGCTACCTAGCCAGGCGTCGACTCGGAAGACCCCTGGTCCGGGAACAGCCGCTACATCGCGACGACGCGCCGGAGGTGTCAACGTGGAGCGCCCTACCGGACGAACGACGTTGACACCGACCAGCGTCGACGCACACTCGACGGCCTCCCGGAGCCCAACCCCTTGACACAGGGCGCAATAGAAGGGAGCCATGTGCGTGCGTTGTGCGGACCGAGCTCGGGGCGGGTGCGGCCGCGTAGCGGTGGCTCGACACGCGGCGGCGTCAGGGCTCCAGTCGCCCCGTCGGAGGGCGGTCGGCGTGCGTGTTCTGGAGGTCACGACAGCCCGTGCCGGCCACGTCGCGGGACTGCTCCCGCTCACCCGGGCCCGCGTCCGAGCAGGACACGAGGCCGCATCGCCGCGCCGGCCTCGTTCGCCGGCAGCTGCAGGAGCTACGCCAGTTCCTCGTTGAAGGAGCTGCCGTCGCGCCAGATGAAGCCGACCTCGAGGTCGTTCTGCCGCAGTGTTGCTCGAGCTAGGTCAGACGGCTCGCGGGGCAAGAGGACCGCCACGCCGTCGATTCGGTCCGTCTCGCGGTTCGCCAGCATCCGGTAGTGCATCGCCTGAGTGACGGCACCGAGAACCACTAGGTCGTCAGTGGAGATCTTCGCCTCGACGATGAGCCGACGCTTCGTGTCGAAGATATCGGCGAAGCGGCTGTCTAACGGATACTCACGCTGCACCCGGTGAGGTAGCCAGTTCGCGTACGCATCGCGCAAGTCCGCTTCCAGCACCCGCTCAACTTCGTCACGCTCGCCAACCGTGAGCGTCGGGTCCGCCAGGACCTCGCCGGCGTCGGCCAGCAGCATCCACCAACGACGCACGCAACGGAGCCGAGAGCCTTTCAGCACCTCGTGCATCGCCCAGTAGACGTCGCAGTGTCGATACCTTCCGCCGAGCTCGATGAAGCAGTCGTGGATCGACCGGCTTCGTCTTCCATCGGGGCGGGGCCACCCCAGACCCCAGACCGCCTCGGCGACCTCCTGCAGCCGCAGGTGCGATGTCGGCCGGCAGGCCAGGTTGACGGAACACGGTCTCGTCGTAATGAATCGTGCCTTGCCACTCGAGGTCGAGTTCTGCGATGAGCACGGCGCGACTCGCCTCAGCCTTCGACTTTCCATGGCGGGTCATCAGGTGACGCTCGACGTCGTCCCACACCGGACTGTGGCCCAGATGCTCCAGGATGAAGCGGGCGGCGAGCCCGATCAGATGCTCCTCATCCTGGCTGTACGAGACCGGGCCGTTGAGCGGGTACGGAACGCTCACGCATTCACCTCACGACGCGGTGCTCGAGTGCCTGCAGGCTCACCCACACAACTGACTATAACTGGAGCCTGCGCTGCCGACTCGACGTGCGCCCCTCGCCGACCCGGAGCCGCCAACCTGTCGGCTTCGAATGCCTCGGCCCGCCGCGAGCGTCGATGCGCAGTCAGCGAGACGCTATCCGTGCCGCGTCCGTCAACGGCAGCTTCCGGTCACCAGCGCCATCGCTCCGGCAGCGCGACCAGCGGCAATAGCGGACGTCCAGGGCCAACCCGTTATGACTTCTGGCGCGCCACGCCCTCACCCGAGAGGGAGTTTGTCCGCGTCGATGTCGAACGGCCCAGTGACGTAAACGCCCTCGAACTCTCCCTTAGGGAACTTGTGGTCGCGGACGACGAGGACGTCCACGCTCGCGAGGATCGCGGTGGCTAGGTGGACCGCGTCCCAGGTCTTGAGGTTGTGCCCGACCCTCAACTCCCCCGCCTTGCGGGCGACCGCGGTCGAGACGTCCACCAACTCCGTCTCTGGGGACTCCAGGAGCGAGCGCAGCGTCTTCCGGGCGAGCGCGTGCCTCGGGGTGTCCTTGGGGTGCTTCACCAGAACCTCAGCGAGGATTGCGGTGGACTCCACGAGCCGGACCTCCCCGCGGTCCACAGCGGCCAGCAGCGAACCCAGGGCCCGGAACTCCGGGTCGGCCACGATGACGCCGAGCAGGCACGAGGCGTCCAGCAGTGCGGTCTCGATCTTGTCAGGCCTGACCACGGTTCGCCTCCAGCCATTCCTTGATGGAGGCCCCCTCCAGGTAGTCGGGGTCGATGCCGATGAGGTCCGTCCAGCGCGCCTCCGGCTTGACCAGGACCTCGACGCCCTCGGCCCGGACATTGAACACCCGGCCGTCGTCGTCCTGTCGGACCACGCCGCGCAGTTCGACCTGCTGCAGCATGGCCTCCTTCAGGTCGGCCCGTAGGGAGGTCTCGAAGCCCACGCGCACTATCCGCTTGTTGGGGAGCCGGAGAGACGCCCTGTTACCTCGGGAGACGTTGAGCCCGACGAGCGTGCCGCGCACGGAGCCAGGCATCCGACGCTCGAAAGGCTGTAGGTCGGCTAGACGACCGCCCAACTCGGGTGTGAGGTCCACGACAGGGGCAGGCTGGTCCGCGTCCCCCACGAGCCGGAGGCGCGGCGGCACCCAGTCTGTCTCGTCCTCATTCGGCTGACCGTGCTCTACGAAGCGCCGGGCGACCTTGATCGCGTCCGGGCTCCAGTCAGCGGGTAGCCCGCCGCCGCCCTGTACCGCGTCCAGGGAGTTGACCGCGAGCCGGAGCCAGCGCCCCTCCTTGGAGTCGGGCGGCGGGGCCACCCTCGCGACCGCGGAGCCCATGCGCAGGTCCTCGACGCGCCAAGTGACCGGGACGTCGGACAGTTCGTCCAGGAGCGCCAGCAGGTCGGCACCCAACTGGAAGAAGCGCCCCGCGTTAGCGGGGCGGCCCTCGTCCACGATGAGTTCGAGCGCGTTCATGGCCCCATCATGCACGGCCGCACCGCCAGTCGCCGGGATTGGATGCAACTCGCGCACTATGCGGCATTAGCGTGCGGGCGGAGGGCTGCGCGTTCTCCCCTCTGGCAGCGATCGGATCCCATGCATAGCGTGCGTGGATAGGTGGGGTGCCGCCGATCTATGCGATGCGAGAGGAAGGACATGCGATGACGCAGTACCTGATCACGTTCCCCAGCGACGCGATGAACCACATCCCCGACGAGGAGATGCCCGAGGTGGGCAGGGCTGCGCACGCGGTCTGTCAAGAGCTCATCGACGCCGGTGTGTACCTCTTGACCGGCGGCCTGGAAGAGGAACCCGCGAATCTCGTGGGCACGGACGGGACGGTCACCGACGGCCCGAGACCGGACTTCATCGGCGGAATCACGATCGTGGACGTGCCTTCACGCGAGGACGCGCTGAAGTGGGCTGCCAAGATCGCTGCTGCGTGCCGCTGTACGCAGGAAGTACGGGCGATCGGGTTCGACCCCGAACTCGAGGCGATGCTCGGCAAGGTTGCTGTCGACGTCGACGCCCTGAAGACGCGTGATCGAGGGTGACCGCACATCGGCAGGTTCGCAACGCACCACCCTCGGCACGGTCGATCACCGGCGTAACCCGGAGAGCGAACGTCCGACTCTCGGCATGAGCGAGCGTTTCGTCGGGGACGGCCGCCTGCGTCTTAGAGCGCGCGCAAATAGG
>DHJN01000077.1:8428-8707 GCA_002404345.1 Actinobacteria bacterium UBA4719 | reverse complement strand
CGCCGCAGCGTTCGTGCCGGCAGGCTCAACGCGCGCTGCCCCGAGGGAGAGGAAGAAGGCTGCCACAGCGGCCATCACCGCTGCGCCGCCCAGCCGGAAATCCTGCGCGTAGTAGCCGGTCAGCACCGGGAACGCACCCCAGCCCAGCGCGAAACCAGCCGCGTTGTGCAAGATCCCTCTGCCCAGTTCGAGGTTGTAGGCCAGGACGAGCACGACGCCTGCGACGACGAACGGCAGAAGCCGCATCCCGCCGTACAGCAGACCGGCCACGACCGGCAC
>DHJN01000077.1:7817-8175 GCA_002404345.1 Actinobacteria bacterium UBA4719 | reverse complement strand
GCGACGAGTGTGCCGCCGAGTCGCCACGCCACGAAGTGTGGGGCGAGCGCGGCGCCGATCGCGACATAGGACAGGTGCCATGCGGTGTAGGGCGGGTGCAGCAGGGTCACCCAGTCGCGCACCCCGCCGTTGCCGGCACCGCGCGCGTAGAAGGCGGGCCGGTCTTCCGCGCGGGTCACGGCTGGGTCGCCTTCGTCCCCCACATGACCAGGCCACCACCTAGGCTCATCAACTGCCACCCGACATCGCGAAAACCGGCCTGCTCCCAGGCGCGGACGTGCCAGTCGAGCGGGTACCGCCGGTAGTGGGCCGGGATGCTCTGGCTCAGGAACCGGCCCACCCGCCACCATGGGCTCCC
>DHJN01000077.1:7440-7592 GCA_002404345.1 Actinobacteria bacterium UBA4719 | reverse complement strand
CGCCGGGGGCACGAAGAACTCCAGGCTCGCCATCGTCCCGCCCGGGCGCAGGCAGCGCGTCATCTCCATAATGGCCACCGCAGGCTCGTCGACATAGCGCAGCAGATACGAAAAGCAGATGGCGTCGAAGCACTCGTCGCCAAACGGCAGCT
>DHJN01000077.1:0-7196 GCA_002404345.1 Actinobacteria bacterium UBA4719 | reverse complement strand
CGGTCCTGCCCGAACGACAACAGCCAGGCGAGCCGGTCGTACCGCCGCGGCAGCCCGGTGAACACCTCGCGCGCCACCTGGTTGCCGAGCGAGTCGCTGGTTCGCGGCGTCGTCATGAAACTCATCCAATCCCCCGGCACCCGAATACGGAAGTCAACGATGCCCAAAGCACGTTTGTCGTCCGGCCCCGGTTCACCGGCGCAACCGGTCGGCCCACCGGTTGAGCGCCGCGGAGGCACTCCAGGATGGTCGGCGAATCTGATCGATGATGGCGGAGCCGAAGCTGGGACAGCTGGGCGACGTGAGATTACGACTGCCATTCACCGGTGGGAAGAAGGAGTGGATGGAGTCCCCCTCGTTCCTACGTCAAGCGGCGACAGGTTGTCCGGCCCAGCGGCGTTGGTGGTCGTGAACGATTACCGCACGCCGATCGGCATGTGGGACTGCCTAAGGCAGGGGTGGGACCGCGCCCGTCGAGCGGCAGACCGGCAGTTTCCCGGCGTGGACCGGGACGAACAGTGGCTCCCACCGAACGCGTCGGTGGTGTGGAAGTACATGAAGGGCCACGAAGGCGACTCGAGAACCACCGGCGAACAACTGAGCCTCGCTGACCCAAGGTGAACTGGTCACTGGGCGGGGGTGGTAGACCGGGCTGCCCCACTTCGCGAGGGGCGCCGAGGATGTTTGGGGACTCGCCGAGGTTGGGCCCGCCGGAACTTACTTGTTGATTTGGGTGTTGACGTCCGACGCGCTTGCAAGCCGGCTGCAATCGGCGTGCGGCACGATGGTGGTTCCATAGTTCAAGCGCGCAGGAAGCGACCATGTCAGAGACGATCACTGATCACCTCGCCGTCGATCAGTTTCTCGCCGTGAGTGAATCGGCGACGATCTCTGGTTGCGAGGTTTGGAGCGCCGATGCCACGCTAGAGGCGACGGGGTCGACCTGGCGGTTCCGGGTCAGTGGTGCCGACGCGATCCGTTCTGATTATGCGAAATGGTTCTCCGGAATGGCGCCTTCGAGCGGTTGCCCACGGCTGGGCACTGATGAGGGGTGAAGTGATCGAGTACACGTTCGTCTGGACCGACGAGGGCGTGCCGCACGCCGCCCATCACGCGCACATCCTCACGATCCGCAACGGCCTCATCGTCGCGGACACGGTCCTGTGCGGCGGGCGCTGCTCGGCCGCGCGGCGCGCCGAGATGGAGGTGGCCGATGTCTAGCCACGCGGCCGCCGTGCCGGTGACGGTTTCGGTGGACGAGCTAGTGGCGGGCGCGTCCTGTCGTGAACCGATCGTGGACGGCGCGGGCAAGTCCGGCGCCAGGTTAGAGCGGGTTGTGATCGACGGCGAACGATATGTCCTGAAGTACCTTCACCTCGCGGACGACTGGACGATGCGGGCCGCCGGCGATCTCACCGGCGCGTCTTTCACCGCCTGGCGGCGGGGCCTGCTGGCACGACTGCCGAACTGCATCAACCAGCCGATCGTTGGTGTCGCCAGGGACCCGGGCGGGTGTGCCCTGCTCATGCGCGATGTCAGCGAATGGCTAGTGCCGGTGACCGACGCGGTCATCCCGCTCGACCAGCACCTGCGTTTCCTCGACCACATGGCGGCGATGCACGCGGCTTTCTGGGACGCCGGCGAGGAGATCGAGGTGATCCCCGTCATGCACCGTTACCTCGAGCTGTCATCATGGACCGCCCAGGTCGAAGCCGCCATCGGCTCGACGCACGTGGTGCCACGGCTCATCGGCCAGGGGTGGGCACTGCTCGCCGACGTCGCGCCCCGTGCCGCAGCAGTTGTGGGACCACTCGCTTTGGACCCGGGACCCCTCGTCGAGGCGCTTGACCGGACACCGCAGACGTTCGTGCACGGCAACTGGAAGCTGGACAACCTCGGCACCGACGCGGACGGGCGAACCGTTGTGCTCGACTGGGAGCTGCCCGGCCGTGGCGCCGCGCTGAGCGACCTCGCGTGGTATCTCGCGATCAACTGCCGCCGGCTGCCGCAGGCGAAGGACGCTGCTATCCACGCCTACCGCGCCGGGCTGGAGCGGCATGGCGTCGACACTGCGCCGTGGTGGGACACACAGCTGGCGTTGTGCCTGCTTGGCGCACTCGTCCAGTTCGGTTGGGAGAAGGCGTTCGGCGGCTACGACGACGAACTGGCCTGGTGGGAGGCGCGGGCGGTCGAGGGGGTCCGGCTGCTTGCGTGACGCGCGTGGAGATCGCGTGACCCTCGGGGATATGCGAAGCGCGTACGACCGATCGGCCGACGCGTGGGTATCCGGGCCGGAGCTTGTCTATGCGCGACTCGCACAGACCCTCCTCGACCACGCCCCGGTGCCGCTCGACCGTGCACGAGTCCTCGACCTCGGAGCCGGAACAGGCGTCGCAAGCCGCGCCGCGCTGGCCGCCGGCGCCGCATCGGTCGTCGCGGTCGACAACGCAGCCGGGATGTTGCGCCACGGCGGCGAGTCGATGCGGCCCGTACTCGCTGACGCGTGTGCGCTGCCCTTCACACCCGACTCGTTCGATCTCGTCGTCGCGGCGATCTCTCTGGGCCACATCGCCGACCCGGTTCGGGCACTGCGCGAGACACGCCGGGTAGGCGGCGCCCTGCTCGTTAGCGCGTTCGAGGCCGGATGGACTCACCCGGCGAAAGTCGCGGTCGACGAGGCGCTGGCTCCGTTCGGGTTCCGCGCACCTCCCTGGTACGTGGCGCTCAAACGCGAGGTCGAGCCGCGGGTGGACGATCCGGGCAACCTCGGCGCACTGGTCAGGTCGGCGGGTTATGGCGACGTGTCGGTGCGCACCGTGTTGGTCGCGACCGGCCTAGAGACCCCGGCGCAGCTCGCCGGGTGGCGGCTGGGCATGGCGCACGTCGCGCCCTTCGTGCAGGCGCTGCGCCCCTCCGAGCGGGTCGCTGCTCTGCGCGCCGCCGAGTCAGCTCTTGTTGGCGTGCCGCCGCTTGTTGTCGCGATGGTCGTCCTGGCTGCGAGGTGACGATGTGGCGCTTCCTCGCGGTGACGGGACAATCAGCCGGCTGCGGCCTTCCAGATATCCAGCCGCTGTGCCGCTGACAGCCCCAGCGCCGCCCCGCGCTCGCCGGCCGCGCGGGCCAGCCGAGCCGCGGAGTCCGCGGCCCGGTCGACCCATCCCGGCACCCGCAGGTCGGCGGCCGTCTCGCCCGTCCACCACCAGGCCTCGACGGCGACCGATCGGTCCAACAGATCGAGGTCGGCCTCGGCGGCGGCGAGGTCGACCGGCATCCCTATCCGGGCACGGGCGCGGTGGCCGAGTAGTCGGGCCACTGACGTGTACCGGGGCACACCGATCTCGACCGCCCGCGCCGCGAGCGCCTCGGCGATCGCCAGCGCCAGCTCGGAGTCGCCATTCGCCAGCGCCAGCCGGCCCTGGAGCAGCCGCAGCTTGAGCTCCAGCCGCCAGCCGAAAACGAGGTCACCACGCAGGTGCGACTCCGCCCCCGTGAGCCACCCGGCTGCCGCCTCCAGATCGCCCGCTCCGAGCCGCTCCTCGGCCAGGTCCTCCAGGGCGGCGATCGTGACCTCCATGCTGCCGTGCCGGCTCGCCACCTCGAGCGCTTCCTGGTGCCGCTCGACCCCCTCGTCCACCGCCCCGACATTGCGCAGCACCCAACCGGCGAAGTTCACCCCGCGCCCGGCAAAGCGTGGCACCTGCCGCCGTTCGACCTCGTCGGTGTAGCAGGCGAAGCAGTCCAGGGCAGCGACCGGACGGCCAGCAAGGGCTTGCGCGTGCCCGGTGAACAGCAGCGCGTGCAGGGTTGCCGACGTGTGCTCGACTCCGGCGTTTGACCGCGCCGCGGCTGAGCAGCCTCAGCGCGTCCTCCACCCGACTCTGGTGGGCGCGCAGCACTCCGAGCCAGGCCGACGCGGTCAACCGGTCCGTCCCTCTGGCGAGCTCCACGGCCGCGACGAGCATCCGTTGCGCGCCTACGAGATCGCCCGCCGCGTGCCGAGTGCGTCCACCGACAATCAGGCACCTTGCCCGCACCTCCGGGTCCTCGGCAAGCAGCTCGCCATCCTGCGCGAACCTGACGGCCTGCTCGAAGCGTCGATCGAAGTACGACGCCCACGCGCCGACTTCCAGCGCTGCCGCGCCCGCTGGCGCGGCCCGCTCCACGTCCTCGTAAGCCGCCGTATACCGGCCGCGCAGAGTGCGCACGCGCGCCCGCTGCAGCCAGGTATCGGCGTCCGCATGTAGCTGCACCGCGTCGTCGAGCAGCCCCTCGGCCGTTGCGTGGTCGAACCGCTGGCTGGCTTGCGTCGCGGCGGCTCGCAGCGATTGGGCGGCGAGGACGACATCACCGCCAAGGCGCGCGTGCTCGGCGACATCAACCGGGTCGGCGTCCACGCGTCGCCTGAGCACCCGACTCACCTCGCGATGCAGCAGGGCGCGGCGACCACCCGTCGCGCTCGCGGAAAGTGCGGCACGCACGAGCTCGTGCCGAAACCAGAAGCCAGCACCCTCATCGATCACCAGCCGACGGGCGACGGCCTGCTCGACGTCGCCGAGCAGGTCGATCACCGGACGGTGCAGTACGGCGGCGAGCAGGTCCAGGTCCAGCCGCGAGCCAATAACTGCAGCGCTGCGCAGCGCTGCCGCGGCGGCCGGACCGAGCTCGTCGCAGCGGGTCGACACCACCTCGACGAGCGACGTCGGCAGCGTCGTCGCGTCCGGGGTGGCTGCAAGCTCGACGAGGAACAGCGGGTGGCCGCCCGACATCTCATACAGCTGGTCGGCCGCACCTTCACCGACCAACGCCGCGGCGGCGGCGCGATCCAGCGGCCCCAGCGCGATCCGCTCACCCGATGGCAAGAACGTGCCCTCGCCGGACCGCACTCCAGCCACGACAACCATTGCGGGACCGCGGCGTCGCACGAACTCCAGTAACTCCACCAGTACTGGCCCGGCCCGGTGCACGTCGTCGAGCACCACCACGAGCGGCGCGTGCTGCGACAGCCGCCGCAGGAGGCGCAGCACCCCCGCGAACAGCACGGATGGCCCCATGACACCGTCGGAAAGTGCTGGCGGCAGGGGAGATCCATCGGCGAGGCTCAGCATCGGGGCAAGCAGCGCCGCATCCGTTCCAAGCACCTCAGCGGTCCGCTCCGGCCCCGCCGCGCGCAGGTGGGCGCCGATCGCCGCGAGCAGGCCATCGAGCGGGACGGCGCGATCCAGAGATCCGAACGTCGCGGCCAAGACGATGTCGCCGACGGCAGCCCGACGCGCCGACCACGCTTGCAGCAGGCTGGTCTTGCCGATGCCCGCTTCGCCCTCGACCACGACGAGCTGGAAGCTACCTCCGCGGGCCCGGACCGCGAGCATGTCCAGCCGATCCATCTCGTCCGCGCGTCCGACCAGTCTCGGAACCGCCGAGGTCAGAGCGGGATCGGTCGCAGCCAGCTCACCCCGAAGGATCGCCTGGTGCAAAGAGTCGGTTTCCGGCGATGGGTCCGCCCCAAGGTCGTCGGCCAGCATCTCCCGAGCCTTCGCGTATGCCGACAACGCCGAGCCCACCCGGCCGCCCCCGACATAAGCGCGCATGAGCAGCCGCAACGCGTCTTCGTCGTAGGGGTCGCGTTCGACAGCAGCGGAAGCGATGTCGCCGGCCTCGACCCAATGTCCGGCGGCCGACAACGCGGACACGGCGAGCCGACGCGCGCGGGTCACGAGCCGATCGAGCTCGGCCCGCCGGGCCTCCGCCCAGGGCTCCTGCTCGACGACGAGCTCACCATGAACCAATGACAGCGCGACGCGTGCCGCCGCCGCCGCGCCACCGACGTTGCCGAACGACTGGCGTCGCTCGATCTCGGCCACCAGATCAGCCAGCTCGTCGGCGTCGAGCCAGTCGTAGTGCAACCGATACCCGGCGTCGGTGTGCTCAAGCCGGTCCCCCCCGACAACACCCCGCAGGCGGCTCACCAGCACGGCGACCTGGTCGGCCGGTTTGCTCGGCAGGGAGTCCCCCCACAAAGCCGACGCCAGTGCGTCGGCGGAGACGGCCTGGCCACGCGCGAGAGCGAGCAGCCGCAGCAGCGCCCGGCCCTTGCGGCTGCCCAACGCATAAGGCTCGACGCCGTCAATCTCGAACTCGCCGAGCACCCGCACCGAAAGCGACTGCATGCCCCGATCCAACCGTGTGCCGTACTGACGCGCCACCCCTTGACTGCAAGCCGGCTGCAACCCCCACCGTGCACGCTTGTCACATCCCATCCACCGTAAGGAGATCCCCATGACCGACAAGGCCGAGCAGAAGAGCTTTCAAACCCCAGACGAGACACGGACGTTCGAGCGTGGCACAGTCGACCTGATCAACATCGGCGGCAGCGAGATCGGGCGGCTGACACTTCAGCCGGGCTGGCGCTGGTCCGACCACGTCAAACCGATCGCCGGCACCGAGCTGTGCGAAGCTCCGCACTTCCAGTACCACGTACACGGCACGCTGCACATCCAGATGGCCGACGGCACCGAGTTTGACGCCCGTCCCGGCGACGTCACTGCCTTGCCGCAGGGCCACGACGCCTGGGTGGTCGGCGAGGAACCGGTCGTGGTCATCGACTGGTGGGGCGCCAGCAACTACGCAAAGGGATGAACCGGAGCGAAACGGCGCGCGCCTACCCAGGAGCCAGGCTCCACGCTTAGACGGTATGAAGTGACTGCCGCTCAGGCAGTCACTTCATACCGTCTAGCGACGTCGCCGACTTCACCGGTGGGGAGTTCTCCTGCACGGGTCGGGACGACAAGCTGACCTGGTTCCTCTCCAACAGGGACGTCCAGTTGGCCGCCGGGAAGACCGTCGAAGCCCAACTGTCACCCGTCATCAGTCGGCGTCCACGCGCCGAACCGATCAGGGTCCAGTAAAGGATCCGCTTGCGTTGCAGGTTTACCGGCCGATGGGGCGCCACGCCCCCGTCCGGTCTGAAGTGCTGCGTTAGGAGCAATGCGCTGCCAACCTAGGGCTATGCAACGTGATTCGGCGAGCCATCAAGGCGTTCCGCGATTGTCCACCTCAGCACGCACCAAACTGCTGGTGTGTCTTGGCGCAGCGATCGTTGGCGGCGCAGCCGCTGCGGCGGTGGGAGCGGGCCGGTCCGCACCCTTGATCGGCTGGGACATCCTGGCAGTGGTTTTCTGTGCCTGGGTGTGGTCCAC
>DHJN01000097.1 GCA_002404345.1 Actinobacteria bacterium UBA4719 | reverse complement strand
GTGAGCGCCTCAACGCGGAGAAGAAGGCCGGCACGTTGATGCGCCCAGGCCGACACGATGCGGGCCAAGGCCACCAAGGCAGTGGCCGCCCAGAACATGGCCAAGCGCGCCCAGCGGCTGCTGGCGGGCATCGAGGGCGAGCGGGTCACGGACAAGGTGGCCAAGCTGCGCTTCCCGGACCCGGCACCCTGTGGCAAGACGCCGCTGAGCGCCTCTGGTCTGTCACGGTCATACGGCTCGCTGGAGATCTTCACCGACGTCGACCTGTCCATCGACCGAGGCTCGCGGGTCGTCGTCCTGGGCCTCAACGGTGCCGGCAAGACCACCCTGCTGCGGATCCTCGCCGGCGTGGACCAGGCCGACACGGGCGAGGTTGAGCCGGGTCACGGGCTCAAGATGGGTTACTACGCCCAGGAGCACGAGAACCTTGACGTATCGCGCACGGTGCTGGAGAACATGAAGTCGGCGGCGCCCGATCTCGGTGACGTGGATACCCGCAAGACGCTGGGCTCCTTCCTGTTCAGCGGGGATGACGTGCACAAGCCGGCCAGTGTCCTCTCCGGGGGCGAGAAGACCCGACTGTCCTTGGCCATGCTGGTGGTGTCGGCGGCGAACGTCCTGCTGCTCGACGAGCCGACGAACAACCTCGACCCGGCCTCCCGCGAGGAGATCCTGGGCGCCCTGCGCACCTACAAGGGTGCCGTTGTCCTCGTCAGCCACGACGAGGGCGCGGTTGCCGCTCTCGAGCCGGAGCGGGTCTTGCTGCTGCCCGATGGTGTCGAGGACCACTGGGGTCCTGACTACCTGGACCTCATCGCGCTCGCCTAGCAGCAAGGATCGCTAGAGTCGCAACTGTGTCAAACACCGAGCAGTCGAACACCGAGCAGTCGAACAACGAGCAGTCGAACAACGGGCGGTCCCAACCTCATCCGATGCTGCGCGTCGACCAGTCGGGCCCCGTCCTGACCATCACCCTGGACGACCCAGAGCATCGCAACTGCCAGGTGCCGAGCCTGTGGACGGCGCTGGCCGAGGTCGGCGCGGGTCTGGACCCATCGGTGCGCGTGGTCCTGGTCCGGGCCAACGGGCAGTCGTTCTCCGCAGGCCTGGACCGGGCGATGTTGACCCCCGAGGGCGCGCCGGGGGAGCCGTCGATCCTCGGCCTTGCTATGGGTGCCGCTGGTGGCGGAGACGCGCTGGAGGAGACCATTGCCGGGTTCCAGCGCGGCTTCGCGATCTGGGCAGAGGTGCCGGCGATCACGATCGCCGCGGTGCAGGGTCACGCGATCGGCGCCGGGTTCCAGCTGGCCCTTGCCTGTGACCTGCGTGTGGTTGCCGACGACGTCGCTTTCGCCATGCGTGAGACAAGCCTGGGCCTCGTGCCCGACCTCGCGGGCACCTCGCCCCTGGTGCGTTCAGTCGGGTACGCGCGGGCACTTGAGATCTGCGTCACGGGCCGGTTCGTGGGGGCACCGGAGGCGGTGGCCATCGGCCTGGCGTGCATGGCTGTGCCACGCGCTCACCTCGACGCGACGGCGCGCGACCTGGCAGACGCCATACTGCAGGCGCCGCAGGCAGCAGTGCGAGAGCTGAAGCCCTTGTTGCGCAACGCAATCGACGCTTCCCCCGCGGACCAGCTCAGGGCAGAACGCGAGGCGCAGGCGCGGTTGCTCACGGATATGGTGCACTCTTCGGGGAAGTAAGCACTTCACGGTGGCGTTGTCAGATCGGACGACGAGGATGATGAAGGCGCACCCTGCCCGTTAGACGCGGGGGACAGGGGTGCAGAGCGGAGGCTGCATGTCGATGCCAAGCGGTTGGGGCATGATGCGCTCCCTGACTCGTGACTCCTCGGTCTCCCAGCGCAAGCTGGCGCCGGGGACGGCCAAACGCGTGATGGCCTACGCGCGCCCGTACAAGTCCCAGATCGCCCTGTTCCTGGCACTGGTGATCCTGGACTCGGGCCTGGTGGTCGCCACACCCATCCTGCTCGGAGAGATCGTGGACAAGGGCGTCATCCCCAAGCACTCCGACGTCGTCGTCCGACTCTCGCTGATCATCGCCGCACTCGCGATCTTGGACGGCGTCCTGACACTGGTTCAGCGGTGGTACTCCTCGCGGATCGGCGAGGGGCTCATCTTCGACCTTCGCACCCAGGTGTTCAGCCACGTCCTGAAGCAGCCGATCGCCTTCTTCACCAGAGCGCAGACCGGGGCGCTCGTCAGTCGGCTCAACAACGACGTCATCGGGGCCCAGCAGGCTTTCACCTCAACGCTTTCCGGCGTCGTCAGCAACATCGTGTCGCTGGTCTTCATCGTCACGGCCATGGCCGCGAAGTCCTGGGAGCTGACCCTGGCGGCTCTGGTGCTGCTGCCGTTCTTCCTGATCCCGGCGCGGGTCATGGGTCGTCGCCTCGCCGGGCTCAGCCACGAAGCCATGGGCCTGAACGCGGAGCTCGGCACCCGGATGACGGAGCGGTTCAATGTTGCCGGGGCGTTGCTGGTCAAGCTGTTCGGCCAGCCCCGGATCGAGGATGAGCAGTACTCCGAGCGAGCCGGCCGGGTGCGCGACATCGGGGTCAAGATCGCGTTGAGCCGCACTGTCTTCTTCATCGCGCTGACGCTCGTGGCCTCATTGGCCACGGCCCTCATCTACGGCGCCGGGGGTGTGATGGCGGTCAACGACAATCTCACCGTGGGCGCGCTGCTGGCGCTGGCAGCACTGCTCGGACGGCTGTACGGGCCGCTGACGGCACTGTCCAACGTGCGCGTCGACGTCATGACGGCTCTGGTCTCGTTCGAGCGGGTCTTCGAGGTGCTGGATCTCGAGCCCCTGGTCCGGGAGGCTGCCCATCCCGTTGTCCTGCAACAGCGTCCGGTCGCGGTGGAGTTCCACGGCGTCGGGTTCCGCTATCCCTCGGCGGACGAGGTCTCGCTGGCATCGCTCGAGACGGTCGCCTTTGGTGACCGGCGAGGGGGTGGCTCCGTGCTGCACGACGTGACCTTCTCGGTCCAACCCGGCGAGCTGGTCGCCCTGGT
>DHJN01000226.1:15171-33173 GCA_002404345.1 Actinobacteria bacterium UBA4719 | reverse complement strand
GCCTATCTGCGCGCGCTCTTAGCCGCGTTGAGGGCGCTACGGTCGACTGGATCTTCTGCCGATGGGGGCGCTCGGTGACGGTCCCGAGGCTGACGAGCTTGCCGACTTTGGATCGGCACTGGTTCCTGCCGGCGGACGTCCCGACCGAAGGGCCTCTTCGTTGCGGACGGAGGATCACAGTGCCCTGAGGGACCCTGCTGTGCCGCGGGGTCTGCTATGTCGTGCGGGGAGGCCGGCTGTTCTTCTGCCCGTCGAAGTCGGCCCCGGCTTTCCCTGGGGTTCCCTCGTGTTCCTTTTGTTCCCTCGAGGCCTCTGTCGCGATTGCTGGGAGGTGGGACACCGCGTGCAGGATGCGGCATTCTCGCAGGTCAGAGACCTGTGGCACTGGTCGGGGTGACAGGATTTGAACCTGCGGCCTCTTCGTCCCGAACCACGAGCGGAGGTGTCGCCAATGGGCGTTGAGCACGTGAGAGGAGCTGTAGGAGTCCCTACGGATCGTTGAAGAGTGGCCCCGCTGCTGTACTTTGCTGCTGTACTGCTGCCAACGAGATCTCGGATCTGAACCGGCGACCGACGGATTTTGAATGATGCTGAACCCGCGTAGAAGGCTCGCGATCTGCCATGTTGTGCGTCGTTCTTTGATGCTGGCTGACCCGGCGGAACAACGTTTCTGGTCACAATTGTGTGTCGAGACGTGCCACAGGAAATTCGAGCTTGCTCGGTCTGCTCGACTCAACTGGGCAGAGAGGGTTGCTGACTTGGCGGACGCACCGACTCGAGACTGACTATTAGCCACGCCGAATGTCGAGGCGTTTAGTTGGGAGGGGTTGGGTGTGCGGTCCGCAGCACGAGTCGGCCCATGGGGTTGAACTGCGAGGTGCCTTCCAGCGGGCTCTGCCGGCTGATGAGAGGTGGGGGCGAGACGGTACGGGCTGCGGTCTGCGCCCGGCGTAGAGCAACGCGGAAGTCGTAGATCCACGCCTGCGCGTCGGGGCGCAGTACCCGGTTCAGCTCGCGGAGTCCGGCGCCGGGGTCGGTCCAGTGGTGCTGGCTGATGGTGGATATGACGAGGTCGAACGTGGCGTCCGGGAAGGGCAGGGCGGCGACGTCGGCGACGCTGAAGGTGACCGCTTCGGTTTGTGCGGTAGCCGCGCTCTGCTGGGCCCGGTCGATCATCTGCGGGGAGAGGTCGACGGCGTCGACCGTCAACTGGGGACAGGCGGCGGCGATCCGCAGCGGGAGGAGCCCGGGCCCGGTCCCGGCATCGAGGATCCGAGCGCCAGGGGGGAGTGCGGCGGCGAGCAGGTCGGCGGTCACCCGCGCGTACAGGCGCCCGGCGAGACGGCCCGCCCAGCGTTCGTAAAGCTCGCCGTGGCGGGCGAGGCCGAACATGGTGGCGTGCGCGTTGTGGATGGTGGGCATGAGGTCCTCCTTGTACAGTTGTGAAATACAACTCTTCAGAAGGGTAACCCCCACAGTTGCATGACACAACTCCTTCGTCGGGACAGGCAACACACCTCCCGGACGATGAACTGCGCCGATTGCTTCAGCACCTGGTGCGGGCAGGGGGACTGCTCGAGCCCAACCCGCCGACCCACGAGCATGGCGGTGTGCACGTATCGATGTCCGAGGTGTTCGCTCTCGGGGAGCTTTCCGAGGCGGGCGCCTTGTCTCAGCAGGACCTGGCCTGGCGCCTCGGGCTGGAGAAAAGCACCGTCAGCCGCCTGGCCACTGGCATGGAGGCGCGGGGCTGGTTGTCCCGACACCGGGAGCCCACCAACCGGAACTACTACCGGCTGCGCCTCACCCCGGAAGGCCAGGACGTCGCCCGCAGGGTCAGTCGGGACCTGAGCGACCACCACGCCCACCTCCTTGATCTCCTGACCCCCCGGGAGCGACAAGCGCTCACCACAGGGCTTACCGGGCTGATCCGTGCCATGGAATCCCACGGTCACCCTCGCGGCCAAACACCAGGGGCCAACGACAGAAACGATGGAGAAGATACGGCGAAGATCGCCGTCAGGCCATCCAGAAGACACTGACAACCATGGACACCGCGGCGACCCCACCTCAGCCCGTCGACACCGAGGCCATTGCCGGTCAGCGGGAGCACTGGGCCGCCACGTTCGAGGCCAACCCCGACATGTGCGGCACCGACCCCAGCGCCCCCGCGCTCGCTGCCGCCGAGGCATTCGCGGCGGCGGGCCACCCGCAGCGTTCTCGAACTCGGCGCCGGCCAGGGACGCGACACCCTCTACCTTGCCCGGCAGGGTCTGCAGGTGACCGCACTGGACATCGCACCCGGCACCGTCGAGGTCATCTCCGCCAAGGCGCGCGCGGCTGGCCTATCCAGCATGGTGACCGTGGCCGCCCACGACATGCGCGAGCCGTTGCCGCTGTGCGACGACAGCATCGATGCGTCCTACTCCCACATGCTTTTCTGTATGGCCTTGACCGCCGGCGAGCTTGAACTCTTGGCCCTCGAGCTTCGCCGCGTTCTGCGCCCAGGGGGGGCGGGTTGTCTACACAGCCCGCACCAGCGCTGACGCTCACTACGGCGCCGGCACTCCACGCGGTGACGACATGTACGAACACGGAGGGTTCATCGTCCACTTCTTCAACCGCGCGCTCATCGAGCATCTCGCTGCAGGCTTCGAGCTCATTGACGTCAGCGACTTTACCGAGGGAGAGCTGCCCCGACGGCTCGCCCGGGTCACCATGCGGGTCCCACGGTCATAGTTCTGTCCGGCCCGCCACTACCCCTCGGCGGCCACGCCGAACCCTAGTAGGGACGGGCCAGTCTGAGCTGGGGGCCGGAAGGCCCGCAGCCCCGCTGCTGTATTTTCCTGCTTTACTCGCGGGCGGCCGACTCGCGCCCAGAGGTCAGCGCCGTTCAGCCGCGGGCTTCAGGTCGGTCTACGCGGGCGTGGCCAGTCGCTGAAGTCGCTGAAGTCGCTGGCGCGGTGGCGTTGGTCCACGCCAGCCGCACGGTAGGGATAGTCCGAGACGACCGGGGCGCTCACCTCATCGAGGCGCTTGAGCTCGTCGGCGGTGAGCTCGACCGAGGTGGCGCCGAGGTTGTCGGTGCTGCGCACCCCAGGATCAACAAGGTGACTGCGGGCCGCGCCTCCAGCCAGGCAAGCGAAACCTGCCCCTGGTTGACCCCGTTGGCGCTCGCTATCTCCTCGATCGCGTCGAAGATCCGCCATGTCCGTTCCTGCTTGTTGCGAGGTTCCAAGCCTCCATTCCCCGCTCCGGGTCCTCACCGAGGCGCGTGGCTCCCGTCGGGTCCGCGTCGCGCTGGTACTTGCCGGTGAGCCAGCCGCCCGACAGCGGCGACCACCGCAGCAAACCGACTTTCGCGTCCACGCAGGCTGGCACGATCTCGGACTCGATCTCCCGCACCAGCAGGCTGTCCTGCGGCTGGAGGTCACGGGCGGTGTGAAGCCGTTGGCACTCGCTACGTGTACGGCCTTGGTCAATTGCCAGCCGAGGGAAGTTCGAGAACCCGTAGTAGGCGATCTTGCCGTTGCGCACGGCGTCGTCCAGGAATCGCAGTGTTTCCTGAAGTCGAGTCACTGCGTCCCAGGCGTGCATCTGATAGTCGATCTGCTCCACGCCGAGGCGCCTCAGCGACGCGTCAAGTGCGCGGCCGAGGTGGCGCCGGGACGTGCCGAGGTCGTTGTGGCCTCGCCCATCTCGAAGCGACCGTTTGTGGCGATCACGACGTGCTCGCTGTTTGTGGGGTGCGCTGCGAGCCAGCGCCCGATGATCTCTTCCGAGGCTCCCTTGCTGTATACGTCGGCCGTGTCGATGAGATTGCCGCGGCCCCGACGTAGTCCCCGAGGATGGCGTGCAAGGTCGTCTCGCCGGTCTCCGCGCCGAATGTCATGGTTCCCAGAGCGAACCTCGAGACGACTGCACCGCTCTTTCCGAGGGTGCGATAGTGGATCGGGGTGTCCTTATCGATTGAACGGATCGATCGGGGAGTCAACGCCAGGAGTGCTGCTGGCTGTATCCGAGCACGCGTCGAGCTCTCTCGATCGACGGCAACGTGTCGTGTTCGGCGAGCTCGCCAGCGACCGGCACGCCAGGGAGACCTCAGCCACCAGTTCCGCATTGGACCGTGACATGACGGTGTCTGCGGCGGAGATGATGAAGCGGTCGAAACCCGAGGTCCAGCTCGAGGGCCTTGAGTACGGCCTGCGCGCCGTCGCGGCCATCGATGTAACCCCAGAGGTTCCACTTGCGCAAGGTCGCGTCCGCGTCGAAGTCGGGAAACGTTGCATAGCCTTCCTGGTCCATCACGTTGGAGAAACGCAGCGCAATGATCTTCAGCGTCGGATCCCAGCGCACCAGCTGGATGGCCAGCAGCTGTCAGGTGCCAGGGGGGTCTCTTGTCGACTGAGTGGGACCGGCCGTTCGGACTGCCCACTGACCAGAGTGGGAGGATCCCCCGGGAGCCCACTAGCCAGCCAGGGACCCTCAACCGGCGTTCCGCTGCTCGATCGCCCTCCATCTGTGGGCCGAAGGGTGCAGTGCCCGCACGGCCGATCGCCCGAGTTCGATCTGGCCGGTGTCCGCCACATGACGGTTCACGATGCGAGGCGGACCTGCGCAACCGTGCTGGTGGATCTGGAAGTCCATCCGCGGGTGGACATGGGGATCCGGCGTCACACAGGCGCGTCGATGACGTGGCAGATCTATGGGAACGCTCGTGCCGATGGCGACAAGCGAAGAGCGTCGCAGGCTGAGGGGAGCCCCTCGACGCGCAGGTCAATTCTCGTCTTCGTTGCTGTACTGGCCGTATTTTGCTGCTGTACTCGCACCCAGAGACGCCCTCACCAGTTCTGGAAAGGGCATCTGACCTGCACAAACGTGGTCGGGGTGACAGGATTTGAACCTGCGGCCTCTTCGTCCCGAACTTCCCGCAGCAGCAACCATATTGGTCAGTGAGCACGAAAATGTCGCACCCAACCATGCTGGATATCGAATTGTGGCGTTGGTGTTGCGGTACTTCGCTGCGGTACGGCTGGGACGGCATCCCTTGATGCTGACTCAGGCACCCCATGCGGCCAACAGGTCCTCGGGGCGCAGAACGATGTCGGCGCTGGCACCGGGGGCAAGCCCGCTCGGGCATACCGCGAGTAGACGCGCACCGCCGGCATGGGGGATGACGTTTCGCGCGTTGACAAGCTCGGCCATCTCGGCCCTGTTCACTCCCACCCGCGGTCGCCATTTGATGGTGCCCACAGTGGCGATGTCTTCGGCGGTCCGGGCGACGATGTCCACCTCGAGAGAGTTGTCCCGATTCCACCAGGGGCCGGCTTGCTGCACACCCGCCAGTTCTGGGTGCGTGGCGCCGAGCCGGGTGAGGGCTTCGTTGACGTGGGGTTCGATTGCGCGTCCACGCCAACTGGTCCAGCTGGCGTTGAACGCGGCGACGGCGATGTCACCGCGGCTCCGGCTGATGTCCTCGAGGTGGCGGGCGATGAAACGGAACCAGAATTGCAGGTAGGGATCGGTGAGGCGGTACCGGCGCAACCTGCTGTTGGATGCAGCTCCGGAGGGGACCTCGATGCGGATCAGATCCTTGGGGCCTTCAAGGATCTTCAGCGCCCGCGTGATGGCGGTTTGGGCGGCGCCGCGTTCGCCGGGGTCACTGATGGCTGAGAGGACGTCGTTGAAGCCGGGTCGGGTGACCGCTTCGGCGCCGATGGCGGTGAGTACTTGGCGGGTGCTGGCCGCATCGGTGAACTCGGCGTCAAGCACCAGTTGCGCACTGATCACTAGGTCGCTGAAGGGGTCGATCAGCGCAGTTCTGACATAGGCGGACGTTGACTTTGCCGCGGCGCAACGTTCGACGAGGCGGGGATAGCCGCCGGTCACCAGATAGGCATCGAAGATCTCCATGGCGGATCGTCCGGGTAACGCCTCAGCCACCTCAGCCGGGTTCAGCGCCGGGACGACCATCGGAGTCACTCGCCCGAATAATGGCCGGTCATGCTCAACCAGGCGACTCATCATGGCGACGTCAGAGCCGATCAGGATGAGCAGGATTGGCAGCTTGCTCAACGTGGTGTCCCACGCCACTTGAAGTTCGCCCTCCAGCGACGGATCGGCCTCCACAGCCCAGGGGAATTCGTCCAAGACGACGATCACGGGGGCGTTGCGGGCGGCAAGGGCCCACCGGTTGAACGCCTCCCGCCACGTCGTGGGCGGGGTGTCGAACAGCAGGTGCACGTCCGCTACTGGGTGTCGGCTCCCCAGAAACGCCTCCGCCAGCGTTTCCAGTTGGCGGTGCATCGGTGCCAACTTGACCCCGGTGAAGTAGGCGTGAGGCGTGTCCACCTGCTCGACGAAGGCGGTGACTGCGGTCGACTTGCCTACCTGGCGGCGCCCGCGCACTGCAAGGATGCGGCCCTTGCCAGTCTTGTGCACCTCGGTGAGGCTGCCAGCGAACCGATCGAGGAGTTCCGTTCGTCCAAACATGAGCGGCCTAACCGTCAGCATTGTATGTTACACAGCAGTATGTTACTGAAGTGTCGCATGCATGAACGCTCGTAGCAACGGCCAAGCGATCAGCCATTCATCGTGTGGCTGATATTCGGGCGAGATGCTCCACTCGGGCTTGTACCAGGTGGAGGTGGTTGTTGACGTCCTCGATCTGGTCAGCCTGCTCAGGGCACGGCGGACATGCCAGGGCTGAACCGAGCAGTGCGGCCACGGCGGCGGCGTCGATGTCCTCGAAGAACGTGTCAGGGTCGCCCGCCATCGCGGCGGCGACGGAGTTCCGCATGTCCTTGGCGGTCCGCCCTTCCGACACCCAGCAGTCCTTGACCCCGCCACCCAATAGGTGATCGATCAAAACCATCACTGCATGCTCGCGGCCTCGGTAGTCGAACAGCACCCCTACGGAGGACTGGGCCCCGAACACGTCCCCGTAGCGCCACGCCCGCAGCATCTCCGGGCGGCCGACCCTGCCGGCCCACGGACGGTCAGCCACACCGGCGGCCGCCAGCCGGCCCGCGCTCTCCCGCGCCGCGCTGCGGCTTGTCGGCGGCCCCAGAACCGAACAGACCCGCAGCAACGCCAACGCCTCCTCGCTCGCAATCATCTCGCTATGGCCGATCACCTGGCCAAGAGTCAGCGACAGCGCCTGAAGCCGCTCCGGCTCATCCGCGTCGTCGGGCAAACCGGTCTCGACGGCTCCGAACGCCCCGCACAGCACCAGCTCCGCCGCCAGCGCACTACGCGCCACGGCGATCGCAGCCAACAACGAGGCGGTCACTGCGCCGATCAGCCCGTCCGGTGCGTCGGCATCCCCGGCGAGCCCACTCGAGGCCTGTTCCGAGCCTTCTCCCGACGGCGGGTCGCTGCTCACCACCAACATCGATGGACGCTTCCTCGTCGCGCCGCGCCGGGGTTCGCGACTCCTGCCTCTTCCCATCGGCGCATCATGCCATCCAGCCCCCGACCCGAGCGACAACTGGGAACGCTGATGCAATCGCAGGCGCACGATCCTGACCCGGCCAACTACCGGATCTCATGCCATGAGGGCGCTCGGTGACCCTCCCGGGCATGACGAGCTTGCCGACTCCAGAGCGGCACTTCCTCCTTGTAGGGCGACTCTCTGAATGACCACGTGGATGCCCTTGGGCGTCAATCTTGGTGACCATGGCTGGCTGGTCTCGATCGGTAGCTGCGTTGAGCCGGTCCCGTCACCCGCGTGATGATGCCGGCTTCGAGGCGTTCGGGCCCTTTTGATCCAGGTGTTCGTGCGGCTTGCTTTAGGCCGGTTCGGGGGCGCAGTCTTCAACACCACCTGCCCCTTCCCGGCCGTTGGACCAGTCGCAAGGATGGCCCGATGCGAGAAGGAGCCAGCCGTGATCGTGGTGCTCGACGAGGCAGAGGCGCAGGCGGATGTTGCCGGCTTGGCGCTGAGATGTCCTGGCTGTTCTGGCCAGCTGCGACGCTGGGGCTTCGCCCGAACCCGCTCGCTGCGCTCCTCTGCTGGTGGGCGCGTTTCGCTACGGCCGCGACGGGTCCGCTGCGTCAGCTGCCGGGTCACCCACGTCCTGCTCCCCGCGCGAGCACCCGCGCGTCGCGGCTACGTGATCGACGTCGTCGGGCAGGCCCTGCTGGCCTGCGCCTTTGGCCAGAGCCATCGCACAATCGGCACCGACCTGGGCGTGCCGGCCGACACGGTGCGCGGCTGGATCCGGCGGGTCAGGGCGCGCGCTGAGTGGCTGCGCGTCCAGGGCACTATCGCGGCCCACAACTTCGACCCGATGCTGCCCGCGATCGTCCCAGCCGGTTCCCTGCTGGCTGATGCCGTGTCCGCGCTCGGAATGGCCGCGGCGGCCATGGTCCGCCGGATCGGCCTGCTCGCACCGCCATGGCAGATCATCGCGATGATCGCCTGCGGGCAGCTTCTCGCGCCCCTGCGCAGCGGCTGACCAGCACACACCCAGCAGCGCAGCCATGTCCGCAAGACCGCGACAACATGACGACGGCCGCGACACCTTGACGATCCCTGAGCTCAGCCAACTTGCTCGCGTCGGCTCTCTACGTCGTCACCGAGAATGACGCCTTCATCCTCAAGTGACGCGGCGGTCAACACTCCTGGCCTGCGGTCGTTCCGACCTAGCGGCCTCTTCGTCCCAGCGAAGCGCCGCGCCGCCTGGGGGAACCCATTTGATGAGAGGTCAAGGTTCGGATTTGTTGCGGTACTTTGCGGTATTTTGCTGCTGTACTGCCAGCAAGAGAGGCCCTCACCAATTTCGGTGGGGGCCTCTGGCCTGCGGAAACACTGGTCGGGGTGACAGGATTTGAACCTGCGGCCTCTTCGTCCCGAACGGGGGACCACAGTTCGCTGCCGTGCCATTGAGCACGGGCGGCGGCGTTCTGAGCACGATAGCGGTGCGTCTGGTTCGTCTAGTGCGGTCCGGTGGGCCAGGGTTTGTTCCTTTTCTGTTCCCTGGCTTCATGTCCGCTTCGGAGGCGACTGACGTGCGCCGCATGACGGACGTGAGCGGGAACTGGCCAATGCGGCGGAGGCCAAGCTGTTGCGCAATACACGGTTGCGGGCAGACACCACGGTTGTCCCGGCGGATGTGGCCTACCCGACGGACTCTGGGTTGCTGGCCAAGGCGGTGCGGCGGATCGCAGCGGGCGGGCGCTGGGTCCAGGCCGCCGGTGGTGCGACCCGAACCCGTGTGCGGGACCGTAGCCGCTCCGCCGGGAAGCGGGCGCATGGGATCGCCGCGAAGCTCCTGCTGCGCTCGGCCCAGGGCAAGGATGAGGCTCAGGCCACCGTGCGGCGCATCAACGGAGAGCTCGCGCACCTCGCCGAGCCGGGCTGCAAGCGACGCCGAGGCACTGCTGGCCAACGCGCGTCGAGCGCTGCGCCCAGGCCATGGCCAAGGCACTCACCGATCTCCTCTGAGTCATGCTGCAGCACGGGCGGCTGCGTGGCTCCGCGTGACTGCCCCTCATCGTCATCAAGCCTGTCCCGGCTCGGCTCGGCTCGGCTCGTGCGTGAGTACGGTACGGCGTCCGCTAAGGACTCGCTCCTATTCCGCCGGATGCGCGCCGTCGGTTTTCTTGGGCGTTTCGGCACTGTCGGGCTTGAGTAAGGTCGGGTAAGCGGCCGCGGCATCGGCGCTGGCGTGGCCATCCAGAAGGTTCGCGATCGGCTGCCAGGCAGCGTCGATGGCGACGGCGCCGGCACCGCCGGAAGTGCGCAGGTTCCACAGCTCCACGAACCGGCTACGGACGTCCCCATGCTCGTCGAGGATCGGGTTGGTGCTGTCGGTCTCAGCGCCGTCGTCGTGGTCAGCCATACCCACCATTGTGTGGGTCGTTGGGCGGTCGCGTTGCCATAAGATCGCCCAGGCCCCCATGGGTTGTCGTGCCCGATAGATCCGAGGCGTGTTTCGAGCCCGGGGCGTTTCGGAATCGTTCTACTGCGCGTGGTCGGGTTTCTCGTCGCCGGGTGTTGTGCCCAACAGGCGCGGGCCCTGCTCGGGCTCGAGTCCCTCCCTCATATCCACGGGCCGGCGGCCACGCTCGATGCGCAACGCGTTGAAGAGCGCCGCCATGGCCGCCACCCACGCCGCACCCAGGACGTAGCCGCCTACGACGTCAGATAGGTAGTGGACGCCGAGTGCGATCCGGGAGAAGCCGATCGCCAGGACCATGAGCACCGCGAGCGTGACGGCGAGTCGGCGCCAGACCCCGTGCAGGATCGGCATGAAGACGAGCAGGAGCACTGCGTACCCGACGATTGCCGCCTGGGCATGGCCGCTGGGGAAGCTCGAACCGGGCTCATGGGCGACCGGGTTGGTCAGGACCGGGCGTAGTCGATGGACCGCAGTCTTGACGCCGGTGTTCAGCAGCGATGATCCGGCCGCCGTGATCACCACGAACAGGGCGAGTCGGGGAAGCCTGCGCCAGAGCAGCCAGACGACGACAGGGGCCAGCACGATCTGCCAGGCCAGGGCCGAACCGGAGTTGCTGATCAGCTGCATGGCGCCGACGAACCCGGTGTGGGTCACTGCGAAATTGTGCAGGCGGTCACGGGCCCCGTTGTCCACGCGCAACAGCGGCGCCCACCTGTCCTCCACCAGCAGTAACGTCAGGGCACCGGGGACCGCCACCAGTGCCAGTGCTACTGCGGCCAGCACGGCGCGGGCACCGAATCGGGTTGTCGACATGGCCGAAGAGGGGGGAGGCGCCTCGGGCGTGTTGGGCAGTTCGGTCATCTTGCCCCCTGCCATGACTGGACCGATCCACCCCTGATCATTGCGGGCCATTGCCGTGGACGGTGTCCGGGTGCCCGATCCCGGGTGTCAGGGCGGCGACTCATGGCCTGCGTCACCGCGTGCGTCACGGCGTGCGTCACGGGAGGCGGCGGTTGCTGCTTTCAGTTCGTTGTCGGGTGCTTCCTCCAAGGTGATCAGCGAGTTGTCGGCTCCCGGCGAAGCTCGGAGGATCTCATCGAGCTTGCGTTGGGTGGCCGCCTGGGCACGGGCCTGTGTGTGTTGGATGACAAAGACCATGATCAGCGTCGTTGCCGCCGCAAGTGTCATGAACACGGTCTCCAGCCGGGCTGGGAAACCGAACACGGCGCTGGTGAGAACCCACACCACGACCGCTGCGACTGCTCCCAGCGCAAGCGTGGGCCTGGCCGCCCACCGGTCCACGGCGTGCAGGACTCGACTGCCAGGGTGGCGCTCCTCGACCTGCTCGTCGGATCTTTCTTGCACTGGCTGGCTTCCTCCCGCTGATGTGTTCAAGGGTGTGCGCTGGGGGGCTCGATCTATGGCCTTGGGGACTGCGATGTCTTGGTTGCGTCGCCGCGACGGTTGACCAGGCAGGCGGCGGCCAGTCCAGCACAGGCCAGGCCGTTGATGGCCCCGACAACCACGTCGCTGAGATGGTGCATGCCTCGGTACAGGCGTGCGTACGCGACGAGCACGGGAATGACCGAACACACCCCGATAACGGTCCGGCGCAGCCAGGCTCGCTTGATGGTGGTTGCCATGATCGCGAAGGAGCCATAGAGCGCGACGCTCGCGCCGACATGCCCGCTGGGGTAGCTCGAGGTCGGTGGTGCCGGATCCAGGTGTGGAACGTCCGGGCGCGCTCGACCGATCACGGACGAGGCGGTGACGAAGATAGTCGCTTGAAGGCTGATGGCGAGGGCAGGGATGAGTGCGAACCACCAGCGGCGCGTTCGCCACCACACCACCACAACCGCGACAACGCAGACGCCAATGATGATCTCGGTGTTCCCGAGGTGAGACCACAGCGCTGTGACCGAGTCCCAGGTCCGATCTCGGGTGTCCTGAAGTGACCGGTTCAGGGCACTCTCGGAGCGGTTCCAACCTTTGAGCGGCCCGGACAGAAGCAGGCCAAACCCGGCAATGGCCAACCACAGGACCATGCCAGGAGCCAGTGCAAGAAGAAACAGGCTTCGTATCGCGGTGCGCCGGTCCGGGCCAGTGCGCCGAGCCAGATCGGGGGGTACCAGCAAGATCGAGGATCATCCTCCACAGTTACAATTACTCTCCAGGGCTGACTGTCACACCCGGCGATCGAAGATTCGAAGATCTTAACTGCCTCGAACAGGTCGACGTGGCGAAAGGATGAAACCGGTGACCCACGGGAGCAGCAACGTCGCGAGTGCCGCGGACAAGGTTGAGGGCCATCCGGTCCTGCAGAACGGCGCCCGGGCTGGCTATGCTCTCAACGGCGTTCTCCACCTCATGATCGCCTGGATCGCCGTACAGATCGCCTGGACCGCCAGCGGCAAGGCAGCCGACCAGTCCGGCGCACTGCAGACCCTCGCCGGCAGCAGCCTTGGACGGTTGGCCCTCTGGGTGGCGGTGCTGGGATTCCTGGCGCTCGGGTTATGGCAGCTGGCCAGCGCCGTGGCGGTGCGCACTCGCGGCAAGTCATCGCAATGGGCGGACAAGGTCAGGGGCATCGCCAAAGCTGTGGTCTACCTTGCGCTTGCGTGGACCAGCTTCAGCTTCGCCCAGGGCCAACCGAGCAGCAGCAAGGCCCAGAGCGCGGACTTCACAGCCACCTTGCTGCAGCACCCTGGTGGCCGGCTCCTCGTTGCGGTCATCGGCCTGGTCATCATCGGGATCGGCGGCTACCACGTGGTCAAGGGCTGGACCAAGAAGTTCCTCAGAGACTTGAGCGAGAACCCCGGCATGCTAGCCACGCGCGCCGGGGTCATCGGCTACATCGCCAAGGGCATCGCCCTGGCCCTGGTGGGGGTCCTGTTCGTCACCGCGGCGGCGCAGAACTCGGCGAGCAAGGCCACCGGGCTCGACGGCGCCCTGCGCTCGCTGCGTCAGCAGGCGTTCGGGCCATGGCTTCTGACTGCGGTCGGGCTGGGCATCGCCGCATACGGCGTCTACAGCTTCGCGCGCGAGAGGCACGCACGCGTCTGATCTCCACGTTCGCCTCAGGATGGTCAGCGGGAGGCGTGGCTGCCTCAGAAGGAGCGGCGGATCCTGTTCTTGATGGGTCGTCCGTCGGGGTCGTAGACGAGGTGGTAGAGCACCGTGGCCCAGGCTCGCGTGAATGGTCTGAGTCTGCCGTCATTGACTGGTCGCAGTCGCCCGGGAGGTCTTGCCACGCGGCATCCGCTGTCGTGCCAGCGTTGTAGCCGGGCGGCGCTGTCGGCGAAGGCGGTGAACATAAGTGCAGGGTCGTGCAGATCGTCCAACGGCCCCTCACGGTCCAGGTGCTCGCCGGCGAGGTTGAGTCGCAGCTCCCTCGCGTACCCCGGGTCGTAGACCGCTGCGGTGAGCTCGGAGTCGTGGGTCCAGGATCTGCGGTTGAAGTTGTCGGACCCGACCGAGGCCCACTGGTCGTCGATGATGCAGACCTTGGCGTGCACATAGACCGGAACGCCCGTTGGGCTCTCCAGTCCGTAGATCGCGACCCGGCCTGGTGCCACCTTGTGCAGGGTTGCGATCGCGCGGTCACGCCCGATCAGGTTCGGCGGCTTGGAGAGGCGGCCATCTTGGTCGGGGAATCGCGGGAGGACAGCGACCAGGTGCAGTTCGGGGTTGCGTTGTAGCGCCACAGCGAGGGTGGCTGCGACCTCCGGCGACCATAGGTACTGGTCCTCGATGTAGATCAGGTGGCACGCCTGGCTGACGGCTTTGGTGTAGCCGCGTGCCACGCTTCGCTCGCCGGCAGGTGCGAACGGGTAGCCCCCCAGGCGCCGCGGGTAGGTGCGTAGCAGCTGGACCGGATGAGGTCCTGCCGGTTCGGGGTCCGGGTGCTGTGGCGGCAGCGGCGTCGTCGAGCGATTGTCGTCCCGGAAACGGTCCCCTAGCCAGCGGAGCGGGCTGCGGCTGAGAGCCTGGGGGTTCTCCCATCGTTCGCGAAACACCGTTTCCACATCGCCGACGGCTGGTCCGCTGATGGCGAGCTGTATGTCGTGCCAGGGCGGTCGTGGCCCGTAGGCCTTGGCCATCGACTGTGGCTGTGGGTCGCCCCGGTGCGAGGCGTCGTCGCGGCGGCCGTGGCACAGGTCGATGCCCCCCAGGAAGGTGACGTCGAGCTCGGGCCGGTCGTGGTGGCGCAAGATCACGAACTTCTGGTGGTGCGATCCCCCGGTACGCACCCGCATGTCCAGGAGGCACTGCCCGCCCGCGTCATTGATCTCGTCTCCAAGCTGGCGGTTCTCCGCGGCCGAGAAGGCCAACCGGTCCCAGTGGGAGCGCCATAGGAGGCCGCGGACGTCGACACCGCGCCCGGCCGCTTGAGCGAACACCGTTCCGACTTCGGTGCCCGGGCTGCCGGTGAGGCGCTCGTCGGGGTCGCCGCGCCAGTCAGCGAACATCAGCAGGTCGCCGTCGCGCATCTGCGAGACCCGCTGACGGAGCTCCCTGAAGTAGGTGGCGCCGTGGATCAGCGGCCGCACCAGATTGCCCTCGGTCCACGCCACGTCACCGTGATGGCGGCTGTCAAGTCGGGTCGAGGGGTTGCCGCGTTCGCTCGAGGTCAGGAACCAGTGTGTCGTCGGCAACGTCGATCCCTTCCCGCAATGCCCGCGTTGGAGGGTCTCATCAGAGCACGGTCTGCATCACCTGGTGGGCAATGTCTACCCGTGCTCTCGCGCCGGCGCCCAGCTCCATCACTTCACCGTCGACCTGGATCGGCATCTGCTCGAGGTTGGTGAAGCGGTACTCGCGAACGCTGGGCTGTGGCCCGAGACCGTGTACCGCGGCCTTGATCGCGGTGCCCAGGAGAAGCCACTTGGCGGTGTGCTTCACGGTGATGACCTCAAACTTGCCGTCGTCGGGTCGGCCGTCGTCATCGCTGACTGTGGCCACCTTGGCCATCTCGGAGATGTTCGCGAACACGATGCTGTCAAAGCGCTGGCGGGACCCATTCTCCAGCTGAATCTCGAACGGACGGAAACCGGCAAAGGCCCGCATGGCCGTCAGCGCCTCCTTCACCGACCCCTTGCCGCCCTTCTGCAGGTCGACCGCGACGACCGGTGTCAGGCCGAGCCCGATATAGGAGTGGGCATATCTGGTCGTGGGCGAGGATCCCCCAACCGTGAGCCGCAGCAGGTCGATCCGGGTCACCGAACCATTGACGATGGCGTCAACCAGTGGCTGTTCCCGGGTGGCGCGCCAGTGGTCATTGGCGTTCCCGGCTGGCAGCACGGCGCAGACCACCGCGGCATTGCCGGACTGCATCGCGCCGTCCACGATCTCGCTATAACCACCGTCCCCGCTGACCGACACGAGCAGCGGGCACCCCGTGAGCGCCGCATCCCGCGCCAGATCACGTGCGTGCCCGGCGTGCTCGGTCTTCTGCAGCATCACCGGCAGGTCTGGCCGCCGCCGCGCAAGCTCGTCGCCTAGCTCCGCGGCCAGCCCCGAGGCGTTCCCGGTGCTGTTGGGGTTGAAGATCAGGACCACGCGGTCAAAGGGGTGCATCCGCTAACCGTACGGTCATCCCAGTCACACCCTGAATACTTTCCAACATCCCCAGCCACAAGGGAAATGGGCTGGGCCGCTGGCTTTGCCAGAAACCTGGGCGAATCCGTTTTGGACCGGTAACCCTCCGGAATGACCCACCGCGAACGCCCGATCTGCGTTGATCCGGGGAAAACCCCCGGTGATGTGCCCGGCACCGGGTCTCCACCATCTCTCGACCGTCGACCGTCGACCGTCGACCGTCGAGCGGATGAGCGGATGGGGTTCACCCCCGATGGCGGACACCTTGATAGCGGGATTCATGATCCCGCTGCCTTCAGCCCGCGCTCCATCACCGCGAGAACAGGCACGCGAGGGGCTGCGCGTTCGCGAGGGTTCAGTAACCGTCCGGCTACCAGCATTCCTGATCCCACGCGCCGGCCCGCACGGCGCCCTGATACTTCCGGCGGTAATGGTTCAGTCCTTCTTGAAAGCGTCCTTGACCTTCTCGCCAGCCTGCTTGAGTTTGCTCACCCTCTGATCGGTCTTGCCTTCACGTTCCATATTCTCGTTGTGCGTCGCCCTGCCAATGTGCTCCTTGGACGCGCCCTTGGCTCTGTTTCTCCTGTTCTTCAGCTTGTCGACCCAGCCCATCACGGGCTCCCTTCTCGTTCGGTCCCTCAACCGCATGGGGGGCAGGTTGGCCCTCGTTGACGCCCGCGGTGGAAGATCTCCGTCAGTATCGTGCGATATGTCAGTAGTAGTGCTTCCGTCCGCCGACCGCGCGGCCCATAGAGCCCAGGACCCACAGGATTGCGCCAACCACCAGCAGGATGACGCCGATCGTCTCCAGAATGGGTATGCCTGCGACCAGTCCCACGACCACAAGCACGATTCCCAAAATGATCATCTGAACTCCCTTCCCGTTCTGCTCGGGTGGCCCTGGATGGCCCGCCGAGTACCTCGTACCCCAAGTGCGCGTCGCGCAGCGGCCCTGCCCGCTCGCGGCTCAGATGGGTAAAGTGTAGACCGACAGACATCACCCCTATCTCCCCACGAAGTGGAGTCTCCGAGCCACGGGTTGATTCAGCCGACGCGGGCTATCCGGCCCTATGACACCCGCCGCCGGGCTCTTCCTGGCGGGCATGATCTTGGGAAACCGGATTGTCTTGTGGTTCAGGCTTTCACCCACGGGTACGCTGGAACGCATGAGGAGGCTGATGGGGCTGTTGGTCGTCATCTGGTTGGCGATCGGTGCGGTGGCCGTGGGCCAACGAGGCTACTTTGGCTCGTCGCCGCAGAACTGCGCGGGGGTGGCGACGGTCACCGTCACGGTCGTGGCTGGACCCCTGAACTATCTGGGGGTCAACCCCAAAGTCAAGTGCCGCTTTCCGCAGCCCTCGAGCTGAGCCGGACCCAATCGAGCTGACCTAGGAAGGACGCAATGAAGAGCAACGCATTGCTTTGGCTCATTCTGGCCGTTGTGGTGATCGCCGTCATCGCGGCAGTAGTCGTTATCGGGGGTCGCCAACGCAGGGCGAAAAGAGCCGAGCAAGCTGAGACCCTGCGATCGGAAGCACGGGAGCAGTCCAGCCACGTACAACAACGTGAGAGTAAGGCGGCCGAGGTTGACGCCCGTGCTCGCGCAGCGCAAGCCGAGTCAGATATCAAAGCGGCGAAGGCAGAGCAACTGGCTCTGGCCGCGGAGCGCCAGAAGACTGAGGCGTCCAGTCAGCGCTCCGACGTCGACGACCAGTTCCGCAAAGCTGACAAGGTCGACCCTCATCACGACAACTCGCTCGAAGAGGAAGGCGCCACCTCAGATGGGTCCGGCCAGACCACCCCTCCGGACACCACCAAAACCCACGACAGGGATAGCGAAACACCCCGTTGATGCGCAGGAACTGGCGGAGCAGTCAAGCCAGTGTCCTCACCCGTGGTAGTCATCGAACAAGCCAAGGGGATCACAATCGACCAAGCCTACCAACGAATTCGCGCGCACGCGCGAAGAGACAACCCCAGCTACCGACAGTCGCCGAGGCTATCGCTGAGGTGGAGCTCAAGGTCAAAGCCAGGCCGACACCCGGACCCAGCTTCGATTCTCGTACGCCGATCCCTTACGGACGACCAAATGTCTCGCCCCGCGTCATCTGAACACACCCATTTGGCCGAGTTAAGGGCGCCAGGGTCGACTGGATCCTCCTCCGGGGTGGCGCTCGCTGACGGTCCCGAGCCTGACGAGCTTGCTGACTTCGGATCGGCACTGGGTCCTGGCCGGCGGAGCTCCTGACCAAGCGGCCTCTTCGTTGTGGACGGAGGATCACAGTGCCCTGAAGGACCCTACTGTGCCGCGGGGTCTGCTACGTCGTGCTGGGAGGCCGGGTGTTCTTCTGCCCGTCGTAGTCGGCCCCGGCTTTCCCTGGAGTTCCCTCGTGTTCCTTTTTGTTCCCTCGAGGCCTCTGTCGCGACTGCTGGGAATTGGGAAACCGCGCCCAGGGTGCGGCATTCCCGCATCAGCGACCTGTGGCACTGGTCGGGGTG